>NZ_JBHYJD010000007.1:236975-293659 GCF_042740555.1 Nonomuraea sp. NPDC059007 | reverse complement strand
CTTTATCACGCCCCCCGTCGCCCGCCCCCGCTGCGGGTGGGCGCCCCCCCCCCCGCGCTGTGGCCGGGTGATGTGGGGGCGGACACCCACGTTGGGCCGCGGTTCGAGGGCCCCCCCCGGCCCTTCGACCTCCTCGCCCGTGGACATCAGCGCCCGCAGCCGCGCCTCGCCCGCCGGCAGCTCACCGGCCGCGAGCGTCAGCGTCAAGGTTCCGGTACGGCCGGCGCCATCCAGAGCCAGGCTGCCGGAGACCGCGTGCGGACGCTTGGGCGGCGCGGGGGGTAACCGCACGTCCCCCAGGAGCGTGGGCAGGTCGGTGACCGGCTCCGGCAGGTTGGCGGAGACGTGGACCGGCACCTGCCCGGTTGGCAGCCCGGGCAGGGTGATCAGCCGCACGTGCCGGTCCAGCGAGCCGCCCGCCACCTCACGCGCGGCGGCGAACGGGTCGAAGGACAGCACCCGGTGGGCGATCACTGCGGCCGGCTCGGCCAGGTCGAGGCGCACCGAGCCGTGGGCCACCTCGGCGGGCGCGCGCAGGACCAGGTCAAGGCCGGCGCCGGGGGCGGGCACGGCCACCAGCGGCGCCGCGCGCAGCGCCAGCGCCTCGGCGGCGTCCGGGCCGGCGCCGAGCAGATCGGCCAGCGCCAGGACCAGCGCGGAACGCGTGACCCGGGCGCTGCTCCCCAGGCGGGTGGCCAGGCGGGCGGCCAGGTCACGAGGGTCGAACACGGTCCGGAACGCCGCCCTCGGGGCCACGGCCCGCACGGCCAGCCGTACCGCGGCCTCGATCGGGAGGGTGGCGTCCTCGACCAGGCGCGCGATCACCTGCGCCGCCTCCGGCGTCAGCGCGATGGCCAGCCGCGCGCCCAGGAGCTGGTCGGCGGCCAGCACCGCGGGCGGCGAGATCGGCCCGAGCACGACCGAGAGCTCCAGCACGCTCTCGCGCACCTCGGCGGGCACCCCCGGCGTGGACGACAGGGCGGTGAAGGCGAGCTCCAGCAGCCCGGACGGCGGGAAGGCCAGGGAACGTTCCAACGACACCAGCAGTTCGGGCACGCCGTCGCGGCGGGCCAGTTCCAGGCGGTCGGGCACCGAGACGACCAGGCCCTCCCTGCCGAACGCCGCGAACCCGGAGCCGGCGGGGGCGCCCAGGTCGGGCAGCCCTTGCAGCACGCTCATCGCTCCTCCTACGCGTTCGGACGGGTCTTGATCGGCGGCAGGATCGTCGCGTCGGTCTCGCGCACCGGGCTGACGCCGACCAGGCCGGACTGCCAGATGGTCTCGGTCCTGTAGCGCAGCGGCGGGATCGGGGCGCCGGTCAGCAGCGAGCTCACCGGCACGTGAACGAGCGTCGTGGCCTTCAGCTCCGTCTCGCTGAGCTGCACCGACCCCTGCGCGCCCACGATCGAGACCACGAACAGCGCCACCCGGTCACCCGAGGGGTCGCCGAACATCGCCGGCACCGCCACCACGCTCACCTCCCGGCTCAGGCGCGGCTTGGCGCTGTCGTCGAAGACCGCCTTCCAGACCGCCTCCTTGTCCACCTGCACCGCCACGCCCGACTGGTCGAGCACGATCGTGTACGCGCCGGTGTCCGGCAGCGGCTCGGCCGGGACCAGCGCGATCTCCAGCTCCTCGCCGGGCGCCAGCAGCTTGCCCGCCGGCCCGCCCTCGACGGTCAGCGGCACCCGGCGGCCGGCGGCGACGGCCACGGCCTTCAGCCGGTCCACGCGGACGGGGCTCTCGATCGCGTTCACCAGCCGGGCGGTGACGCGGTTGGGCAGGGCGGTCAGCGGCACCAGTTCCAGGACGTCGCCGGCGGTGTCGCCCAGGCGCAGCTCCAGCTCCACGTCCTCGGGCTGGCCGCCGCCCGCGCCCACTCTGACCTCGCCGTTCATGACGTTCAGCGAGGCGCCGAAGAAGGCCGCGTGCACGAGCCTGAAGTCATCGAGCGTGAACGTCTCGGCGTGGGTGACGCCCTGCTCCAGCCCCACCTGCGCCTTCGGCCGCTCGGTCAGCCCGGACGGCGCCGCCCCGTCCTGCGGCAGCGCCAGGCGCAGCATCGGCTGGGCGTCGGGCAGGATCTCCATCCGGACCGGCGCGGTCGAACCCATCCGCCCGGCCTCCTCGGCCAGCACCGGCTCGGCCGCGGCCAGCCGTTCGGTCGAGACGACCGGCCTGGCCATGAACTCGACCGTGACCCGCACGTCCTCCTCCCGCGCGGCGCTGGTCGCCCGGATGTTCAGCGCCGGCCGGCGTCCGGCCCCGGGCAGCCGGCCCAGCAGGAACCGGTCGGGCAGGAAGTAGAAGTGCTCGGGCCTGGCCGGGTCCTGCCAGAACGAATGCCCCCGGCCCTCGTGCTGAACGCGTAACCGGCGCATCCCCTGCACGCCGGTCGGGGTGGTGCCGCCGCCGAGCCGTACACGCTGGGCGTCCGACAGCAGCAGCGGGCTCGGCCCGGCCACGCACTCCAGCAGCAGCGCCACCTCGCGGTAGGTCTGGGGCGGCAGCGGCTCGATCAGCAACATCGGGTTGGGCACCGCGACCGTGATGCCGCGTTTGACCACGACCGTCGCGCGGGCCTCCAGCGAGCTCATCGCCGCCAGCAGTTGCTGCCGCAGGCCGGGGCCGGTCAGCGGCAGCTCGGCCGAGACCACGGTGCCGGTGTCGTCCAGGCCGGTCGCGGGGAAGTCCACCTCGACCACCACGGAGCCGCCGGTCAGCTCGGGCACGCGGTAGCGCAGCGAGACCGACAGCTCGTGCGGCAGCTCGCCCAGCCCCGTCGGAACCTGCACGGCCACCACGACCAGCGTCGGCGTGCCCGCGCGGTCCACGATCAGGATGCGCGGCTCCTCCCCGTCGAAGGCGAGGTCGTAGCGGGGCAGGACCAGGATGGCGGAGCCGTCGGCACTCTCGTAGCGGGTGTCGTCGGAGGGGGTGTCGGTGGGCGAGACCGGGATGGTCAGCTGGTGGCGTTCGGTCCCGGAGGGGGGTTGGAGCGGCGGGAACCCGCGCGGATTGATCGGCCAGAACTCCGGCCACTCGGGGATGACCGGGTCCGGCCACACGAGCGGCAACCGCCGATCGAGGCCGGGAAAACGACGCAGCGGAGGGCCTACGGGATCAAGCCAGTCGAAACGCCGCGCCCTCGGGATCCGGAAGCGGTCCTGGGCACGCGAGAATTCAGCCGCTGTCATGCCGCCGATCCTCCGCCGCACCCCACCACTCCGCCTGAGTAGGGGGTACTCAGCCGAGTGCTCTTTCCGTGCGCTGGTCTTTACGGGCGGCCTATCCGTTACGGCAAGCCGCCCCACCCCCACCCGCCGTCAGGCGTGGCCGCCCTTCCAGGGTGACGCTCCTCCGCCTCACCGCTGACCCGCCGCGACGCGCGCACGCTCACCCCCTGGGCGGTCCCACCGATGCCGGACCCACCGGGCAGTTCTTCCCGGCGCTGGAGCTGCGGTGGACCTCTGGCGTGCCTGTGCGGTCCCGTCTCCCATGGAGATCGACGCCCCGTGCCTCGTCAAGCAGACCCAGGGCCTACGGAGCCCCCCGCAGGCCAGACAGCCACCGACCTGCCCGGCTCTAAAGGCGGGGGCGGGCGCCCAGGTGGACTATGGCCTTGGCGGCCAGGCGGTTGCCTGCGGCCAACGCCTCGGCCGGGGGTTTGCCGGCCAGCCACGGCGGCAGGAAGCCGGCCGTGAAGGCGTCGCCGGCGCCGGTGCCGTCCACGATGCGGTCGACGGGTTCGGCGGCGGCTCGGACCGGGTCGGGGCGGCCGTTGGTGTACCAGAGGGAGCCGTCCGCGTTGAGCTTGATCACCACCTGCGGGAACCACGCGGTGAGCACCTTGACGGCGGCCTCGGGGTCGTCGCGTCCGGTCAGCACCTTGGCCTGGTCGGCGTTGGCGAACAGGAGCTTGGCTCCGTTCGTCCACTCCAGGAACGGCTCGGCCCCGGTGCGCTCGAGCGGCGCCGAGGAGGAGCAGTCGATCGAGATCGTCATGCCGCCGCGCCGTGCCATGTCCAGCGCGGCCAGACCGGCGTCGCGGGAACCCTCGTTGATCAGCGTGTAGCCGGACAGATGGAGATGGCTACCCCCGCTGAACAGGTCACGCGGCAGGTCCTCCGGCGACAGGGCGGCGTTGGCCCCGGGGTCGGAGAGCATGGTCCGCTCGCCCTTGTGGGTGACGAGAACCACACAGGTGCCCGTCGGCCGCTCGGGATCCATGACGAGCCGGGCGTCCACGCCGTAGCCCATCAGCTCCATGTCGCGGTTGCGGCCGGTGATGTCGGCGCCCCTGCGGCCGATGAAGGCCACCTCGGCACCCTCCACGGCCAGCCAGGAGGCGATGTTCGCCCCCGATCCGCCGCCGTGCATCGTCACGATCGCGGGTGTGTCGCTGGCTCTGGCGAGCGCATAACGGGCGCGCGCCACCGCGTCGGTCATGAGATCGCCCACCACGACGACCCGCGTCATGAGGCCACCACCTTGCGTCTTCTCGCTATGCCTGCCGCCGCAAAACTAACAGCTCTCGGCCTGCCCGTGGGCGGAGACCGGACACAGGTGCCCAGTCGATGCACAAGCGTTGCCCAACGGTCTTGGCATCTGGGATGCAGGTCTACGCTCGGGACTGTGGATGCACAGTATCCGGCCCACTGGGAGGCCGACGTCGTGCTGGCCGATGGCGGCACCGCGCACGTGCGTCCGATCCGCCCGGCCGACGCCGACCGGCTTCTCTCCTTTTACTCGCGGCTGTCCGACGAATCCATCTACTTCCGCTTCTTCGGCCCGCGTCCGAAGCTGTCGGACAAGGAAGTGGCCTGGTTCACCAATGTCGACTACACCAACCGGGTCGCCCTGATCGCCACGATCGGCACGGAGATGGTGGCGGTCATCCGTTACGACCGGGTCAGCGCCACCGAGGGCGAGGTGGCCTTCCTCGTCGAGGACGCCCACCAGGGCCGCGGCGTCGCCTCCGTGCTGCTCGAACACCTGGCGGCCACCGCCCATGAGAACGGCATCGAGACGTTCATCGCCGACGTCCTGCCCGCCAACATGAAGATGATGGGCGTGCTGCGCCAGGCCGGCTACACCGCGCAGAGCCGCTTCGCCGACGGCGTGGTTCGCATGACGCTCGACCTCGCCCCCACCGAGACCTCCGCCGAGGTGACCGCCGCCCGCGAGCACCGTGCCGAGGCGCGTTCCATCGAACGCCTGCTCACGCCCGGTTCCGTCGCGGTCATCGGCGCCTCGCGGGAACCCGGCGGCGTCGGCCAGACCGTCCTGCGCAACCTGCTGGCCGCCGACTTCACCGGCCCGGTCTACCCGGTGCACCGTGAGGTGCGGGCGGTGGCGGGCGTGCGCGCGTACCCCAGTGTGGGCGCCATCGACGGCGAGGTGGATCTGGCGGTCGTGGCCGTGCCCGCGGAAAGTGTTCTCGACGTGGTGAAGGAGTGCGCGGAGAAGGGTGTGCACGGCCTGGTCGTGGTCTCCTCCGGCTTCGGCGAGACCGGTGCGGGCGGACGGGCCAGACAGGACGAACTCGCCAGCATCGCCCGCTCCTACGGCCTGCGCGTCGTCGGCCCCAACTGCCTCGGCATCGCCAACACCGACCCCGCCACCCGCCTGAACGCCACCCTCGCCGCCACCCTGCCCGGCCGCGGCCGGGTCGGCTTCTTCAGCCAGTCGGGCGCGCTCGGCACCGCGCTGCTCCAGCGGGTCGCCCAGCGCGGGATGGGCATCTCGTCGTTCGTGTCGGCCGGCAACCGGGCCGACGTCTCCGGCAACGACCTCCTGCAGTACTGGGAGGAGGACGAGGCCAGCGAGGTCATCCTCCTCTACCTCGAATCCCTCGGTAATCCGCGCAAGTTCACCCGCCTGGCCAGGCGCATCGCCCGCCGTAAGCCCATCGTGGCGGTGAAGAGCGGCGGCACCCCCGTCGGCCACTCCGCGCGGGCCCTGCGCCTGCCGGACTCCGCGATCAGCTCGCTGTTCGCCCAGGCCGGGCTCATCCGCGTCGACGACCTCATCCAGCTCTTCGACGTGGGACAGCTCCTGGCCCACCAGCCGCTGCCCGCGGGCCCCCGCGTCGGCCTGGTCACCAACTCCGACGCGATGGGCCTGCTCGCCGTCCACGCCAGCGCCGACGCCGGCCTGGAGCCCCGCCCGCCCGTCAACCTCGGCGCCTCCGCGGGCCCCTCCGAGTTCGGTACGGCTCTCGCCGACGTGCTGGCCGCCGACGAGGTGGACGCGGCCGTGGTCATCTACATGCCACCGATCCCCGGCGACACCGCCGGGGTGGCCGCCGAACTGCTGAAGGTCTCCCGGGACACCGGCAAGCCCGTGCTGGCCACGTTCGAGGGTCATCTGGGCATGCACCCGGATCTCCGCGTGGGCCGCACGCCGGCAAGAGGCTCGATCCCGTCATACGCGGCGCCCGAGGAGGCGGTCAGGGCCCTGGCCCACGTGGTCCGGTACTCGGCCTGGCTGGCGCATCCCGCGGGCACACCCCCCGAACTCCCCGACCTGAACCCGGAGGCCGCCCACACCCTCGTCACCCACCACCTCGACCTGCCTCCCGCGCAGACCCGCGGTCCTGAAGTCGGGGCTGGGGGATCGGCGGCCGTCGGTGCTGAAGCGGCCGAGGGGTTCGCGTCAGGCGGTCTCCCGGGGCGGGAGGCCGGGGCGGGGCCGGTGGAGATCGATGCCACCGAGTTGCTGGCGTGCTACGGGATCACGGTGTGGCCGGCGCCGATCGTGCGCTCGCCCGACGAGGCGGCGGAGGCGGCCGAACTGCTCGGGTGGCCCGTGGTGGTCAAGGTGACCGGAGCGGAGGCGGCCAGGCGGGCCGGGACCGTACGGCTCGGGCTCGGCGGGCCCGACACCGTCCGGGCCGCCTACACCGAGCTGGCCGGGCAGTACGGCGATGGCGTCGAGCTGGCGGTGCAGCGGATGGTGCCGCAGCCCGCCGTACCCACCGTGGTGGGCGTGGCGGAGGACCCGGCGTTCGGCCCGGTCGTCTCGTTCGGCCTGGGCGACGTGACCGCCCGGCTGCTGGAGGACGAGGGGTTCCGGCTGGCGCCGCTGACGGCGGAGGACGCGGCGGGACTGATCCGATCGGTCCGCGCGGCGCCGCTGCTGTTCGGCGAGTACGGCTACCCGCCGGTGGCGGTGGAAGCCCTGGAAGACCTGCTGGTACGTGTGGGCCGCCTGGCCCACGACCTTCCGGAGGTCGCCCGGCTGGACCTGGACCAGGTGCTGGTGGGGGAGAGCGAGGTCATCGTCCTGGGCGCCAGGGCCGTGCTCAAAACCCCACCCGGCCCCCGCCAAGACGGCGGCCCCCGCCGCCTGACCTGACCCCGCCCGCCCTCACCCCCGTCCAGCCTGACCTCCGCTGGCTGCGTCGCCCTCCGCCTCGGCTGACTGTGGGCTGCTGCAAGATCGGGTGGTTCCGGCGCTGTCGGCTGGTTATGGGGCGCGCGTTGCGGTGGTGCGCTTGCGCGGCCTGCCTGCCGTGACCCTGGAATGTCCCCGGCCATGGTCGGCGGGTGGGGGTGGGCGTGGCCGGCCGTAACGGAAAGGCCGGCTTGAGCGAAACGGCGGCGAGCACCACCGCAATGGTGTCGATGGCCGCAAGAGAGGAATGGGCGCGGAAAGGAGGAACAGGGCGGGGTATAAGGTGGTCTGTCCGGTGGGTGAGAGCATTGCCGAGCCCTGGCAGGATGGACCCATGAGGGAAACCCGAGTCTCAGCCGCGGGTCTGCGTGAGGCGATCGAGCGCAGCGGCTACTACCCCGACCTCGTCACGGATGCGGTCGAATCCGCGCTGGGCAAGGAGGCCGTGACGGCCTATGTGGTCCATCACGAGGCCACGTTCGACCCCGCCATGGAGGTGCGCAGGCACGTCACCGTGCTGGTGCTGTCCGCCTCGCGCCTGCTCGTCTGTCACACCGACGAGCATCCGGCCGTCGAAGGCGTCTCGGCCTCGCACGCCTCGACCACCACCGAGGCGGTACGCCTGAGCCGCGTACAGTCCGTCGCCGTGACCAGGGTGGTCCCCGACCCGGCGACCTACGTCCCCGGCGTGCCGCCGACCGAGGTCACGCTGACCATCGGCTGGGGCGCGATCTCCCACGTCGACCTCGAACCCGCCACCTGCGGCGACGAGAACTGCGACGCCGACCACGGCTACACGGGCGCGATCACCGCCGACGACCTCTCCCTGCGCGTCAGCGAGGCCGCCGACGGGCCCGAGGCGGTGTCCCACGTCCTGGCGTTCGCCAAGACACTGTCCGAAGCGACGGCGCGCGCTTCCTCGTAGTCGCGCCCTCTGGGGATCTTCTCTGTTACGGCGGCGCCGGCTCGCCCCACCCGCCGCGATGGCGCGCGCCCTTCACGGCCGGTAGTGAACGCCCGAGACCTCCCGCCGTGACGACTCCGCCCTTGCCCACCTAAGGCTGAAAAGCCCGCACCGGGCGGCGCCGGAGGCCGGGCACAACCTCCACCGGGTCACCTACGGGCTCTTGGGGGTTTCTGACGTGACCGGGTTCGGGGTGGTTTATGGGATTTGCCTGAGCCGTAGGGATATGACCTGGTTTGTGGGTGTTATTAGGATCTGGTCATGAGTCTGGACGCTGTTCCGCTGGTGCCCGGTTATGGTGGGTCGTCGTTGCCGGATCTGCCGCGTTCCCTGATGGCCGCGCTCGGAGTGGGAGACGGCAACGTGCTCGGGCTGGAACCCGCCCGCAGCGTCTGTCTGTTCCTCGTCGACGGCCTGGGCGCCGAACTGCTGGCCGCCCATCCCGAGACCGCGCCGTTCCTGTCCGGCGCCACGAAAAGGGTGCTGACCGCCGGGTTCCCGTCCACCACGGTCACGAGCCTCTGCTCCCTCGGCACCGGCCTGCCCCCGGGCGAACACGGCATGCTCGGCCTCATGCTCGCCGTGCCCGGCGCCGGACACCTGTTCAACTGCCTGCGCTGGACCCTGCCCGACAAGCAGGTCATGGACCCCCTCACCTGGCAGCCCGCGGAGACCGTCTACCAGAGCGCCGCCGCCGCGGGCGTGACCTGCAGCTATGTGGCGCCCGCCATGTACGAGGGGACCGGCCTGACCGAGGCCGTCTACCGCGGCATCCGCTACCTCGGCGCCGACACCGTCGACCAGAGGGTCGAGGCCGCCGCCGCCGCCCTGGCCGAGCCGCGTGCCCACGTCACCGTCTACTACGGCGACCTCGACGCCATGGGCCACCTCACCGGCTGGGGCACCCCCGAATGGCTCGACCAGCTCGCCATCGTCGACCGCCTGGCAGAACGCCTGGCCGCCGCCCTGCCTCCCGGCGGCGTGCTGTACGTGACCGCCGACCACGGCATGGTCAACGCCCGCGACAAGATCGAGGCCGACCAGACGCCCGACCTGTGGGCGGGTGTCGCGATGCTGGGCGGGGAGGCGAGGGCGCGACACGTGTACGCGGAACCGGGTGCGGCGCACGCCGTTCTCGAGGCCTGGCGTGAGACCCTTGCCGGGCGGGCATGGGTGGTGTCCAGGCAGGAGGCCGTCGATGCCGGTTGGTTCGGGCCGAAGGTGAAGGCGGAGTGGATCGAACGCATCGGTGACGTGGTGGCCGTGCCGTACACCGACCTGGCGATCGTCAACACCGCCCACAAGCTGGAGGCGGCCTTCACGGGCTACCACGGCTCGATGACCACCGCCGAACAACTCATACCACTTCTGGAGGTAAGCAGCAGATGAGCCCGCTCATCACCCCGGCCGAGCTGGCCGAGCTAGGCGATGCCGTGACCTTGCTGGACGTACGCGGCGGGATCAGCGGGCCGCCCGGCATCGACCGCTACCGCGAGGGTCATCTGCCCGGAGCGCTCTTCTGCGACCTCGACGCCGACCTGGCCGCCGCGCCCGGCGCCGGGGGAAGGCATCCGCTGCCGTCCGCCGAGCACTTCCAGAACGCGATGCGCCGCCTGGGCGTCACCCGGGGCAAGACCGTGGTCGTGTACGACGACGCCGGCTCCACGATCGCCGCCCGTGCCTGGTGGAACCTGCGCTACTTCGGCCACGACCAGGTCAAGGTCCTGGACGGCGGCCTGCCCGCCTGGGACGCCCTCGGCCTGCCGATCGTCAAGGACGAACCCACCGCCTCGCCCGGCGACTTCACCGCCGTGCCGGGCGGCATGCCCGTCCTCACCGCCGACGAGGCCGCGTCCCTGGCGAACACCGGTGTCCTGCTGGACGCCCGATCCGCCGAGCGCTACCGCGGCGAAGTGGAGCCCATCGACCCGGTCGCCGGCCACATCCCCGGCGCCGTCAGCGCCCCCACCACCGACAACGTCACCGCCGACGGCCGCTTCCTGGCCGCCTCAGACCTGGACGCCCGCTTCACCGCCCTGGGCGTGACCGACGGCACCCCGGTCGGCGCGTATTGCGGCTCCGGCGTCACAGCGGCCCACGAGGTACTAGCCCTGAACCTGGCCGGCTACCCGGCGGCCCTCTACGTCGGCTCCTGGTCCAACTGGGTAGCCAACCCCACCCACCCCATAGCCACCGCCTAACCACCACCCCAACTACCCGGTCAGCCTCCAGCGGGAGGGGCCTGGGGTGCGTCGTCCGGCGGTCGCACCCGGCGCCCCTGGGCGGCCTACCCGCCCTGTTGCCCCGCCGTCTGGTCGCCGACCGGGGACGCGTGGTCCGGCGGGTCACACGCGGCGGGCCGCCGTCCGGTAGGTCGCGGGGGTGGTTAGGTGGTTAGGGGGCGGTCGCCGGCGCCGAAGCAGGCGAAGGCGGTTACGCCGGTCTTCGCGGTCGCCTCGGCCAGGGCTCTGGCCGGGGAGTGGCCGGCGGCCAGGAGTTCGTGGAAGCAGGTCATCACGGCCAACGCCTCCTCGTCCCGCACCGGCACCATCCCGGCGATGACGCACGCCGTACCCTGGGCGAGAAAGGTGCCCGCCAGCCCCAGCGGCGCGCCTTCGCAGGGGGCGCGGGCCATTCCGGCGTCGCACGACGACAGGATCACCAGGCGCGGCGGGTGTTCCAGGCTGAGCAGGTCGTAGGCCATCAGCGGGCCGTCGATCAGGGTGATGCTCGACAGCAGCGGGCTGCGTGCCTGGAAGACGCCGTGCGCGGCCACGTGGAAGACGTCCACCTCGGCGAGCGCCCGCAGCACGGGGGCGATCCGGGCTTCGATCTCGTGTCCGCCGGGGTGACAGGTCAGCACCTGCCGTACCTCTTCGGGGGCCTCGTTCAGGTCGGGGCCGGCGGTCGCGGCCACGACGGGCGCCGCGCGGCCGGGGCGCGGCGCGGTGCGGGCCCGCAGCCACGCCAGTGCGGCGGCCGTGACGGTCACGGACCGGCCACGCAGGTACGGCAGCGCCGACCAGGGCAGCGTGTAAAGCGGCCCGGAAGGGACGACGACCAGCGGCCGGTCCCCGATCCAGCCGGCCAGCGGGTGGAACATCATCCGCTCCACCTCCTGCCCGCACGTCACCACATCGCCCCCGGCCCCAGGACAGTCGCCCAGCGCCGCCCGCCGCATGGCATACCGGAGGCGCACCACCGCCTCACCCAGCGAGGACACCTCCGCCAGCCGCCGCATCCGCACCTGTTCCGCGGTCACCACGACGGCGAGCAACGCCCCTTGGTCGACGACGTACTCCACCAGCGCGGCCCCGCCCAGGTTCTCCTGAACGCCCCGTAGCCACCCCTCCGCCTCGTCCCCCCGTTCCACCCCGCTTTCGGCGCCGGCCATCCACGCCCGCGCCTCGAAACCCCTGCCGGGCGGGCGGCCCGCGCCGGTGTTCGGGCCGCTCTGCGACGCTCGCCGAGCGCCCCCGCCCCCGGCCTCGGTCCCCGACAGCCCCGGCTCCTCAGCCCCGCCCGGCACCTGCCCGGTGACGGCCCGCCAGTGCTCGCTCCACTCGAACACCTCCTCGGCCCGTCCACCCCGCACGGCCAGCGTCAGCCCGAACGCCGCCAGCCGCTCCCCGGCCCGAGCCGCGTGCGCCCGCAGCGCCGGATCGTCCAGCGACTCCACCTGCCCGCCCACCTCGGCCAGCCCGTCCCGCACCGCACGGAAGGCCCCCGCCGAGTCCTCCTGCAACGCCGCCTCAAGCGCCAGCGCATGCTGCCGGATGAGCGGCGGAGTCGGCGAAGGCTGCGCCAGATGGGCCGCCTGCGCCTTGGACGCCAGCGGAATCCCCGCCGAGGGCTGTACCCGCCGGCATTGCGCGGTGAGGTAGCCAAGCTGCTCGGACGCCGTCGGATGATCGTCGATCGACAACGCGGCCTCCGCCGCCGCCAGCCGCAGCGCCGCCGCGGCCACGGCACAGGCGGGACCGAACTCCAGCGCTTCGGCGCACTCGGCCAACTCCCGCACCAGCGCGGGCGTGACGGGCCCGAGCGCCAGCCCGGCGCGTAGCTCCACCTCCCTGGCCAGCGGCAGCCACGACTCGCGGTCCTGCGCGGCGAGCTCGGCCGCGGCCCGCGCGGCGACCTCGGCGGCGCGCTGCGGGTCGCCGGTGAGGAGTTCGACCTGCGCCAGCTTCAGCCGCGCCTCCGCCAGCGCGGCGTGCGCGCCGGAAGCCTCCAGCTCGGGTACGGCGAGGCTCAGCAACGCCCGAGCCTCCCCGGGCAGGTGCGCGGCCAGCAGTGCCCCGGCGAAGTCGGCCCGCATCGTGGCCAGGCGCTCCGGGTACCCGAACAGCGTGTCCTCGGCCGCCCGGTAGTGGGCGAAGGCGGCTGCCAGGTCGCCGCGCCGTACCGCGAGGAAGGGCAGGTTGGCGGCGGCCAGGCGCGTGAGGTGGGCCAGCCCGGCGGCGCGGGAGATCTCCAGGCAGGCGGTGATGTCCTGGGTGGCGCGGTGCCAGTCGCCGCGGTAGGCGCGCACGAGGCCGCGGTTGAGCAGGCCACCGGCCAGGAACCGGCGGTCGTCGACGGTGCCGGGGGCGGTGGCGAGCGTCTCCAGGGAACGGTCGCAGGCGGCGATGGCCTCCTGGTAACGGCCCAGGTGGGCTAAGGCGACGGCCCGCTGCGTGTCGAGCTTGGCGCGGTCGAGCGGGCACAGGTACGCCCAGGCGAGGGCGGCGACGCGCAGCGCCTGCAGGGGATGGCCGCGTTCGGTGCGCACGGTGACGAGGGAGAGCCTGGCCTGGGCCACGCGTCGCGGCGGGGCCGCCGGCGTGGCGATGGCCTTGCGCAGGTGGCGTTCGGCGGCCTGCAGGTCGCCCAGTTCGCGGGCGGCCAGGCCCATGGCGCGCAGAGCCACCACGGCCGCCTCGACGGCGCCGGTGTGCTCGGCCGCGACCAGCACGAGGCGGCCCGCGGCGAGCGCCTGCTCGGGGTCGACCACGGATCTGGACACGGCGGCCTCGGCCGCCGCGAGGATGGTGGGCGCCGCGTCCGGGCGCGCCGGTTGGAGGTCTGAGGTGATCGGGGAGTCTGCCTGCTCAGCGGTCATGCCTTGGCCCGGGTGAAGTGCTGAGATAGGTCGAGATGGAGGTGAGGTGGCGCGCTGTGGGACGGCGGTGGCTCCGCCGCCCCGGTATTACAGCGCTATCTCTCAGGTCATGGCCGGATACGCAGCCACCTGGTCGCCACGGGCGCCTTGCCCGGACGATGGCAGACGACGTTGAACCAGCCGGGGGGCATTCCCGTGACGGCGAACTGCCCCGTTCCGGCCAGTCGCCGGCTCATGGTCATGTGCGGAGTTCGTACATCGACATGACTGCCTTCGCCCGGATACGGCAGGATTTGCCCTGCCACATCGATGAGCCCGTCGTTCACAGTGAGCTCCAGGTCGAAGGTGACGTCGTCGGTGGCGAACCGTACTGTTGTCGGACCTGCCACCCCCCGCACGGTCCGCATGGCGACGCACTCGATGGATGCGGCGGTCACCACATGTGGGATCCGAAGCGAGTATGCCTCGCTCGCGGCTGCGGATACGTGATTGGGAACTGGGTCGTTCCCTGCGGCGAGCCTTATCGCCGCCAGGAGGTAGTCGTCGTTACTCAATGCACCGTCTCCTCGTATGAGATCAGGGTGCGCAGTTTTCTTAGGCAGCGTTCTCGACTAGGTCCAATGCTGCCTAACGGAAGCCCGAGCCGTACGGCTGACTGCTGATTGCCGACGCGGTGCGCCATCAGAGTCAGGAGCGTCCGGCAGGGCTCGTTGAGTGAGGAGATGGCCTGCCACAGCAGGCGGTGGGCATCGGCTTCCAGGATGGCCGCCGCCGGATCTGAATCCTCCGCGAGGTCAAGGGGGAGCGGGAGAAGCTCCCTGCGGAGGACGCGCAGCGCTTCGCGCCTGGCCGTGGTAGTCAGCCAGGCACCCAGTCCGGCGGGATTACGGATGGTGTGAAGGTGTTCGACAAGGCGCAGCCAGGCACCCTGGACGGCATCCGCGGCATCGGCGTCGTCGAGCCCGCAGGCGCGGACGACCGACCACATGCGCGGAGTGAACCTGGCCACGAGTTCGTCCCAGGCCATCCGGTCGCCGTCGGCCGCTGCTGCCAGCAATTCCGCTACCGCGCGCGGGTCGCCCATACGGCCTCCTTCCGCCCGGATGCTGCGTCACGAAGAACCCTCACATTGCCCTTCGTGTTGACCTGGGGACTGAGCGTAAACTCTACAGACTCGCGGGAACCACGACTCCCAGATCCGGAATTTGCCGGTCCCCGGCCAAGATCTGACCCGCCGCCTCCTTGGCCGGCGCCTCCCGCGCCAGCGCGGCCACGGCTCCGGCCACCAGCGCCGTGGCGAACGAGGTGCCGCTCCATGTGGCATATCCCTCGAAACCCGGATAGCTGCTCGCCAGCCACTCGCCCCTGGCGCAGGCGTCCACCCAGGGTCCGTGGGCGGAGAACGGCGAGCGGTGCTCCTCCCCGGCGTCCAGGGCGCCCACGCCGATCACCGACGGCAGCGCTGCCGGCCAGAAGGGACGGTCGCAGGCGGTGTTGCCGGCACAGGCGACCGCCACCGCGCCGGGCAGCGCGCCCAGCGCGTCGGCGAGCATCGGCGGCGGCTGGTCGTCGAAGGTGTGGCCGCCGAAGGACAGGTTCAGGACCCCCACGGGCCGCGGCGCGGAGCGCAGCCGGTGCAGGGCCCGCACGATGCCCGCCTCGTCGCCGAGCCCGTCGCCGTCCAGCACCCGGCGGACCTTGAGCGTCACGCCGGGCGCGCGGCGCACCAGAAGCCCGGCGATGAACGTCCCGTGGCCCGCCTGGTTGCCCGTGGTCGCGTCGGCCGCCTCCTGGCCCAGCTCGCCGTACCACTCGCTGCGCGACCACCACGGGTGCGGCGCCACGCCCGTGTCCAGCAGCCCGACCACGACGGGAGAGCGCTCCTTGCCCGGCCTGAACGGCACCGGCGCGGCGGGGAACGGCCGCGAGGCCGGTCCGCCGAAGAACAGCGGCTGCCCGGCGAAGACGTGGTTGGGCGAGGCCCGGTGCCCCCGCCCGCGCAGGTCCAGGGCCAGCTCGCACGGATCCACCCCCGGTGTCAACCGCAGGGTGCACACGCCGTCGGCCTCCGCCACGGCCTGGGTCCAGCGGCCCGCCGCCGATGTCGCGCTGCGGTCGACAAGGAGCTGACCTGGCCGGATGAGGGCCTGCCCGGCAGATTGCATGTCCATGATCGGGTATCTTTCCGCGCCGGGAGCGGTGTCACGTGCCACCGCCGCAACAACTTGGTATGGCCCCCCTCTGGTGTCGGATTGCGACCGACGGTAGTCTCTCCCTAGTCACTTGTGATCATCCTGGGACGAGGCCGTTGGGGAAGGCGCACCTCGTACCGAAACGGGAGGTCCGGTGTCTGCTCGTGGCGTGCTGTACGTCCACTCGGCTCAGCCTGCGCTGTGCCCGCACATTGAATGGGCGGTCGCGGGTATCCTTGGCGTGCCCGTAGACCTGACGTGGACGCCGCAAACCGCCGCGCCCAACGCCGTCCGCGCGCAGGCGGAGTGGGAAGGCCATCCGGGCTTCGCCGCGGCCATCGCCTCCTCACTCATGGGCTGGCAGCGGATCCGCTTCGAGTGCACCGAGGACGCCTCGCCCGGCATCGACGGCTCCCGACATGCCTACACGCCGACCCTCGGCGCCTTCACGGCGGTCATCGGCGCCTCCGGCGACATCATGATCCCGGAGGACCGGCTGCGGGCGGCGATGATGAAGTCCGCGCAGGGCCGTACCGTCCTGGAGGACGAACTCGACCTCCTGCTCGGGCGGCCGTGGGACGAGGAACTGGAGCCGTTCCGCTACGCGGGCGACGGCGCCCCGGTCCGCTGGCTCCACGCCGCCGTCTAGGACGGCCGGAGGAGGTCGCCGATCGCCTCTTCCAGCTCCGGATGCCGGAACCGGAATCCCACCTCGGTCAGTCGCGCCGGTACGCAGCGCCGCCCGGTCAGCGCGAGGGCCGGGTCCGTACGGAGTACGCGGGCGCCGAGCCGCACCATCGGCTCGGGAGTGGGCGGCGCCGGAGGGCGTCGTAGGACGCGGCGGAAGGCGGCCATCATCTCGGCGTTGCGCACCGGCCGCGGGCTGGTGGCGTGGACCACTCCCGACAGCGCCGGGTCTTCCGCCGCCCGCCGTACGATCTCCAGAAAGTCCGCGGCGTGCAGCCAGCTCACCCACTGCCGGCCGCTGCCCACGCGCCCGCCGAGCCCCCAGCGCACCAGGCCGGTCAGCCGGTCGAGCGCCGGGGTGTCGCGGTCGAAGACCACCGCGGTCCGCAGGATCACCTGCCGCCCGCACGGCGCCCCCCGAGCCGCGGCCTCCCAGGCCTTGGCGACCCCGGCCATCTGCGGCGGTCCATCAGCGGGCGGCGACAGTTCGGTCAGCTCGCTCTCCCCGCCCTCGCCGTAGATCGCGAGCGTGCTGAGCTGCAGCCACACGGCGGGCGGTCCACCGGCCGCGGCCCGCGCGAGGGCGCGCGTCGGCTCCACGCGGGAACGGGTCAGCAGCTCCACGTTGGCCGGGGTGGGCGGGCGGTCCACCAGTTCGCCCGCCAGGTTGATCAGGACCGACCCGCTCAGCTCGGCCGCGAGGTCTCCGTCCCACCCCACCATCCGGAACGGCCAGCCGCGCCGGGGCCGCCGGGTCACGACGACCACGTCATGACCACGAGCGACCAGATCCACCGACAGGCTCCGCCCCAGGGCGCCGGTACCCCCGGCCAGGACATACTTCACGAATCGAGTATCCAGGACGCCGGACGGCTCCCCCTACAGCGGGATGTTCCCGTGGGCGCCGCGCGCCGGAGTGGCCTGGGCGAGGAGCTTGGCGATGGCGCCGCGTGTCTCCTCCGGCTTGATGACCTCGTCGATCACGCCCAGGTCCTGGGCACGCTCAAGGCCGCCCGCGAGCTTCTTGTGCTCCTCGGCCAGCCGCAGCTCCAGCTCCGGCCGCTCCTCCTCCGGCACGGCGGCCAGTTCCCGGCGCTTGAGCACGCGGATGGCGGCCACCGGGCCCATCACGGCGATCTCGGTGGTCGGCCAGGCGAAGACCTTGGTGGCGCCCAGGGCGCGGGAGTTCATGGCGATGTAGGCCCCGCCGTACGCCTTGCGGGTCACCAGCGTCACACGCGGGACGGAGGCTTCGGCGAAGGCGTGCAGGAGCTTGGCGCCGCGGCGGACCACGCCGTCGTGCTCCTGGCCGACGCCGGGCAGGTAGCCGGGGACGTCCACGAGGACGACCAGCGGCACCCCGAAAGCATCACACATGCGGACGAATCGGGCGGCTTTTTCGGCAGAGGTGGCGTCGAGGCATCCGCCCAGCCGCAGCGGGTTGTTCGCGATCACGCCGACCGTGCGGCCGCCCAGGCGGCCAAGCGAGGTGACCACGTTCGGCGCCCACTTGGGGTGCAGCTCCACGCCCTGCTCGTCCAGCAGGCCGTTGACCAGCGGCTTGACGTCGTAGGCGCGGCGGGGGGACTCCGGCAGCAGCGTGCTGAAGTCGACCTCCTCCACACCCGGCAGGCGCACCCGGCCCTGGTGGCCGAGCAGGGAGGCCAGCTCGCGGGCCTTCACGTACGCCTCGGTCTCGGTCTTGGTGACGACGTGCACGACGCCGCTGCGCTTGCTGTGGGGCTCGGGGCCGCCCAGCGCGGCGGCGTCGACGTCCTCGCCGGTGACGCTGCGGACGACGTCGGGGCCGGTCACGAAGATCCGGCCCTGGTCGGCCAGGATGACGATGTCGGTCAGCGCGGGCCCGTAGGCCGCGCCGCCGGCGGCGGCGCCGACCACGACGGAGATCTGCGGGACGACGCCGGAGGCCTTGGTCATCGCGAAGAAGACCCGGCCGACGGCGTGCAGCGACTCGACGCCTTCGGCGAGTCGCGCACCACCGGAGTGCCAGATCCCGAGGACCGGCACCCGTTCACGGACGGCCACGTCGTAGGCGTGCACGATGTGCTCGCAGCCTTCGCTGCCCATCGCGCCGCCCTGGAAGCGGGCGTCACTGCAGAACGCGACGACGGGGACACCCTCGACGCGGCCCATGGCGGCCAGAACGCCGCTCTTGTCCTGAGGAGTGATCAACCGCAGCGAACCCTCGTCGAGCAGCGCGGTGAGACGGACGAAGGGGTCGCGCGGATCAGCGGGCTCCGAATCGGAGCCATGCGTCACCACCCGGTTGTCCAGCACGGTCATCGAGAACTCCTCAGTGCGAAGCGAACACGACGGTCACGTTGTGGCCGCCGAAGCCGAACGAGTTGTTCACCGCGGCGATGTCGCCGTCGGGCAGCGCGCGGTTCTGGCCGTAGACGAGGTCCACTTCGATGCCGTCGTCGACGTCGGAGAGGTTGATGGTGGCCGGCACGATCCGGTCGCGCATGGCCTTGATCGTGAAGACGGACTCGATGCCGCCCGCGCCGCCGAGCAGGTGACCCGTCATCGACTTGGTCGAGGTCACCAGCGGGTGGGTGCCGATCGCCTTGGCGATGGCCACCACCTCGCCCACGTCGCCCGCGGGCGTCGAGGTGGCGTGCGCGTTGACGTGCCTGACGTCCAGGCCGCTCACGCCCGCGTCGCTCATGGCCTGGGTCATCGCCTGGATGATGCCGCGGCCGTCGGGCTCGGGCTGGGTGATGTGGTGGGCGTCGGCGGAGTAGCCGACGCCGGCGGCGTAGGCGTAGACGCGCGCGCCGCGGGCGCGGGCGTGCTCCTCCGACTCCAGGACCACGATGCCGGCGCCCTCGCCGAGCACGAAGCCGTCACGCGCGCGGTCCCAGGGGCGCGAGGCGCCCTGCGGGTCGTCGTTGCGCGTGGACATCGCGCGGGCGGCGGCGAACGCGGCGATGTTGAGCCCGTGGATCGCGGCCTCGGTGCCGCCGGCGACCACGACGTCGGCGCGGCCGGAGCGGATCATGTCCATCGCGTAACCGATGGCCTCGGCGCCCGAGGCGCAGGCCGACACCGTCGCGTGCACGCCGGCCTGGGCCTTGAGGTCGAGGCCGATCCACGCGGCGGGGCCGTTGGGCATGAGCATCGGCACGGTGAAGGGCGAAAGGCGGTTCCAGCCCTTCTCCTTCCACGTGTCGTAGGCGGACAGGGTGGTGCTGATGCCGCCGATGCCGCTGGAGACCACGACGCCGAGCCGCTCGGGAGCGATCTCGGGCGCGCCCGCGTCCTGCCACGCCTCACGCGCGGCGACGAGCGCGAACTGCTCGCTGCGGTCGAGCCGCCGGGCCTCGGGCCTGGGCAGGACCTCGGCTGGGTCGACCGCCGCCTTGCCCGCGAACTTCACGGGGACGTGGTCGACCCAGTCCTCGGTGAGAGTCTCCACACCAGACTGACCGGCGAGGAGCGCCGACCAGGTCGAGGTGACGTCTCCACCGACGGGCGTGGTCGCGCCGAGCCCGGTGACGACGACACGTACCCGGTTTGCACTCACGTGTTTACGCTCCTTGTCGATCAGAGGAAGAGGGCGGTTCAGCCCTGGATGTAGGTGAGGACGTCCTTGACCGTCTTCAGGTTCTTGAGCTGGTCGTCGGGGATCTCCACACCGAACTCGTCCTGAGCGGCCACGGCGATCTCGACCATGGACAGGGAGTCGATGTCGAGGTCGTCCACGAAGTTCTTCTCGGGAGTCACGTCCGAGGCCGGAATGCCGGTGATCTCGTTGATGATCTTGCCGAGGCCTTCGAGGATCTCCTGCTCGGTCGCCATGTCGCTAATTCTCCTTCTGAGTTTTCTGGATTCTGTACGGCAGCGCCGCACAAGCCTTTGTGTGCCGGTACGGCGCAGCCGTACCGGATCCTACGGAATCTCGATGACCTGACCCGCATAGGTCAGCCCGGCGCCGAACCCGAGCAGCAGGGCGAGCCCGCCGGAGCGGACCTCCCCGCGCTCGATCATGCGCGAGAGCGCCATGGGGACCGAGGCCGCCGAGGTGTTGCCGGCGGTCACGATGTCGCGGGCGATGACCGCGTCCGGGGCGCCGATCTTGCGGGCGATCGCCTCGATGATGCGCAGGTTCGCCTGGTGGGGCACGAAGGCCGACAGGTCGGCCGGGTCGACCCCGGCCCGCTCGCAGACCTCCTTGGCCACCGGGTGCAGGGTCGTGGTCGCCCAGCGGAAGACCGTCTGGCCCTCCTGGCGCAGGAAGGTGTCGCGCTCGTCGATGATGATCGCGTCGGACTTGTCGCCCGAGCTGCCCCAGACGACGGGACCGATGCGCGGCACGTCGGACGGGCCCACCACGGCCGCGCCCGCGCCGTCGGCGAAGATCACGGCTGTGGAGCGGTCCGTCCAGTCGACCCACTGGGAGAGCTTCTCCGCGCCGATCACCAGCACGTTGCGCGCGGCGCCGCCGCGGACGGCGGCGCTGGCGGTGGCCAGCGCGTAGCAGAAGCCGGCGCACGCGGCGTTGACGTCGAACGCGCCGGGGGAGTGGATGCCCAGGCGGTGCGCCACGATGGCGGCCGCGTTGGGGATCTGGGTCTCCAGGGTGCAGGTGGCGACGATGACCAGGTCGATCTCGTCGGCCGACAGGCCGCTGGCCGCCAGGGCCTTGCCGCCGGCCTGGGTGGCCATGTCCTCGAGGGTCTCCTCGGGGCCGGCGACCCGCCGCTCCTTGATGCCGACCCTGGACTGGATCCACTCGTCGTTGGTGTCCATGGTCTTGGCCAGGTCGTCGTTGGTGACGATGCCGGCGGGCTGGTAGTGGCCGAGGGCCAGAATCCTGGCTCCCGGTGCGGCGTCGGGAATCCTCACTTGATCAGCTCCCTGGCAGCGTCGAGGTCGTCCGGAGTCTTCAGCGCCACGGTCTGCACACCGCGCATGCCACGCTTGGCCAGCCCGGTCAGCGTGCCGCCGGGCAGCAGCTCGATCATCGTGGTGACGCCGAGCTCGGTCATCGTGGCCATGCAGGAGTCCCATCTGACGGGGTTGCTCACCTGGTTGATGAGCCGCTCGACGAAGTCGGCGCCACCCGCGACGACCTGTCCGTCGGCGTTCGACAGAAGTTTCACCCGCGGGTCGGCCGGGGTGATCGCGGCGGCGCTCTCGCGCATCGCGGTCACGGCCGCGGCCATGTGGGTGGTGTGGAACGCGCCGGCGACCTTCAGCGGAATGAGCCGGGCGCGCGCCGGCGCCTGCTCCTTCAACGCGGCGAGCTGCTCGAGTGTTCCGCCGGCGACGATCTGGCCGGCGCCGTTGATGTTGGCGGGGGTCAGGCCGTGCTCCCTGAGGGCGGCCAGGACCTCTTCCTCCACGCCGCCCAGGATGGCGGTCATGCCGGTCTCGGTGATGGCGGCGGCCTTGGCCATGGCCTGGGCGCGTACGCGGACCAGGTCGAGCGCCTGCTCGGCGCTGATGACCCCGGCGAGCGCGGCGGCGGCCAGTTCGCCGACGCTGTGGCCGGCCAGCAGGTCGGGGCTCGCGCCGAGCGCCTCGGCCGAGGCCAGCGCGGTGGCCACGAGCAGCGGCTGGGCGACGGCGGTGTCCTTGATCTCGTCCTCGCCGGCGGTGGTGCCGTAGGCGATCAGGTCGATGCCCGCGACGTCGGACCACGCGGCCAGGCGGTCGGCGAGTCCGGGCAGCTCAAGCCAGGGTGTGAGGAAGCCGGGTGACTGGGCGCCTTGGCCCGGAGCGACGAGTACAAGCACGAAATCCACGATGCCCTGTAGAAGTTCGACACGCGGATGGAGATCCGTACGAACTTTGTCCAGGCGGTTTTGTAGGAACTCTACAGCGGGGGTAACGGGCGCGTTACGTTAGGGCTCGCCAGGTTACCGCGCTCTCCGACAGGCGTCCAAGGATGAGCCCGACCTGCAGCGTGAAGGCCGATCTGCCCTCGGTCGGCTGGTACCCGGTGAGTTCGGTGATCTTCTTGAGCCGGTACCTGACGGTGTTGGGGTGGACGAACAGCAGCCTGGCCGTCGCCTCCAGCGAGGTGCCCTGTTCGAGGTAGGTGGCCAGGGTGTCGAGCAGCGGCGTGCCGGCCAGCGGCAGGTAGACGTTCTCCACGAGCTGCCGCCTGGCGTCGTCGTCGCCGTCGAGCGCTCGTTCGGCCAGCAGGTCCTCGGCGTGTACGGGACGGGGCGCGTCCGGCCAGCCCGACGAGGCCTTGAGCCCGGCCAGCGCGGCGCTGGCCGAACGGGCGGCGGCGTGCAGGTCGGGCACCTCCGGGCCGATCACGATCGGGCCCTCGCCGAAGCGGGCCACGACCGGCCTGGCCGCCTCCTCGACGCCCTCCGCGCCGCCCACGATCACGATCAGCCGGTCGGCCTGCACGCCCGCGAGCAGGTCCATGCCGATGCGGCGGCCCTTCTCGCGCAGCCCGTCGATCACGGCGCGCGGGTCGCCCTCGGGGGCGCGCCCGGCGATGACGACGACCGGCGAGGAGGTCCAGCCGAGCGCGGCGGCCCAGGAGTGGAGGCCGTCGTCGACCTCGCCGCGCACCAGGGCGTCGACGATCAGCGCCTCCAGGCGGGAGTCCCAGGAGCCGCGGGCCTCGGCCTCGCGGGCGTAGACGTGGGCCGCGGCGAAGGCCACGTCGCGCGTGTAGCGGAGCATGGCCTGCTGTAGCTGGTCCTCGCCGCCGGGGGCGGCCAGCTGGTCGGTCTGCGTCTCGACGACCTCGACCACGGCCCTGATGATGTCGACCGTCTGCTGGAGCGAGATGACCCGCTTGAGCTCGCGCGGGGCCGTACCGAAGAACTCGATGCTGGGGGTGGGGCGTTTCTCGTCGGCGTGCTGGAACCACTCGACGAACGCGGCGATGCCCGCCTGCGCCACCAGCCCGACCCAGGATCGGTCCTCCGCGCTGAGCGCGCGGAACCAGGGCAGCCGATCGTCCATGCGCGCCATGGCCGCGGTGCCGAGGGCGCCCATCGCGCGCTCGAGCCGCCGTGTGGTGTCTTCCCGGGTCGTCACCCTTCTAGGGTGCCAGGTCGGTTCAGATGACCGCGACGGCGGTGATCAGGCCGATCGCCAGATGGGTCACCGCCAGCAGGCGGGCGCCGGGCTGCAGTTCGGGCTCCTTGACCAGCTCACGCACCTCGATGCCGACGATCTTGTCGAACACGAGCATCGCCACCGTCTGTACGGCGATGCCGACCAGGCCGAAGACCGCGGTGGTCGCCAGCCCCTCGACGAGGCGGCCGCCCGAGGCCCAGATGGAGGCGGCCACGATGAGGCCCACCGCCGCCAGGCCCGAGGTGGTCAGGAGGGTGGCGTTGGGGTTGCGGTCGGTCTTGATGATCTGGCTCAGCTTGCCGGGGATGGCCAGGTCGATGACGTAGAAGCCGACGATCATCAAGATGACGCCGAGCGCGGCGTAGGAGGCGATGAATCCGGCGCCGCGGGCAAGGGTTTCGAGAAGGGTCACGTCAGCTCGCTATCCGGTGAGGTACGAAGGAGGAGGTGTCGTCGGTGATGTAGCCGGTGGTCTCCCGGATGCCCAGGCCCGCCGACTCGTCGGCGACGACCCAGGCGCCCAGCACGGGACGCTGGCCGTCGAAGACGGGCAGGGCCTCGAAGCCCTGGTAGACGTAGCCTTCCGCGCCGTAGGACCCGGTGGTCTCCTGGCCGCCCGTGGGGGTCACGATGCGCATCGAGGCGCCTTCCCTGCCGAGCAGCGGCTTGGCGATGTAGGACGACATCTCGCGCGGCCCGTCGAGGTAGGCGGGCAGCAGGTTCGGGTGGCCGGGGTACAGCTCCCACAGGAGCGCCAGCAGCGCCTTGTTCGACAGCAGGGTCTTCCACAGGGGCTCGATCCAGGTGGCGTGCCGTACCGCGTGCCTGCCGAAGTCGTCGGCCAGCATCCACTCCCACGGATAGAGCTTGAACGCCGACCGGATCCAGCGCTGCTCCAGGTCCACGAAGCGGCGGCCGGCGCCGTCCCAGCCGATGTCCTCCATGGCGATGGCGACGGTGGGGCGTCCGGCCTGCTCGGCGGTCTCCTGCAGGTAGGCCAGCGTCATGGCCTCCTCGCCCGTCTCGTCCATGTTGGTCCAGGCGAAGTGGGTGGGGCCGGGCGGCAGCCGCAGTTCCTTCCAGCGGTCGATGAGCCGCTCGTGGACGGAGTTCCACTGGTCGTCGCCGGGGTGGGTGTCCTTCAGCCAGAACCACTGCACCACCGACGACTCCACCAGCGAGGTGGGCGTGTCGGCGTTGTACTCCAGCAGCTTGGCCGGGCCCGTCCCGTCGTAGCGCAGGTCGAAGCGGGCGTACAGGTGATCGTCGCGCCGTTCCCACGAGCGGGCGACGTCCTCGCGCGCCCACTCGGGAATGGCGAAGTCGGCGTAGCGGCCGGTCGAGACCACGTGCTCGACCGCGCGCAGGCACATCTGGTGGAGTTCCTCGACCTGCGACTCCAGCTCCAGGACCTCGTCCATGGTGAAGACGTAGTGGGCGGACTCGTCCCAGTAGGGCCGGGTCAGTCCCGCCGGGTGCGCGGCCCGGTGGTAGGCCAGGCCCTGGCTCTCGATCGTCTTCTCCCACCCGTCGCGGGGCGTTCCCGTCTCGCGTCGCACCGCTCAGCCTCCCACCGTCGTACGCCCGCCGAAGCCCTCGCGCGAGATCCGGCCCGACTTGCCGATCTCGTCGCCGTCGCGGGTGGTGACGAAGACGCCGCGCGGGCGCCGGGGCGAGCCGTCGGTGACGTGGCGCTTGGTTCTGGTTCCGCCGTAGTACCACATGTACGTGCCGTGCCTGCCCGCTCCGTCGCACTTCTCGTCGCCGGCCACCGTGTAGCGGCCGTCGTCCTCGCTGTCGCGTACCACGCAGTGCGCGGTGACCTCGTCCTCTTCGTCGTCGGCCTCGTGAACGGTCACGGGCGAGCGCTCGTACACCGGGGGCGGTTGCTGCGCGCAGGCGCCGAGCATCAGGGCCGACAGCGTGGCCACCGCGCCGATCGAGACGTTCTGGGAGGCCAGGCGCCGGGTCACGTCAACTGCCCCCGCTCCAGCGGCTGCCGAAGCCGCCGCGCTGGATGGACTTGCCGTCGCGGCTGCTGATCGTGACGTTGGAGGGCCGGATCGTGCTGCCGCCGTGGACCAGGGCGCCGTTGCGGGTGCCGCCGTAGTACCAGTGGTAGGCGCGGTAGCCGCCGGAGGATGAGTAGTGGTCGTCGTCGCAGTAGTCGTCGTCGACGACCTCGAAGGCGCCGCTGTTCAGGCTGCTGGCCTCGACGCAGTCGGCGGTCACGTCGTCATCGCCCTGGGCCGCGCAGTAGCCGACCACCACGACCGACACGATGCCGATCACGGTGAGTGTGATCACCTTGGAGGACTTACCTGGGCGGGCGGCTGGCGGGGCGGTCATCGAGCTCCAGATCTATGGTGGCCAGTAAGCCTATCGATGCTTTTTGTCCGCTTCAATCTCTATAAGTCATCGCTTTCAAACCGCTTGAGCCCCTGGTTGGGGTATTTGTCTACCTATGGATCCGGTGCAGGCTCTACGAGACATCGCCTTCCTCCTGGAGCGAGCGGGCGAGCCGACCTATCGCGTGCGTGCCTTCCGCCGCGCCGCCGCCGTCGTCGCGGACCTGCCCCCCGACGAGCTGGTACGGCTGGCCGAGTCGGGAGCCCTCGCCGGCCTGCCCGGCATCGGCAAGGTCACCGCGCTGGCCGTCACCGAGGCGCTCGCCGGGCAGACGCCCACCTACCTGCGGCGTCTGCGGGCCACCGAGGGCAGCGACCTGAACGCCGACACCGCCGCCCTGCGCGCCGCGCTCAGAGGCGACCTGCACAGCCACTCCGACTGGTCCGACGGCGGCTCGCCGGTCGAGGAGATGGCGGCCGCCGCCAAGTCGCTCGGCCACGAGTACCTGGCGCTGACCGACCACTCGCCCCGCCTCACCGTCGCCAACGGCCTGTCGCCCGCCCGGCTGAAACGCCAGCTCGACCTGGTGGAGCGGCTCAACGAGGAGCTCGCGCCGTTTCGCGTCCTGACCGGCATCGAGGTGGACATCAACCCCGACGGCACCCTCGACCAGGAGCCCGAGCTGCTGGACCGGCTGGACGTCGTGGTCGCCAGCGCGCACTCCAAGCTGCGCATGAACCGCTACGAGATGACCCGCAGGATGGTCACCGCCATCGCCAACCCGCGCGTGGACGTGCTCGGCCACTGCACCGGGCGCATCGTCAAGGCCGGGACCAAGCGGGGCGGGCTGCGGCCGGAGTCGGAGTTCGACGCCGAGCTGGTGTTCGAGGCGTGCCGGCGGTTCGGGGTGGCGGTGGAGATCAACTCGCGGCCCGACCGGCTGGACCCGCCCAAGCGGCTGATGCGGCAGGCGTACGAGTGGGGCTGCGTGTTCTCGATCGACTCCGACGCGCACGCGCCCGGTCAACTGGACTGGCAGCGGTTCGGGTGCGAGCGGGCCGCCCTGTGCGGGATCGAGCCCGAGCGCATCGTCAACACGTGGCCGCTGGATCGGCTGCTGGAGTGGACCCGCGAGTGACCACCTGGCGGTGAGGACAGAACAACCTGCCCCGAAGTGCGGGAACCCCGAGTTTGTCGGTGCTGCGGCGTACCGTCGAGATCGTGAACCGGACTGATCGGCTCTACGCCCTGGTGGAGGACCTGCGCGCGATCGCCCCCAGATCCCGTTCCGCGAGGGAGCTGGCCAAGCGGTTCGAGGTGAGCGCGCGTACCATCGAGCGCGACATCCTGGCGCTCCAGGAGTCCGGCGTGCCCATCTTCGCCTCGACCGGCCGCAAGGGCGGCTACGCGATCGACAAGAAGATGTCGCTGCCGCCGCTCAACTTCACCCCGTCCGAGGCCGTCGCGATCGCGGTGGCGTTAAGCCGCGCCGGCGACGACCAGCCCTTCGCCCAGCAGGCCCGCAGCGCGCTGCGCAAGGTCGTGGCGGCCATGCCGGGGCCCGAGGGCGAGCTGGCCAGGGAGCTGGCGCGGCGGGTGCGGCTGATGGCGCCCGCCGACCCGCCCGAGGAGATCCTGCCGCTCGGCGGCGAGGGCGTCTCGCGCGCCATCGAGGACGCGCTGCTGCGCCGGCGCGTGCTCAGCCTCGACTACGTCGACAGGAAGGGCGCCCTGACCTCCCGGGAGGTGGAGCCGGGGGTGTTCCTGGGCGGGCGGGGCGGCTTCTGGTACCTGGTGGCCTGGTGCAGGCTCCGCGACGACGTGCGGGTCTTCCGGCTCGACCGCATCGCGGCCGCCTCCGTCACCTCGGAGAAGGCGCCGGATCGGCCGCTCGAAGGCTTCGCCACGGACGTGCCGGAGATGATCGTGCGCGGCACGGTGATCGATTAGTCATTCGAAAACACCGACATAGGGTTGTCGCCCCCATGTTTTATCGTTGTCTTGTTCGAAAGACAGAGGAGGACAACGTGGATAACACCGTCACCTGGTTCGAGGTGGCCACCGACGACCCCGACGGAGCCGAGCGCTTCTACGGCGGGCTGTTCGGATGGACGTTCACGCCCGGCGGGGGCGACGTGATGGACTACCGCATGATCAGCTCCGCCGGGGCGGAGCGGCCTTCCGGCGGCCTGTTCAACACCAAGGGGGAGTTCCCCGCCCACGCGGTCTTCCACGTGCAGGTCGCCGACGTCGATGCCGCCTGCGCGCAGGCCGAGTCGCTGGGCGGCAAGGTCGTCACCAAGGTCATCGACGACGGGGCGGGCACCGACTTCGCCTACCTGCGGGACACCTCGGGCAACCAGTTCGGCGTGTTCCGCCAGAGGGGCTGACGCGACGGCCGGGCACTCAGCGGCGCTTCCCCCGCCGCCCCGCCCGGCCGGTCGCGCCGGTCACCACCCGCCCTGGGCACGCCGCCTCCCGCCGAACGGCGGCGCGCCCAGGGCCATGCTCTATCGCTCGCAGGTCGCGTTCTTCTGCGGAACCGTGCCCTGCAGCAGATAGCCGTCCACGATGCCCTTGACGCACTGGCTGCCCGACAGGTACGCCCCGTGCCCCTCACCGGTGTAGGTGACGAGCGTGGCGGTCTTGAGCTGCTCGGTGAGCTTGGGAGCCCACTCGTACGGCGTCGCCGGGTCGCCCTTCCCGCCCACCACCAGGATGGGCCCCGACCCGGTGGCGTCCACGTGCCTGGCCTCGTCGCTGCCGGCCACCGGCCAGATCGAGCACAACTGCCCGGCCCCCGCGCTCCCGAACAGCGGCGAGATCTTCAGGGCGGCCGCCTCGGTCCGGTCCAGCGTCGCCTTGTCCGGGCGCTCCGCGCTGTCGACGCAGGTGATGGCGGGGAAGCTGGTCATCTGGGTGGTGTACTTGCCGTCGGGCGTGCGGCCCGTGTAGGAGTCGGCGAGGTACATGAGCGCCTCGCCCTCGCCCTTCATGGCCTGGCTGACGGCGGTCTCCAGGAACGGCCAGGTCAGCTCGGAGTACAGGGCCGCGGCCACGCCGGTCGAGGCCAGGCCCTGGGTGAGGTCGCGGTCGCCGACCTTGAGCGCCTTCTCCGACAGCTCGGTCATGAGCTGGTCCACGTTCTTGTTGCCGGCCTCGACGCTGCCGCCGAGCTCGCAGCCCTCCTTCACGCACGCCTTCAGGAAGCTCTCGTACGCCTTCTGGAATCCGGCCGTCTGGACGAGGGTGCGCTGCTCGAAGGTGACGGTCGGGTCGAGGGGGGCGTCCAGGACCATCCGGCCGACGTTCTTCGGGAACAGGGTGGCGTAGACGCCGCCGAGGAGCGTGCCGTACGACATGCCGAGGTAGTTGAGCTTCGCGTCGCCGAGCGAGGCGCGCATGCGGTCCATGTCGCGGGCGGCGCTGACGGTGCCGACGAACGGCAGGATCTTGCCGGAGTCCTGCTCGCACAGGCTCGCGAACTTCTTGTTCGCCTTCGTGCTGGCCGCGTTCGTCTCCGCGTTGGCGGGCAGCGTGTTCATGGAGGTGAACGTGTCCATCTCCGCGCTGTCGCCGCAGCGCACGCCGGAGCTGCGCTCGACGCCGCGGGGATCGAAGCTGACCAGGTCGTAGCGGGCGTTCAGCGTGCTGAACGACTTGGCCGCCTGGGCCAGCGTGTCCACGCCGGAACCGCCGGGGCCGCCGAAGTTGAACAGGAGCGAGCCGATCCGGTTGGCCTTGTCGGTGGCCGGGACGCGGATCAGCGCGATGTCCAGCTTGTCGCCGTCCGGCTTGGTGTAGTCGAGCGGGACGGACAGTTTGCCGCACTGCTGGGTGGCGTCCTCCTTGGCGGGCGGCTGGCCATCGGGACGGACGATGTCCGTGCAGGCACCCCAGTTGATCTTGTCCGGGGGTGCGACGGCCTGCGGTTCCGCGGTGCTGGTACAGGACGTGGCCAGCACTGAGAACGTGACGACGGCAAGAACACGGCGCATATAAGGCATTCCCCTCGTGTCGCAAGGGGGAAGTAGAGCCCACAATACGCGAAAAGGGGGAGGCGGCACGCACCCCTCCTGAACGTGCCGCCTCATCTTCTCTCACGAAGGTGAGGGCCGAATATGACGGCGCTCCCGGAAAAAACTTCCCGGGAGCGCCAGATCGTCGTCAGACGCCCATGGACTCGGCGTCGTTGCTCTCCGCGCCACCGGCCTCGGTGACGCCGTTCTTCAGGTGGTAGCGGGCGATCGCCTCGCGCAGCACCTCGCCGTCGAGCTCGCCACGCTTGACCAGCCGCGTGAGTACGGCCAGCGTGATCGAGGCCGCGTCCACGTGGAAGTGGCGGCGCAGGGCCGAGCGCGTGTCCGACAGCCCGAACCCGTCGGTGCCCAGCGAACTCCAGTCACCCGGCACCCACTGCGCGATCTGGTCCTGCACGGCCTTCATGTAGTCGCTGACGCCCACGAACGGCCCCTGCGCGCCGGACAGCTTCTGCGTGACGTACGGCACGCGCTGCTCGGCGTCCGGGTTGAGCAGGTTGTGCTCCTCGCAGGCCAGCGCGTCACGGCGCAGCTCCGTCCACGAGGTCGCCGACCAGACGTCGGCCGACACGCCCCACTCCTCGGCCAGCAGGCGCTGGGCCTCCATGGCCCACGGCCCCGCCACGCCCGAGGACAGGATGTTGGCCTTCGGCCCCTGTGTCCGCGGCCCCTCCGAGAACTTGTACAGGCCCTTGAGCAGCCCCTCGATGTCGAGGTTCGCCGGCTCGGCGGGCTGGATGTAGGGCTCGTTGTAGACGGTGAGGTAGTAGAAGACGTTCTCCTGCTCCTCGCCGTACATCCGGCGCAGACCCTCCTTGACGATGTACGCGGTCTCGTAGGCCCAGCTCGGGTCGTAGGAGACGGCGGCCGGGTTCGTCGAGGCGATGAGCGGCGTGTGACCGTCCTCGTGCTGCAGGCCCTCGCCGTTCAGGGTGGTCCGGCCGGCGGTGGCGCCCAGCAGGAAGCCGCGCGTCATCTGGTCGGCCATCTGCCACATCTGGTCGCCGGTGCGCTGCCAGCCGAACATGGAGTAGAAGATGTAGATCGGAATCATGTGCTCGCCGTGCGTGGCGTACGATGTGCCGGCCGCCGTGGCCGAGGCCATCGAACCGGCCTCGTTGATCCCCTCGTGCAGGATCTGGCCCTGCTCCGACTCCTTGTAGGACAGCAGCAGTTCCCGGTCCACGGCCTCGTAGGTCTGGCCGTGCGGGTTGTAGATCTTGGCGCTCGGGAACATGGCGTCCATGCCGAACGTCCGCGCCTCGTCCGGGATGATCGGCACGAACCGCTTGCCGATCTCCTTGTCGCGCATGAGGTCCTTGAGCAGGCGGACGAAGGCCATCGTGGTGGCCACCTGCTGCTTGCCGGAACCCTTGGAGAACTGCTGGTAGACCTCGTCGCCGGGCAGCTTGACCGGCTTGGCGCGCAGGACCCGCTTGGGCAGCACGCCGCCGAGCGCCGCGCGGCGCTCCTTCATGTACTCGATCTCCGGGTCGTTCTCGCCCGGGTGGAAGTACGGCGGCAGGTCGCCTTCCAGGGCCGAGTCCGGGATCGGCAGGTACAGCCGGTCGCGGAACTCCTTGAGCTCGGCCTTGGTCATCTTCTTCATCTGGTGCGTGGCGTTGCGCGCCTCGAAGTCCTTGCCCAGCGTCCAGCCCTTGATGGTCTGGGCGAGGATGACCGTCGGCTGGCCGACGTGCTCACGGGCCGCCTTGAACGCCGCGTAGACCTTGCGGTAGTCGTGGCCGCCTCTGCTGAGTTTGCGGATGTCGTCGTCGGTGAGGTGCTCGACCATCTTGCGCAGGCGCGGGTCGCCGCCGAAGAAGTGCTCGCGGATGTACTCGCCCGACTCGACCGAGTACGTCTGGAACTGGCCGTCAGGCGTCGTGTTCATCTGGTTGACCAGCACGCCGTCGACGTCGGCGGCCAGCAGCGGGTCCCAGTCGCGGCCCCAGACGACCTTGATGACGTTCCAGCCGGCGCCGCGGAAGTAGGACTCCAGCTCCTGGATGATCTTGCCGTTGCCGCGTACCGGGCCGTCGAGGCGCTGCAGGTTGCAGTTGATGACGAACGTGAGGTTGTCGAGCTCCTCGCGCGCGGCCAGGCCGATCGCGCCGAGCGACTCGGGCTCGTCCATCTCGCCGTCGCCCAGGAAGGCCCAGACATGGCTGCGGCTGGTGTCCTTGATCTGGCGGTTGATCAGGTAGCGGTTGAACCGCGCCTGGTAGATCGCGCTGATCGGGCCCAGACCCATGGAGACCGTGGGGAACTCCCAGAAGTCCGGCATGAGCCGCGGGTGCGGGTAGGAGGGCAGGCCGTGGAAGCCGTGGCTCAGCTCCTGGCGGAACGCGTCGAGCTGCGCCTCGTTGAGGCGGCCCTCCAGGAAGGCGCGGGCGTAGATGCCCGGCGCCGCGTGGCCCTGGAAGAAGACCTGGTCGCCCGACTCGCCGTGGTCCTTGCCGCGGAAGAAGTGGTTGAAGCCGACCTCGTACAGGGAGGCGGCCGAGGCGTAGGTGGCGATGTGGCCGCCCACGTTGGTGCGCGCGTTGGCACGGGAGACCATGACCGCCGCGTTCCACCGGATGTAGGCCCGGATGCGGCGCTCGACGTGCTCGTCGCCGGGGAACCAGGGTTCGCGCTCCGGCGGGATCGTGTTGAGGTAGTCGGTGCTGCGCAGGCCCGGCACGCCGACCTGGTGCTCGCGGGCGCGCTCCAGCATGCGGAGCATCAGGTAGCGGGCGCGGGTGCGGCCCTCCGCCTTGACGACGTTGTCGAGCGACTCGAGCCACTCGTTGGTCTCGCTGGGGTCGACATCAGGCAGCTGGCTGGGTAGGCCGTCGCTGATGATCGAGAAACGCTGGCGTCCGGAAGCCACTGGGTCTCGCCTTCCGAGGTCTGATGTCTGGGTCGTGGGTCGCCTTCCATCCTGGTCGCTTGCCGTAGAAAGTGCATCTCTACTCACGAGTAACCAGGACGTCCCTGCTGGCAGGGGCCCAAGGGGTGGCCTAGACCACCGATGGTAGGACGAATCGCCACCACAGGTTACATCGGCATGCCAATTTAACAAGACTAGAAAAGCTACGAGATTTCCCGATTTGCCAGCCCGAATCGCGGCGGCCCGCCACGGGGGTCGGCGCAGAGCTTAGAACACCCCCTTTCCGGGCCGACGACCGGGCAAATCCGACAGGGTTGTGGTGGGTGTGCGCACCCTTCAGGTCTACCCCGGAAAGATGGCGCGCGAGTGGAGAACCACTGGTGCACCCCTCAAGCCCCCGCGCCCCCTCCGACCCCCTCGGCCGCCCCGCCCGTCGCCCCTACGCCGGGCGTCGCCACCACCCGCCCGTCGCCCGCACGCCTGGCGCGCCACGCCCACGCCTTTCCGGTGCCGCGTCGGTGGGAGGGGGTACGGCGGAGCCCGGCGCCCCTCAACGGCGCCCAGCCGGGCGGGCTCCCGGAGAGCCACCCCCACGCTTTTCCCGCGCCGCGTCGGCGGGAGGGGGTACGGCGGAGCCCGGCGCCCCTCAACGGCGCCCAAGCCGCCCCCCGAAGCCTTGCAGAGACCGGTTGACCGGCTGTGGGCCCCACGCCAAAGGGGCGAGAGGTGGGAGGCGGGGCCGTGGGAGGTGGGGGACGAAGGGTCGTGGCGGCGGGGACCACGTCCGACGTGAGAAGCGACCCCCACGATCGGCGCCCGCCCACGGCGGCGGGTGGCGTGGGCGGCGGCACCGCCGTAACAGAAGCAGCGTGGGTTGATCTTGAGGAAACACGCGTGTTGATCTTGGGGGAAGTAACGTTTGGGTCAGGATTGCGGCGCGCTCTGATGGGAGTGCGGGTCGCACCTCTTTCCCAAGCGCGTCTGTCGTACCAATGTGTGAAGTATGAACGCGACGGTAGGCGACCGGCTCCTCATGCACGGGAACACCGTTGGCGAAGGGGACCGGCGCGGAGAGATCATCGAGGTTCGCGGGACGGAAGGCGGACCGCCGTACATCGTACGGTTCGACGACGGGCACACGGGGCTGGTCTTTCCCGGCCCTGATGCGGTCGTTGTGCCTCAGTAGGATTTCCCGTGTGGAATCCCAGATCATCTCGCTGACCACCGGGTCACGCGAGACGGTGCACGACATCACCCCGCAGTGCGCGGAGTTCGTGCGTGAGCAGGGCGGCGACGGGCTTTTGCATGTCTTCGTCCCGCACGCGACCGCCGGGGTGGCGCTGATCGAGCTCGGCGCGGGCAGCGACGACGACCTGCTGGCCGCGCTGGCCGGCCTGCTGCCCGCCGACGATCGCTGGCGGCACGCGCACGGTTCGCGCGGTCACGGACGGTCGCACGTCATGCCCGCGCTGATTCCGCCCTATGCGACGGTGCCGGTCCTCGGGGGACGGCTGGCGCTGGGAACCTGGCAGTCGATCGCGGTCGTTGACCTGAACGTCGACAACCGTGAACGCCACGTTCGTCTGTCGTTTTTGTCGGGTTGATTCGGACGGTCCTGTCGCCGTACCCGTGGCGACCGTTGACGACTGAGGGTCACAGCGTGTGGACTGTCCCGAAGCGATAAACCGCAAAATGCGGGGCCACTCAAGCAGGAGGGATAAACGTGAGCGCGACCGCGGGTCAGGCGCAGGGCGAGCGCGGCCTGGCCGAACGACTCGGCCTCAAGCCGGGTCAGGTGGTGCAGGAGATCGGTTGGGACGAGGACAGCGACGAAGAGCTTCGCTCGTCAATCGAGAACCTGACCGGCAATGAACTGCTCGATGAGGACAGTTACGACGTCGTAGACGTGGTGCTGATGTGGTGGCGCGACGGTGACGGCGATCTCTTCGACGTTCTGAGCGACGCCATGCGATCACTCGCAGAGGGCGGCCAGATCTGGCTGCTGACTCCCAAGGCCGGTCGCGACGGCCATGTGGAGCCGAGCGACATCGGGGAGGATGCCGCTACCGCGGGCCTTTCGCAGACGAGCAGCATCTCCGCCGCACCCGATTGGTCGGGGACCAGGCTCGTCGGCCCCAAGGGCCGACGCTAGGGAGCAGAGCGCCTGCCATGATGGCCGTGTGAACCCACTGGTAGGCGCCCTAGCTCCCGACTTCGAACTCCAGGACCAGCACGGCGCCCCGGTCAAGCTCTCCGCCTTCCGGGGCCGCGAGGTCGTGCTGGTCTTCTACCCGCTGGCCTTCAGCAACGTCTGCAACAGCGAGTTGTCGGCCTTGCGGGACTTTGTCACGGACGCGCAAATTCTGACTGTCTCCGTGGACTCTCTTTTCTGCCATCGTGCATGGGCGGACCAAGAGGGCTACACATTCCCACTGCTGTCGGATTTCTGGCCACACGGACAGGTCGCGCGGGCGTACGGTGTGTTCGATGAGCAGAAGGGGCTCGCGCAGCGGGGGACCTTCATCATCGACGGCGCGGGCGTGGTCCGTTGGTCGGTCGTGAACCCGATCGGCACGGCGCGCGACGTGGCCGACTATGCCAAGGCACTCGCCGAGATTTCGTGACAACGGAGGATGCGATGCCCTGCTACAACTGCGGGGCCCGGCAGACCGACCCGGTACGCGGCGCGAGCCCCTGGAAGCGTGGGGTGCGCGACGAGTCCCAGGTGCTCATCTGCCCGGACTGTCAACGGCTGCACGACCTCGACCTGGACACGTGCGGCACCTGCGGGTCCAGCGCGCTGATCTGCCGGTTGGGCGAGGTCGAATGCCGCTCGTGTGGTTCTGTCCGGCAGGCGCGATCGGGGGATCCGCTGGTGCCAGAATCACCGCCCGGCCTGTCGGCCGAGGTCGAGGCCGCTCTGAACCGGGTACTGGGCCGGGCGTGACGGTCTCGGGCCGGCCACATTTTTCCGGACATATGCTGAGCTGCGCTATCGTCTCCTTTCGTGTCCGCAATGAGTTCGTTCGTCGTCGCGCTCGACGTCGGTGGCACGTCCATGAAGGGCGGCCTGGTCAGCGAGTCCGGCGTGGTGCTCCTCACCGAGCGCCGCCCGACCCCCCGCGAGGAGGGGCCGGACGCCGCGGTGACGGCGATCCGCGACTTCATCAGCCATCTCGCCGCATCCGGTGACGGCATCCCGTCCGGGGTCGGCCTCGCCGTACCCGGGCTGGTGTCGGAGAACTCCGCGGTCTACTCCGCGAACATCGGCTGGCGCGACGTGCCCGCCGCCGACTTCACCGCCCTCGACGTTCCGGTACGGCTCGGCCACGACGTCCAGACCGGCGGCCTGGCGGAGAACGTCCTGGGCGCCGGGCAGGGGGTGGACGACTTCCTCTTCCTGCCGATCGGTACCGGAATCGCCGGAGCCCTGATCCTGCGTGGCGAGCCGTACGGCGGTTCGTCCGGATGGGGCGGCGAGATCGGCCACATCCCGGTCTTCCCGGACGGCGAGCAGTGCGCCTGCGGCCAGTTCGGCTGCCTGGAGACCTATGCGTCGGCCGCCTCCGTGGGCCGCCGCTACAGCCAGCGTGCGGGCCTGTCCGGCGTGAAGGCCGAAGAGGTAGTGGCCTCCGACGACCCCCTCGCCGTAGAGGTCTGGGACGAGGCGGTAGAGGCCCTCTCCCTGGCCCTGGCCACCTACACCCTCCTCCTGGACCCCAGCATGATCGTCCTGGGCGGCGGCCTGGCCGAGGCGGGCCCCGCCTTGTTCGACCCGGTCTGCACCCGGCTCGTGAAGCGCCTGGCCTTCCGCGACGCGCCCCCGCTGGTGCCGGCGGCACTCGGCGTGGACGCCGGCATGCTGGGCGCGTCCCTGCTGGGCTGGCGCGCCGCCGGCCGCCCCGACCTCGGCCCCGGCTGGACGGTCAATGTGCGCTCGGCACCGTTGGTGTCGTAAGGTGTAGTGCCGTTCGGGACGATTAGCTCAGCGGTAGAGCACTCGCCTTACAAGCGAGGGGTCACTGGTTCGAACCCAGTATCGTCCACCCAGTTCACGCCCTGTTTTCCAGGTGCGAGCGAAGATCGCTAACTGTGGACTGGGAGAGATTTGGGAGATGATCTTTCTTGTTGGTCTCCCGATGGGGCTTCAAGAGATGATCGAGTAGCGGGACCGGAAGCCTCCCATCCGCCATCGCCGCCCATTCCCGGGAGAGATCCCTCCCATCGCTTCTGGAGCCTGGCCGTGATCAGCTTGATCATGGCAGGCGAAGTGTGGGGGTACGTGCCCGCCAGGTCGGCAAGCACCGGATAGCCCGGCCGGTCCTTCGCGTCAGCATGCCGACCGTCGGCTGCCGACCGTCGGCTGCCGGGCGGGAGCGCCGCCTGCCGAAGTTGGACCTGCGCTCATGGTCGCCGTCCTCGGGTAGGAAGACGTACCTTCCCCCACCGCAGCCTCTGCTGCCTGTGCATGAACACGCGCCCGAATCGTGGCGCTGGATCTGCGTCGACAGTAGATCGCTCAGACACGGAGGCAGGTGGATGTCGCGGTAGGAGTCGTCCTTGGGTGGCTTCTTCAGCCAGCGGCCTTTGAACTCGTACAACTGCTGCTCGACGCGGATCTTGGACAGGCGCAGATACTGGCGCTCCAGCCCGATCGTGCCCGCCGACCGTGTCGAGCACCCGGTCTCGGTCGTGTACACAGCAGACGACGGGCACCCCTCTATCCGGGTCGCCACCTGCATGGAGGTGGCTGAGGTCGTCGCCGCCGTACGAGACGAGGCTCTCGAAGCGTTACGGCAACGCGCCGAGAAGGCCGAGCAGCGTGAAGAGACGCCCGAACATGTCGCAGCGAGCAACAAGTGCCACGTGCAGGTCATGGCAGCCGAGCTGGCGCAGGCCGAAGCAAGAATCGCCCGCGTCCACGCTCTCGCCCACACGTACGAGGTGAACGCGCGAACCATCGATGGTGTGGCGCGCCGGAACTTCTTCGAGCTGTTCGCAGAGGAACTGTGAGGCGCAATGAGCCGCAGGGGGACGCTTCGGGGGAGCTTCGCCCCTACGAGTTCCCCTTCACTGGCCAGCAGGTTCGCCCTGCATGGTCGGAGACGAGCCCTGGTTCGTCGCAGCCGGCGCGTGTGGCATCCTCAAGCACTCCAACGCCTCGATGGCCGTCAAGGGCCTGGATGAGGATGAGAAGCGGACCATAGAAAGGTCCAGCTCAGAAGCCCTAAGTTTCGCTGACCTCTTCGCCGACCTGCGGATTCAGTCCGTCACTCTGATCAACGAGTCCGGTCTCTACTCGCTCGTGATGCGTAGTCACGTACCCGCAGCCAAGGCGTTTCGCCGCTGGGTCACCCACGAGGTGCTGCCCTCGCTGCGCAATGACGTCCGTTTCGACGTCCGCAAGGTCAGCAATCGAGAACTCGCTCAGATGGTCATCGCCGAAGCCGACCGCGCCGACCAGGCCGAGAGCCGCGCCGTTACCGCCGAGTCCCGAGTTGCCGAACTGGAGCCCGCCGCCGCCCAGGCTGAGCTGTATGCCTCCGCCGACGGCCTCACCACGAAGCGCTCCTTCACACGTGACGTCCAGCAGTGGGCAACCGATCGGGGCGTCAAGGTCATCCAGAAGCAGGTCTTCGACTTCCTCGCCCACATCGGGCTCATCATGCGCATTGCGAGCAGCGAGCACGACCAGGCCACCGCTTAGGCCATTAGGTACGGCAGGGGAAAGAACGCCACCAAGAAGGTCGAGATGCCGGATGGCATGATCATCAAGGTGAAGTACGGCAAGCTCACGTCGAAGGGCGAGGAGTACGCCTGGAAGAAGATCTACGCCGTCGTAGGGGAGCATGGCACCCTCGACGCAAAAGTGATCCGGGGCGCAGCGGTCCCGGTCGGCTGACCTCAACGGCTCGGGCGAGTAACCGACTCGTCCGAGCCGGCCATCTGAGGAGGCTCCTGCTGGCCCACCTGTGGGTGCAAGAAGGGCGAGTATGCCCGACACCGGCGTAGGAGGATGAAACGGTGAGCAACCCAGACGGCGCGTCGGGAGTGTTGTAGACGATGACACCTATGACCGATCTCGACCAGCGCAAGGCCATCACAGCGTTCTTCCAGGCACACAGTAAAGGTTGGAAAGCGCTCGCTAGGCAGAAGCGGTGGCTGGTCGAAGGCATGGTCGCTATCGGCGGCATAAGAGTGCTGGACCGACTCAGGTTCGACCTCGTGGACTGCCCTTGCTGCATCGAGGAAGACGAAAGGGAACGCCGTCTTTCTTGGATGAAGGCTGAATACCACCGGCGAAGGAGGAACCGCCGATGAGCACCTGCACGTACGAGATCCGCCACCACCCCAACCTCAGCTGGTGGGACGGTCGACACGGGGTCTACGTGGTCGGCCGGTACTGCACGGGCCTGATCGGACGCGCATCTACCAAGTGGGGAGCACGCAGGCTCATCAAGGACATCCTGGCCTGCGAGGGAGCGTCGCAGGCGTACACCCTCGTTGAGGTCGTTCGAGCGCCAGCCCTTTCCGGGGAGGAGCGGTGAGCGACCCAGACGGCCGGCATCAGTGCAACCGCCCAGAAGACGCGACAGACTCGCAGTGGCGCTGCCCGCGATGCGGGCAGGTATGGGAGCCGCTATCGTCCGAGCACGCCACACCCCCCAGACGCGTTAAGCCAGCGCAGCCCTTCGTCACCACCGATCGGATCGTGCTCGTACTCGCTGCGGCCAGCGGCGTGATGATGGTCAGCACGTGGGCGCCGGAGCTGGGTACTGACGGCGCGGTCGTGGCGGTAGTGGGTTTGGCAGCCATCGGCGTCGGTGTCGCGGTCGCTTTCTGGCAGCACCGACGGCGCTATCTGAGGAACCGCAGATGACCTCTACGCTCGAACCGCTCGTCTACGACTCGTTTTGCCAGCTCATGACCCGCTTCTCGGCAACCTGGAGTATGGACACCTCGGGGGAGGAGCACTGGCAGGTCGCGCTACGCGACCACGCCGCCAGGCTGGCTTTCCCAGAGTGGCTCTGCGGCCCAGATGACTGGACTAGCCTTGCCGCGCTCTTCACCGACGACGGCGCTCCGTACACCGAGGTGGCTGTGTACAGGAATCACAACCGCATCCACTACCACGTGTACCGCGGGGATGAGTTGACCGCGTTCTGGAACAGGCTGCTAGGCGAGATCAGCGAGTGATAGGGCCAGACGATATGCCGCCAGTAGAATGATCCCAACCTGCTACGTAACATCCGGTAGCTCCCTCCGGCACCATCTACCGCCGCACCGACGGCGCATATTGGTGGGTGGCAGACGTCCTCCCCGTGGAGGTCGCCCCAGACGACTGTCGGCTCACCGTAGCTGAATGGTTAAATCTGCCGCCGCAGTAAACCTGACTCATGGAGCTCTATCCAAGAGGAAGTCGGCAACCAGGCTGGACTGGGCCCGTACGTGCTTGCGAACGATCTTTCGGAGTTCTTCGTCTTCTTCTCCAGATATCTCGCGCATCTCGCGGAGCTTGCTCTGCATACTGTTCAGGTGGTCATGGAGTGTGTGGCCGCAGCTCCGATCCACCAGCCATGCGGTAGGCCATCTCGCCACGGAACTGCATGATCGCTTCCCGATCGTCTGGATCCAGTTCATGAACGGCCTGCCCAAGCCATCAATCGCGCGAGCCTAGTCTCGTGCCGCCTGGTCAACGACACCACAGCCCATGCGATCAGGGCGGCGACCATGCCTCCGACGAGCGAAGAAACGAACCCCTGCATCAGGTTCGGCCACACGCCAGTAATCACGTCCCAGCTCATGAGCCAAGCGTGGCAATTCCTCTTATGGGGTGAGCCGATTGTCATCTGTTGATGCTGATTGGTAATGAAACGAGTCCGAGCAGATAGCGGTCCTCCGTCCTGACCCGGAGAACCGTTCCCGCCCCTCGCATATCACCCGTTCAAGTGGTCTCCCGTACAGCGTATTCGGGGAAGCCCACAATGTCGTTCATCGTCGAGATCAGCGACCTATTTGCAGGTCCGTGCATGAACGGCTTCCGCCGGAAGGTCCGCGCTCACGAACAGGCCACCAGCACCTACAACGTCGAGGCGTGGCGTCTGCCGCTCGAATGGCCCAACGAGCCCGTCAAGCCCGAAGAGCCTCGCCCGTACCCGGTGTACGGCGAAACCGTCTACTGCTCGTCCTGTGCGTACGAGCACAAGGCGATGCTGTCCAAGCTCGATGGCGCCGCCTGCGCGAGTCTGACGGCTTGCGCGGCGAGACCAATCAGGTGAAGCTCTCCGGCAGCCCGGAGAGCTTCACGGTCTCGATGACGATCGAGGCCTGGACGAGTTCGACTCGTGGCTGCGTTCCTGGGAGTCCGCCTACCTCGGTATCGACCCTTCGCCCGCACAGGTGCTCTTGCCGACTCCATCACGCTCGGGATCGCGTGGCTGGTCGCCCGCGCTGAACGCATCCTCGCCCGTCTGGACATGGGGCAGGACTTCGGGCAGGAGATCCGCCGCTGGTACATCAAGCTCGCCGTCTACGACCCGTCAGAGTTGACAGCCAAACCCCGTCGCACGGGCAAGACGCTTCGCTGCCCCCAGTGTCACCTGGCGACGCTCTCGCAGCTCGACGGAGAGGACAGGATCGAGTGCCACAACCGTGGCTGCGCGGAGGTCCGGCGGTTCTCACCACGGGCGAGTACGAGGCTATGGTGGACTCCGCGATCCAGGTGGCGAGGGCAGGATGAGCGAGCAGTGCCCCATCTGCCACGGCCGCGGCGAACTCCCCAACGAAAAACGTGTGCTCTCCCGGACTGCGGTCGGCGGTTCCGGTGGCAGGACGACGCGCGGAAACGCAGTCGGCCGCGACGGGACTCCATCTACTGCTCCCGGTCGTGTCAGCACGTCGCTCACAACTGGATATGCACCTTCCCGGTGCGCTGGCAGCGGCTACGTCAGGTTCGACTCCTGTCGTCTCCCCTCGTGGAGGCGACGCCCATGGGGGGGCATCACACCGTCGCCGCTTCGATCTCGGGAGGGATACAACTTCAGAGCACGCCCGGTGCGTAGGCAGCGGATACTTCCTCTGCTGAAGGAGAGACGGGTGGGGCCGCAGAAGCTGAGGGGCTTTTCCTGGTCAGCGTGGGCGGCGGGTCTTCTTGGCGCGGCCTGACGGTGTGGCGCGGCTCTGGGCGGGCTTTTTGGGCTTGCGCTGGGCCGGCTTCTCCGGGGCATTACGGCCGCGCGTGCTGTTGACTGTTCGGCCGCGGACGATGCCGATGAAGTCGTCCACCAGGTCGGTGGTCGCCTCCGTGGGCCAGGCCAGGGCGATCTGGGACTGTGGCGCGTCCGGCACCGGGCGGTAGGTGAGGTCCTTGCGGTGGTGGAGGCGGGCCAGTGACTGCGGGACCAGGAGTACGCCGGTGCCCGCCGCCACCAGTTCCACGGCCTCGGCCGTCGTGGGCGGGCGGGTGAAGGCGGGTTCGCCGGGCCGGGTCGTCCATTCGATGGTGTCGTCCAGCGGGTGCAGTACCTCTTCGGTGGACAGGTCCGCGACGGCGACCTCGTCGACCGCGGCCGCCGCGTGGTCCTTGGGCACCACTACCACGGTGGTCTCGACGTAGAGGGGGATCACGCTGAGGCCGTCGCGGTCGATCGGGAGGCGGACGAAGGCGGCGTCGGCGCCGCCGTCGCGCAGCACGGTCACCACCTCGGCGGCGGTGGCCGCGACCAGGGTGAGTGGCACCTCGGGCTTTCTCTCGGCCCAGATGTTGACCCATTTCGCGGGCGTCACCCCCGGCACGTACGCCAGCCGGAACCCCGTACCGTTCTCCCCACCAGTCACCCGCCCAGGGTACCGATGGCCGGAGACCGCGTTCCGAGTGACTACCCTTGAGGCCATGACCTCGCCCAAGACGAAGACCACCCAGACGATGAAGCCCGCGACCGCGGCCAAAAAGCTGGGTGTCCTGCTCTCGGCCACTCCCGCCGAGTTCCAGGAGGGCGTCGTCTCCCGGGACGAGCTGAACGAGCTGCAGTCGAAGCCGCCCGCCTGGCTGGCCGACCTGCGGCGCAACGGCCCGCATCCCAAGCAGGTCGTCGCGGCGAAGCTCGGGGTCTCCATCTCCGGCCTGGTCAGAGGCGGCGTCGACGAGCCGTTGACCACCGCCGAGATCGAGGCGCTGAAGGTGGAGAATCCCGCGTGGCTGGAGCGCGAGCGTTCCCTCCAGGCCGAGGCCCGCAAGGAAGCCCTCAAGGCCAAGCAGGGCTGAACGGCATGTCCGTCGTGGACGACCGGGAGCTCCCGCGGACCGTGGACGAAGCGGTCGCGGCGGAACGGGCGGGGCGATCTCTGCGATACCTGTTCTTCTGGGGGCATCGGCCGGATCGCGACGGCCGGGCCGGGCCCGGGTGCCTGTCGCAGTGGTGGCCGGCCTCCTTCACCGAGGACGGGCACGTCTTCGCCACGGCCGAGCACTACATGATGGCGCACAAGGCCTGGTTGTTCGGCGATCACGACGCCGCCCGCGCGATCCTTGCCGCGGCGCACCCCGGAGAGGCCAAGACGCTGGGCCGGGCCATCCGGGGGTTCGACGACGCGGTCTGGGCCGAGCGTCGGTTCGGGATCGTGGTCCGCGGGAACGCCGCCAAGTTCGGGCAGCACGCGGACCTGCGGGAGTTCCTGCTGGGCACGCGCGGGCGGGTGCTGGTGGAGGCCAGTCCCGGCGACCGTGTCTGGGGGATCGGGCTGACCGCCGCGGATGAGCGCAGCGCGCGGCCCTCGACCTGGGAAGGGCTCAACCTGCTCGGGTTCGCGCTGATGGCCGCACGGAACGAGCTGTGAATACCCCCGGTCAACAAATCTGAATGACTGGCGAATGACCGGTAAAACTCCGACAACCCCCGTGGATTGGGAAATATCTGGGTTATCTGGGATCGTTGAAGGCTCGGCGGCGTGGGGAGCGTCGCTACGGGCTGCGACCCGCCAACCGAGCGCGTGAGGTCACGTACCGGGGCCCGCATCGTCTACGCATGAGGTGAGCCTTGGTGGTCAATGCCGTGATTTCGCAGGATGCCGTCTTTCTGTCCGCCGGTGGGAACACCACCGCGCGGACTCTCGTGGACATTCTTCATGAGAGTGCCGCCGCCCACCCCCACGCGCCCGCGCTCGACGACGGCGTGAGCGTTCTCGACTACTCCCGGCTGGCCAAAGAGGTGGCGCACCTGGCCGGTTCGCTGGGCGAGATGGGCATCGGGCCGGGGGAGCGGGTCGGGATCCGGGTGCCGTCGGGCGGCAACGATCTTTATGTGGCCATCCTGGCGGTGCTGGCGGCGGGGGCGGCGTACGTGCCGGTGGACGCCGACGATCCCGAGGAGCGGGCCGCGCTCGTCTTTCAGGAGGCCGACGTCGCGGCGGTGATCGGGACCGAGGGGATCACGAGCAGGCGCCCCGCCGGGGCCGGCGCGCGGCCGCCGGTGCCCGAGGACGACGCCTGGATCATCTTCACCTCCGGGTCCACCGGCAAGCCCAAGGGTGTGGCGGTCAGCCATCGCAGCGCGGCCGCCTTCGTGGACGCGGAGGCCGGGCTTTTTCTTGAGCTGGGGCCGGGGGATCGGGTGCTGGCGGGGTTGTCGGTGGCGTTCGACGCCTCGTGCGAGGAGATGTGGCTGGCGTGGCGCAACGGCGCCTGCCTGGTCCCGGCGCCGCGCTCGCTGGTGCGCACCGGGATGGATCTCGGGCCGTGGCTGGTGGAGCGCGGGATCACGGTGGTGTCGACCGTACCCACGCTGGCGGCGCTGTGGCCGGCAGAGACGCTGGACGGCGTGCGCCTGCTGATCTTCGGCGGCGAGGCCTGCCCGCCCGAGCTGGCCGACCGGCTGAGCACCCCCGACCGGGAGGTCTGGAACACCTACGGCCCCACCGAGGCCACCGTCGTCGCGTGCGCGGCGCCGCTGGTCAGGGGGGAGCCGGTGCGGATCGGGCTGCCTCTGCGGGGCTGGGACCTTGCCGTGGTCGACCAGGCGGGCAGGGCGGTGGCCATGGGGGAGACGGGCGAACTGGTCATCGGGGGCGTGGGGCTGGCCCGTTACCTCGATGAGGAGAAGGACCGGGAGAAGTACGCGCCGCTGGAGTCGCTCGGCTGGGACCGCGCGTACCGCAGCGGTGACCTGGTCGTGGCCGATCCCGCCGGGCTGCTGTTCGTCGGGCGGGCCGACGAGCAGGTCAAGCTGGGCGGGCGGCGGATCGAGCTGGGCGAGGTGGACGCCGCCCTCCAGGCGCTGCCCGGGGTGACGGGCGCGGCGGCCGCGGTCAAGACCACGGCCTCAGGACACCAGCTTCTCGTCGGCTATATCGTGACAAATGGGGAAATATCCGACGCGCGGGAACAGCTTGAAGCCGTGCTGCCCGCCGCCCTCGTCCCCCGCCTGGCCGTTGTGGACCACCTGCCCACGCGTACCTCGGGGAAGATCGACCGCGACGCGCTGCCCTGGCCCCTCGGCGACGAGGACGAGGAGGCCGCCGACCTCGACGGACTCCAGGCGTGGCTGGCCGAGCAGTGGCAGGACGTCCTGGGGCAGCGGGTCAGCGGCCCCGACGCCGACTTCTTCACCGCGGGCGGCACCAGCCTGGCGGCGGCGCGGCTCGTGTCGACGCTGCGCGGCAGGTATCCGGACGTGGCGGTGGCCGACCTCTACGACCATCCGACCCTCGGCGCGCTGGCCGACCGGCTCGAAGAGCTGGAGCGGCCCGCCGAGGAGAACACGCGCGTCGTGCTGCCGATGCCGCGCCGGGCGGCGCTGGTCCAGACGGCGCTGATGCTGCCGCTGCTGACCGTGCGCGCGATGCCCTGGGTGGTCGGCGCCCTCGCGGTGGGCAATCTGACGAACGTCCTCGCGGTCGCCTGGTGGTGGGTGATCGCGGGCGCGCTGCTGTTCCTGACGCCGTTCGGCCGCCTGTCGCTGGCGGCGGGCGCGGCGCGGCTCGTCCTGCGCGGCGTCAAACCGGGCGTGTACGCCCGAGGCGGCGCCACCCACCTCAGGGTCTGGTTCGCCGAGCAGCTGGCGGCGGGTCTGGGCGTGGGCGGTCTCGCCTCCGCGCCCTTGATCACCTACTACGCGCGGGCGCTGGGCGCGCAGGTGGGCGAGGACGCCGACCTGCACACGATGCCGCCCATCACCGGCATGCTCAAGCTCGGCAGGGCCGCCGCGATCGAGCCCGAGGTGGACCTCACCGGTTACTGGCTGGATGGCGACCTGTTCAGGCTCGGCGAGATCAGGATCGGGGCCGGCGCGACCGTCGGCGCCAGGTCGATCGTTCTGGCGGGCGCGCGGATCGGGAAGAACGCCCAGATCGCCCCCGGCTCGGCGGTCGGCGGCGACGTCCCGGCCGGGCAGCGGTGGGCGGGGGCGCCGGCCGTACGGAAGGGGAAGCTGACGCCCAAGGCGCCGGCGCCCCGCAGGTACCGCCGGTGGAGCGTGACCTACGGCGTGTCCGCGATGGCGTTCAGCCTGATCCCGCTGCTGGCCGTGCTGCCCGGGATCGCCGTCCTCGGCCCGGCCGGCATCGCGGCGGCGACCGTCGTCTCGATGGTCAGCATGGCGCTGCTGCTGCTCGTGGCCGTCAGGCTGCTGTCGATCGGGCTGCGCGCGGGCAGCCACCCGGTGCACAGCCGTACGGCGTGGCAGGCCTGGGCGACCGAGCGCCTCATGGCCATGGCCAGGGTGTGGCTGTTCCCGCTGTACGCCAGCGGGCTCACCCCGATGTGGCTGCGCGCGCTCGGCATGAAGGTGGGCCGCGACGTCGAGCTGTCCACCGTGCTGGCGCTGCCCTCGATGACCGAGGTCGGCGACGGCGCGTTCCTGGCCGACGACACCAAGGTCGCCCCGTACGAGCTGTCGGGCGGCTGGATGCGCCTGGACCACGTGCGCATCGGCAAGCGGGCGTTCGTCGGCAACTCGGGCATGACCGCGCCCGGCCGCAAGGTGCCCAAGGACGGGCTGGTCGGTGTGCTGTCGGCGGCGCCGAAGAAGGCCAAGGCGGGTTCGTCCTATCTCGGGATGCCGCCGGTCAAGCTGCGCAGGACCGCCCAGAGCGGCGACACGGGGCGTACCTATGACCCGCCGCTGCGTTTCAAGGTGGCGCGGGCGCTCGTGGAGGTGTGCCGGGTGGTTCCGGCGATCGCCACGGCCGCGCTGGCGGTGCTCGTCGTCACCGCGCTGGTCACGATCGCGCGCGACCTCCATCCGGTCGCCGCGGTGCTGCTCGGCGGCGTGGTGCTGGCCGCGGCCGGGTTCGTGGCGGCGGCGGTGTCCGTGGTGGCCAAGTGGGCGCTCATGGGCCGGATCCGGCCCGGCGACCGGCCGCTGTGGAGCGCGTTCGTCTGGCGCAACGAGCTGGCGGACAACTTCGTCGAGGTGCTGGCCGCGCCCTGGTTCGCCACCTCATGGCTCGGTACGGCCGGCCTGAACGTCTGGCTGCGCGCCCTGGGCGCCAAGGTCGGCAGGGGCGTGTGGTGCGAGACCTACTGGCTGCCGGAGATCGACCTGGTCAGCCTGGGTGACGGCGCCTCGGTCAACCGCGGCTGCGTGCTTCAGACCCACCTGTTCCACGATCGGGTCATGAGCATCGATACAGTCGAGCTGGCTGAGGGTTCCACACTCGGCCCGCACGGGGTGGTGCTGCCCGCGGCCACGGTCGGGAGCAACACCACGATCGGCCCCGCCTCGCTGGTGATGCGCGGCGAGTCGCTGCCCGCGCGGACCCGGTGGTACGGCAACCCTGTCGCCGCGTGGCATCAGGCAGCGTGATCGACGGGAGGATGGTGCGGTACTTCCCCGACCGTGGCGACGACGGGTACTCCGTCCGGCACTACGACCTGGCACTCGACTACCGGCCGGGGCCCAACCGGCTGGCCGGCGTCGCCAAGCTGGACGCGGTCGCCGCCGAGCCGCTGGAGCAGGTGCGGCTCGACCTCGGCCCGCTGCACGTCTCCCAGGCGCTGGTCAACGGCATGCGCTGCCGGTTCACGCACGGCGGCGGCAAGCTCCGGCTGACCCCCGGCGGGCGGCTGCCCGAGGGGCGTGAGTTCACCGTCGAGGTCCGGTACTCGGGCAACCCCAGGCCGGTGCCCAGCCCGTGGGGCGGGCTCGGCTGGGAGCAGTTGGAGGACGGCGCGCTCGTGGCCAGCCAGCCGACCGGCGCGTCCTCCTGGTTCCCGTGCAACGACCGGCCGTCGGACAAGGCGACCTACCAGATCGCGGTGACGACGGCCACGCCGTACACGGTGGTGTGCAACGGGCAGCTCACCTCGACGCGGCGGGCGGGCTCGCGCACGACGTGGGTTTACCACGAGGCGGTGCCGATGGCCTCCTACCTCGCGAGCGTGCAGATCGGCCGTTACCAGCTCGGCGACCTGCCGGGTGAGGTGCCGCAGCGGCTGGCCGTGCCGGCGTCGGCGGCGGTGCGGGCGCGGCGGATGCTGGCCCGGCAGGACCGGATGATGCGCGTCTTCACGGAATGGTTTGGTCCCTACCCGTTCGCGGAGTACGCGGTGGTGGTGACCGAGGACGACCTGGAGATCCCGGTCGAGGCCCAGGGCATGTCGATCTTCGGGCCGAGCCAGCTCGCCGAGGAGCGGCTGGTGGCGCACGAGCTGGCCCACCAGTGGTTCGGCAACAGCCTGACGCTGGCCCACTGGCGCGACATCTGGCTGCACGAGGGCTTCGCCGCCTACGCCGAGTGGCTGTGGTCGGAGGAGTCGGGCGGCGAGAGCGCCGCCTCGCACGCGCGCCGCTGGCACGCGGCGCTCAGCGCGCAACCCGCCGACCTGGTGCTCGCCGACCCGGGGCCGAAGCGCCTGTTCGACGACCGGGTCTACAAGCGGGGCGCGCTCACGCTGCACGCGCTGCGCGGGGTGCTGGGCGAGCCGGCGTTCCGCTCGGTGTTGCGCGAGTGGGCCGACGGGTACCGCCACGGCACCGTCAGCACCGGCCGCTTCACCGAACTCGCCGGCCGTTACGCCCCCGAGCCGCTGGACACGTTCTTCCTGTCCTGGCTCTATTCGGAACGGCTCCCGCCGCTGTCGTAGACCTCAGGAGCGGACGAGACGGGCGATCGCGTCGGCCGCCTCCTTGACCTTCAGCTGCGCCTCCTCGCCGCCCTTCTTGGTGGCCTCGGCGACGCAATGCGCCATGTGCTCCTCCAGGAGTGCCAGGGCGAACGACTGCAGGGCGCTGGTCGTCGCCGACACCTGGGTGAGGATGTCGATGCAGTACTTGTCGTCCTCGACCATCCGCTGCAGGCCCCTGGCCTGGCCTTCGATCCTGCGCAGCCGCCGTAGGTGCTCCTGCTTGTTCTCGGTGTATCCGTTCACGTGACCCCGTCCTCTCGTCACCAGTCGTAACGTCATACCCCCCTACCGTATTTCCTCCGATGCCTTACGGGGGTAGGGTCTCCATAACTTGAACATAGATGTTCGACTTATGGAGGTGGTGGTCATGGGCCGCTGGGCCGTACTGGGACTGCTGGGGCTGGCGCAGTTCATGCTGATCGTCGACATCACGGTGGTGCAGGTGGCACTGCCCACGATCGGGAAGGAGCTCGAGCTCGACCGGGAGGCGCTGACCTGGGTGGTGACGACGTACACGCTGGTGTTCGGCGGGCTGATGGTGCTCGGCGGGCGGCTGGCCGACGCCTTCGGCGCGCGGCGCACGCTGCTGGCCGGGCTCGGGGTGTTCGCCGCGGCCTCGCTGGTGTGTGGGGTGGCGGGCGACGGGGCGACGCTGATCGCCGGGCGGGCGTTCCAGGGGGTCGGGGCGGCGCTGATGTCGCCGTCCGCGCTGGCCGTCATCACCCGGACCTACCACGGCGAGCTGCGCAACCGGGCGCTGGGCGTCTGGGGCGCGATCGGCGGGTCCGGCGCGGCCGTCGGCGTCCTGGCCGGCGGGCTGCTGACCGCGGGGCCGGGGTGGAGCTGGGTGTTCTACGTCAACGTCCCGATCGGGCTGGCCGTCCTGGCGGTGCTGCCCCGGCTTGTCGGGCGGGACGAGCCCCATGCCGGCGGCCGCCGGGTCGACGTGCCGGGAGCGGTGACGGTGACGCTGGCCACCGCGCTGCTCATCTACGGGCTGGTCGGCGCGGGCGACGCCGGGTGGGGCGCGTTCTCCACACTGGCCGCGCTGGGCGGCGCCGTCCTCGGGTACGGGCTGTTCGTGCTGGTCGAGCGGAAGGTGCGGACGCCGCTGATGCGGGCCGAGACGATGGCCAGGCGGGCCGTGGTCTCGGGGACGTTCGTGATGCTGGCGGCCACGGGCCTGCTGCTCGGGCTGTTCTTCGTCAGCTCGCTCTACCTGCAGCACGTCCTCGGCTACGACGCGCTGGCGACCGGGCTGATCTTCCTGCCGGTGGCCGTCGCGATCACGCTCGGGGCGCACCTCGGCGGGCGGCTGGTCGGGAAGGTCGGCGGGCGGCCGGTGGCCCTGGTGTCGTTCGCGCTGACCGCGGCCGGCGCGGCCCTGATGATGCGGATCTCGCCGGACGCGAACGTCTGGACCACGCTGGTGCCCGGGTTCGTGCTGGCGGCGTTCGGGATCGGGCCGGCGTTCGTCACGGCGACGACCACGACCATGGCCAACGTGCCGGCCGGTGAGGCGGGCGTCGCCTCCGGCGTGATCAACACCTTCCACGAGCTCGGCGGTTCGATCGGGGTGGCGGTGGTCTCCACGATGGCCGCGGCGAGCCTCGCGCCCGGGGCGGCCGGCGTCGAGGGCTTCACCGGGGCGCTGCTGCTGTGCGTGATCGTGGCCGCGGTGGCGGCCGTGGTCTCGTCGGTCCTGGTGCCGGCGGGCGTGCCGGCCGGGGTCACCGTGGGGCACGGGCACGGGCACTGACGTCTCGGGCACGAAGGCGTTGAGCGGCGCCTCCGGCAAGGGGCTGGGATACAGCCTGGGCGGTGCGCTGACGGTGACGGGGGATGCGCGACGTGGACATGGCGTGAACGATGCCGACGCCGGAAAAGCACTAGACGGAAGTTCTAATGTAGTGGCATCTTCAACTATGGGGGCCCCGTAATCACATGAACCGGAGAGGGTTGACTTGTGAGCACGGTGCGAGAACGGGGGGCCTGCGGGACGGCGACGATCTCCCTGATCGAGGGCGAGCGTGCTCTGCACGCCGAGGGGGACCTGAACACCGCACGCCACCACTTTGACGCCGCCTATCACGAGGCGGAGTGCGACGGCGACACCGTCGCGCTCGCCAGGGCGGCACTCGGTCTCGGCGGCATCTGGGTGCACGAGCACCGCACCGCCGCCGAGGCGCAGACGATCCGCGTCCGGCAGCGCCATGCCCTGACCCTGATCGACCCGCGCTCGCCGCTGGCGTTACGGCTGCGTGCCCGCCTGTGCGGTGAGGAGGACTACCGCTCCGGCCGCCACGCCGCGATCCTGGCCATGCTCACCCAGGCCAGGCACTCGGGCGACCCGGTGGCGCTGGCCGAGACGCTCAGCCTCGCCCACCACTGCGTCCTCGGCCCCGAGCACGGCGTGCTGCGCCACGAGCTCGCCGAGGACATGATCGGCCAGGCCAGCAGGACCGGCCGCCGCGGCGACCTGATGATGGGGCTGATGTGGCGGACCGTCGACCTGTTCCTGGCCGGCCACCCGCACGCCGCACGCTCGCTCGACGAGCTGCGCGCGCTCCTGGACGAGACCGACCACCTGGCCGTCGGCTTCATCGTCAGCGCGATCGACGTGATGCTCGCCATCAGGGCCGGCCGCTTCGCCCAGGCCGAGCAGCTCGCCGCGGAGAGCGGGGAACGCGGCGCGCGGGCCGGCGACATCGACGCCGCCGGCTGGCCCAGCGGCCAGGTCGCGATCGTCCGCTGGTACCAGGGGCGGTTGCCCGAGCTGCTGCCGATCCTCACCGAGCTGGTGAACTCCTCCGTGCTCGGCGTGCTCGACTACTCCTATCTCGCCGCCACCGCCACGGCCGCCGCGGGAGCCGGGGAACGCCGCCTGGCCGTCAACATGCTGGCCCGCCTGCGCGGCCAGGACCTCGCCCGCCTGCCCAGCTCCAGCGTGTGGCTGACCACCCTGTACGGCGTGGCCGAGGCGGCCCACCTGCTGGGCGAGGCCGACCTGTCCGCCCAGACCTACGAGCTGCTGCGGCCCTACGCCCACCTGCCGGCGATCACCAGCCTGGGCGTCGCCTGCCTCGGCTCGGTGCACCACCCGCTGGGCGTCGCCAGCCTGACCACCGGCGACATCGCCCGCGCCGTGGTCCACTTCGGCGAGGCCGTCCGCGCCAACCTGGCGCTCGGGCACTGGCCCGCCGTGGCGTTGTCGCGCTGGCGGCTCGGCCAGGCCCTCGCGCTGCGCGGCGAACCGGCCGAGCGGGAGCTGGAACTGGCCGCGCAGGAGGCGGCCGAGATGGGGATGGTGCTGCCCGCCTCGCCCTCCGGTACGGCCCGCCGTACCGGAAAGGTGGTGTGCAGGAGGCGCGGGCCGCAGTGGCAGTTCGAGTTCGGCGCCCGCTGCGCGCACGTGGACCACAGCGTGGGCATGGGCCATCTGGCGACGTTGCTGGCCAACCCCGGGCGCGAGGTCCGGGCCGGCGACCTGGTCACCGGGCCGGCCGCGACCGAGGCGGTCTCCACCCAGCCGCTGCTGGACGAGGAGGCCAAGCGCGCCTACCAGCAACGGCTCGGCCAGTTGCAGGACGACATCGACGAACTGGAGTCCATGAACGATCTGGAACGCGCCACGGCGCTGCGTGCCGAGCACGACTGGCTGGTCACGGAGCTGGCGGCGGCGGCCGGGCTGGGCGGGCGGACCCGGTCGTTCGCCGGCACCGACGAGCGGGCCAGGATCTCGGTGGGCAAGGCGATCCGGCGGGCCATCGGCCGGATCGCGGAGGCGGACCCGGTCATCGGGGCCGAACTGCGCGCCACTGTCCAGACCGGGCAGCGCTGTGTCTACCAGCCCCGCTGACTCAGTCGGTGCAGGTGAGCTTGGGCTCGGGCTGGTAGACGGTGGTGAACTTCTGCCTGCGCAGCTCCTTGCCGTCCCGCTTGAAGATCCGCCACACGTCGATGGTGAAGCCCTGGACGCCGCTCATCGGCTGGCACTTGGGCCCGGACTCCTCCAGCGTGGGGAAGCTCTTGATGTTGTAGCGGGCGGAGCTCTGCGACTCGACCTCGTAGCGCTTGGTGCTCCAGAACTGCACGGTGATCGAGGTCGAGGTGTAGGAGGTCTTGATCAGCACGCCGTACTTGGAGTCGTTCTTCCACCGGAAGTCCGGCTGCGGGTAGGAGACCGTCGACTCGCGGCCCGCCGGGTAGCGCGAGATGTAGTACATGTGCGGCATGTGCTGGACGTCCTCGAAGCCGCCGAAGAAGACCGCGTTGAACATCGCGGTGGCGAACTGGGAGACGCCGCCGCCGACGTCGTTCACGAAGCGGCCGTTGAGGATCATGGGCGCCTCGACGAACCCGCGGGCCTTGTCGCGCTTGCCGACCAGGCCGTTGAGCGAGAACGTCTCGCCGGGCTTCACCACGTGGCCGTCGACGATGCCGGCGATCGTGTGGATGTTGGTCACGCGCGGCGCGCAGCACGGGTGGTTGGAGGTGTAGGAGGCGACCCGCTCCTTGACGCCCAGCTTGCCCGCCGCCTCGGTGGTCAGCCTGGCCCGCGTGACCTTGACCGGCGCCTTGGCGGTACGCTCACCGGCCGCCACCGCCTCGGCCACGGCCGTCCCGAGCTCCTCGTCGTCGATGCCCTTGCCGTCGCGCGCGGGCACGACCTTCGGCCGGCCGGACACGATCTTGAAGCCGGCGTCGCGGGGGAGCTGACTCGCCTCGACGAGCCGCTTCTCCAGGCCGGGGGCCACCGCCTTGGCGTCGAAGACCGGCTTCATCGTGCCGCCGTCGCCGGTGAAGCTCAGGCCCGCGGCCAGCTCGGCGCGGGTGATCGCCGCCTCGCGGGTGCCGCTGGTCACGGTGAGGTCGGCCGCGACGGCCGTACGCGCCGTGGTCGAGGCCACCTCGCGCACCTCCTTCGCCGGTACGGCCGGCGGCAGCGTCCTGGTGACCAGCTTCACCGGCCCGCCGTCGCCCAGGAAGGCGCCGCGCACGGCGCTCGCCGCCGCCGCCCGGTCCAGCGCCAGCCCCTTCTTCGGCATGGCCGTACGCGGCTCCAGCCCCCGGTAGGAGATGACGCCTTCCTTCGGCTTGCGGTCCACGGTCTTGGCCAGGGCGGTGATCCGCTCGGTGAGCGCCCGCTCGTCCACCTTGACGACCGGCTGGAGCTCGCGGCTGCCGAAGATCGAGCGCGCGACGCCGACCGGGGTCCAGGAGCCGTCCATCGCCGCCGCCACCGTGGCCGCGACGTCCACGGACAGGCCGAGCTCGACCGGCTCCAGCCGGGTCTTCTTGCCCGCCGCCGTCACCTCGACGGGCCGGGTGGCCCGCGGGCGCAGCTCGCGTTCCAGCCGCGAGCGCGCCTCCTCGGGTGACAGCCCGCCGATGTCCACGCCCGCGACCTTGGTGCCCGGTGGCACTTCTCCGGCCAGCATGATCGCCGGTACGGCGTAGGCCAATACGGCCACGCCGAGCACGGCGGCCAGGATCACGAGGGTCTTCGGCATTTTGGGCATTCAGGTCTCTCCGGGCATCAGGTATTCGCCGGTCTGAAGAGTACGTTGAACACGCCACCACCGTCGCCCGAGTCGTGCACGACCCCGTCCTCGGTGACCGCCAGCAGGCGGTTCCCGACCGCCGCGAAGGCGACCGCGGGGCCCGGCAGGGTGCCCGCCGGGCGCCACGAACGCCCGCCGTCGCCGCTGGAGTGGATTCTGCCGCCGGTGTCGACACCGGTCAGCTTCTTGGCCGCCGCCACGTGGGTGAGCGGGGGCGCCTTGCGTACCGGCTCGAAGTCCATGCCGCGGTTGGCGCTGACCTTGAGGCCGTCCCGGGTGGCCGCGTAGAGGCGGTCGCCCGAGAAGGCCAGGTCGTTCACCTGCTCCGTGGCGCCCTGCGTCCAGGTCCTGCCGCCGTCGCCGCTGGCGCGCACCCGGCCGGTGACGCTGTCGAAGGCGTAGAGGTCGGCGCCCGCCGGCTCCAGCGCGTGGAAGTCGGCGCTGCCCTCCTCCGAGACGGTCGTCCAGGTGGCGCCCGCGTCGGTCGTGCGGATCAGGCCCAGGTTCGGCGGGGCGTCAGGGGTGGACTCGCCGGGATGGCCGCTGGCCAGGAACGTCTTCGGGCCCACCACGCTGAAACCCATGTGGTCCTGGACACGCCCGGCCACGCGCTGGGCGCTCCGTTCGCCGGTGACCTTGAACAGCCCGTAGTGGGCGGCCAGGTAGACCGCGCCGTCGGCCGGGTCCACGCCGACGCCGTGGACGTGGCCGATGCCGGGATCCTGTCCGGCGGCGGGCGGCGCCTGCGCGCAGGCGGTGGCGGCCAGGAGGAGGAGACAGGTGAGGATTCTGGGCATGGCCAGATACTACTATTGGTCATCGTAGATGGGCTGCCCGGCCGCGATGCGGCGCTTGAGCTTGATCAGGTCCTTGGGGGAGTTGGCGGCCACCGCGCCGACCAGGACGTCCTCGCGAGTGAAGGCCACCGCGAACCGGTCCTCCTCCGGCGAGCCCGTCACGACCGTCGCGGCGTCGGCCAGATGCGGCAGGCCGGCGGTCTGGATGCGGCTGCCGTGCACGCTGGTCGCGAAGTTCGGCACGTCGGCGAACGCCCGGGACTTCCCGGGGCCGGCCAGCAGGTTGCGGGCCGCGGCGGCGCCCTGCTCGTTGGCGTTGGACCAGTGCTCGACTCTGACCATGGCGCCGCCGTACAGGCTGTGGGGCCAGCGCGCCACGTCGCCGGCGGCCACGATCCGCGCGGACCCGCGCGCGAACAGCGTCTCCTCCACCAGCACCCCGTCGTCGACGGGCAGCCCGCTGCCGTCGAGCCAGTCGGTGTTCGGCACCACGCCCAGGCCCGCCACCACCAGGCCGGCCGGGATCGCGCGCCCGTCGGCCAGCAGCACCCGCCCCTCCTCGACCGCGCGCACCCGGACGCCCGAGACCAGCTCGACGCCGCTGCGCTCGTGCAGCCCGGCCAGCCACGCGGCCGCCACGTCGCCCAGACCCGCGTGCATCGGGAAGCGGCCCGAGTCGATCAGCGTGACCTTGAGCCCCAGCTCGCGGGCGGTGGAGGCGACCTCCCCGCCGATGAACCCGGCGCCGACCACCACCACGTGCTCGTGCCCGCGCTCCAGCTCCGCGCGCAGGGCCAGCGCGTCCTCCAGGTTCCGCAGCGTGTGCGCCGCCTCCATCCGGCGCGGGCGGGCGCCGGTGGCGATGACCAGGCCGTCGTAGCCGAGCTCGGCGCCGTCGTCGAGGGTGAGCGTCCTGGTCGCGGGATTCAGGTGTACGGCGGTGCGTCCGCGCGACCACGAGTCGTCCAGCTCGCCGGCGCCGGGCAGGAGGATGTCGTCGTCGCCGCGCAGGAGGCCCTTGGACAGCGGCGGCCGGTTGTAGGGCAGGTGTGTCTCGGCGCCGACGAGGGTGATCTCGCCGTCGAAGCCTTCCTGGCGCAGCGACTGCACGGCACGCAGGCCGGCCAGCGAGGCGCCCACCACGATGATCTTGTTGAGGGTTCGCATGAGGGAGGACTATACCCCCTATGGGTATATCGGCAGGACTTGCGCTCCCGGCTGTCGGGTGCGTATGTTGCTGACCATACCCGTTGGGGGTATCTATGGAGAAGGAGTTGGGACGAGATGAGCACGACGACGTTCGCGGTGACCGGGATGACCTGCAACGGCTGCGCCAACAAGGTGAAGGGCGAGATCGGCAAGGTTGACGGCGTGTCCCAGGTGGACGTGGAACTGGCGACCGGGCGGGTGACCGTGACCGCCGACGGTGTGACCGACGCGCGGATCATCGACGTCGTGGAAGAGGTGGGCTACGAGGCCGTCGTGGTCTGAACGGTGTGCGGGACGGAGGAGGGCCGGGC
>NZ_JBHYJD010000007.1:187190-236965 GCF_042740555.1 Nonomuraea sp. NPDC059007 | reverse complement strand
TAATGCTCGCGGTGTAGGTGGGGGGCACCCTGGCCTAGGGGTGCTCAAGGGTGTGCGGTACGTCGCTGGGCCGGGGGCGCGGGCCCCGCGCCCTCGCTACCGCACCACCGGCAGGCGGCGTCCTCGAACGCCTCAGGTCCGCTCGTAGACCGCGACGTTGTAGAAGCGGCCGTCGTGCTCGCCGTCCTCGTTCGACAGGCTCCTCAGCCGGGGATGGCCGTCGAAGTGGGTGTGCAGGAGCCGGGCCTGCGGGCGGGAGTGCGTGAGGACCAGATGGCCGCCGGGCTCCAGCAGGCCGGCGAGCCGGTCGGCCACCGCGGGGGTGTTGCCCAGGTAGTAGAGGAGCTCACCGACGAAGATCAGGTCGTACGGCCCGCCCGCGTCCTCGGTCAGGATGTCCAGGCGCACGAACGTGGCCGACGACCCGGTGCGGGCCGCCTGCTCGCGGGCCCGGCGCAGCGCGCGGTGGGAGATGTCCGCCCCGACCGTCTCGGCCTCCGGGTGCGCGGCGGAGGCGAGCATCGTGAAGCAGCCCTCGCTGCACCCCACGTCGAGGACCCGGCGGTAGTCACGCTTGGGCACCTGCTCCAGCGTGGCCTTGTACTTCTCCCGCTCGTACGCGTCCACCGTGACGCTCCACGGGTCGGCGCGGATGTGCCAGAGATCGAAGTACCCGCGCAGCAGCCGTCGCTGAACCCGCGGCCCCGCCAGCGACATGGCTCCGAACAAGAGCTGATGAATCCGGTTGGGGCGCTCGTCCTCGGCCATGATCCTCCACATCTCCCAACGGCGTTCCGCCCAACCTACGTCGTGACCGGCGCGGACGATCGGGAACGCCGCGGAAACTCATGGCATGCGCGGGCTGATCCGCCCCTGGTCCACCAGCGCGAGATACACCGCGAACGCGCCGACGGCCCACATCTCCGCGTGGGCGGTGGACAGGATGATCTCCTCGCCGTCCCTGGACACGATCTCGTATCGCCCGAACGACAGGCGCCGCCAGGCGATGAGCACGTTCTCGTACACGAGCACGTCCAGCATCGCTGCCAGGTTCTCGCGGTTGGGGGCGGGCACGGGGGCAGGACTCCTCGCTCCCTCGCCGTCCCCTCCATTCTGCGGCCTCGCAGCGGGTTTTACCTAGAAACTACTGGGCGGCCGGGCGGGTGGCGGACTCGGAGCGCTCGTGTTCGCGGTCGGCGCGTTCCCGCTTGAGTACGGCACGCACCCCGAGCAGGAAGGCCGTGGCCACGACCGCGGGCGGGACGAGGGCGGCGACGACTTCATACATGCGGGCCAGTTTACGGCCCGGAACCTCCGGTCCCGCTCGCGGTGTACAAGCAGCGGAGGTGTAGTCATGAGAAGACTCCTGTTCGTGCTCTCCGCCGCGCTGGTCCTGGCGGCGGGCTGGCTCGCGACACCGGCGAACGCGGGCGGCTGGGCGATGACGTATCTGGACCCGCTGCCGGACCGGTTCCAGCCCGGCACGACCTACACGGTCGGCTTCTGGGTGCTGCAGCACGGCACGCACCCGTTCGAGGGCGACCTGGGCAAGACGGGCCTGCGGCTGACCGCCGCCGACGGCGAGGTCATGACCTTCGACGGTACGGCGCGGCCGGAAGCGGGCCACTACGTGACCTCGATCGCCGTCCCCAAGGGCACGTGGAAGGTGGAGGGCATCCAGGGACTGTTCAAGGAGCACGACGTCGGCACGCTCACCGTGCCCGGCGGCCTGAAGATCAACCCGCCGCCCCAGGATCTGCGCGGGGACGGCAAGGACTACTGGGGCGCGATCCGCCCGCCCGGCTTCCCGGCCGGCGGCACCGCCGACCGGGTGGCGGCGGCCCCGGCCCCGGCGTCGGCTCTCGTCCCGGCTCCGGTCTCGGTGCCTGCGCCTGCTGGGAAGGCGGCGGACGAGGCCGCGGGCTTCCCCCCGTACGCGCTGCTGCTGGCGGGGCTGGGTGGTGCGGCGGTCACCCTGGCAGGGGTACGGCTGGCCCGCAGACGCCCCATGGACGAGACCCCGGCGGACGGCAAGACGGACACGATCACCGTGTCCGGCTGATCGCCGCAGGTCGAGCGGCCGGGCGGTGGCCCTCGCCGGACGCGGCGGGGGCCACGCGCGTGATGGTTGGCGTCCACTCATCAGGGAACTACGGATCTTAGTAGCTTGGTGAGGAGGTGGCCGGCGTGCTCGTCGTGCTGATCCTGCTCGCGGTCGGCATCGCGGGCGTCTACTGCGTCTCGCTGGTCGTCGCGCCACGGGGAGTGCTGCGCGCGGGGCCGTACCTGTCGGGTGCGCGGCCGGCCGAGCACGCCCTGTCGCGCTACCACGTGCGCTGGTACGCCGTGACGCTCATCTTCCTGGCCTTCGACATGGAGATGGTGTTCATGTACCCGTGGGCGCTGGTCGTGGCCGAGGTGGGGACGGTCGCGGTGGTGGAGATGTTCCTCTTCCTCGGGTTGCTGATGGTCGGGGTGGTCTACGCCTGGCGGGAAGGGGCGCTGCGGTGGGTCTGAGGGGGTGGCTGCTGCGCCGCGCCGCCTCCCGGCCGCCGGTGCTGGTGGTCGCCGGGCCGTACGGCACGCGTCTTCGTCTGCTGGTCGAGGCGTGCGGGTGGCCACAGGCCCGCTCGCCCGCGGCGGCCGCGGTCCTGGTGACCTGCGGGCCGCTGGGCGAGAGACTGGCCGAGGCGGCCGACACCGTCTGGAACGACGTGCCGGGGCCGAGAGCCCGGGTATCCCTGCCCGCGGACGCGACGGCGGCGGAGGTGCGGGCCGCGCTGGAACGGGCCCGCGAGTCCCTGGCCGACGAGGCCGCCCAGCTACGGGACGCGGCAGGACACCTCACCACGGCCTGGCGCCCGGAGGAGGCCGGGCACACGATGTCGTGCGGCACGGGTGACCCGCCCGCTCCCTCCGACGGGCATGGATCCTCGGCCGGGGGCGGGGCTTCGCACGAGCACGCCGGCGGGCATTCGGGCGGGAGCGAGGCTTCGCACGAGCACTCGGGCGAGGGTGGGCATGAGGGGCACACGGGGGTTGTGGGCGGGGTGGCGATGGCCGGGCGTGGGCCGGATCGGGACGGGCTCATGCTGGACCTGCTGCACGTGCCCCTCGGGCCGGTACTGGCGGACTGGCCGGACGGGCTCGTCGTCGAGACGGTCATGCAGGGTGACGTCATCCAGCGGGCCGTCGTGGTGACGGGGCATCCCGGGACCGGGCGGAGCTTCTGGGCCGAGCCGTGGCTGGCCGCCGCCGAGGGCGAGCCGGTCACCCGCGGTGCCGCGGAACGTCGCCGGGCCGCGGCACACCTCGACAGCCTCGGCCGCCTCCTCGCCGTGGCAGGCTGGCCCGACGCCGCCCGCACCGCCCGCCACCTGCGCGACCGCCTCGTGCGAGACGACGGGGACGTGGCCGCCGGTTACGCGCGCTTCGCGCGGCGGGTGCGGAGGTCGTGGGTGCTCGCCTGGATGCTGCGTGGGCTCGGCCAGGTCGGCGTGGATCACGCGTTCCTGGCCGGAGACGTGCTCGACCGGGTGCACCGTCGGCTGGACGCGGCCGGTGACGCGATCGGGCGGCTGCGGGATCGCACGCCGCTGAGCGCAGACAGGGGACCGACCGGGTGGAGCCGGGCTGCTCTGGATCTTCTGCCCGATCTTCTGGAGGGCGCCGAACTGGCCGAGGCGCGGTTGATCGTGGCCAGTCTCGATCCCGATCTGGCCCAGCTCTCCTCCGAGGCGGCGCATGGGGGAGGTGGGGCGCGTGGGTGAGGTGGCCGGGCTGGTGGGTGGGCTCGGGGTGCTGGTGGTGGCCATGGCCCTGAGCGAGAGGAACTGGGCGGGCGTGGCGCGGGGGCTGGTGGTGCAGCGTCGGCGCACGCTTCTGCCCGATCTGCCGCTCACCCGGCTGGGCGTGGTGACGCTGCCGGTCGTCGCGGTGCTGGCCGCGCTCGTGCTGCCCGTGGGCGAGCGGGCGGTGCTGGACCTGGGCGTGGGGATCGTGTGGTTCAACGCGATGGAGGTCGGCGCCTGGGCGGCGGTGTGGCTGGCCGGCTGGGGGGCGAACTCGGTCTTCCCGCTGGTCGGCGGGTACCGGTTCGTGGCCCAGGGGCTGGCCTACGAGCTGCCGCACATGTTCGCGCTGATCACGGTGGCGCTGGGGGCGGGGTCGCTGCGGTTCGCCGACGTGGTGGCGGCTCAGCGGGGGCTCTGGTTCGTGGTGTGGATGCCGGTGGCGTTCCTCGTGTACCTGATCTCGGCTCTGGCCATGGCGTTCTGGGGGCCGATGGGGGAGCCGGCCGGGGCGGGCGTCGCCGGTGGGGTGACGGCCGAGCTGGCCGGGCCGGATCGGCTGGTGTTCCTCGCGGGGCGCTACGCGCTGCTGGTGGTGGCGGCCGCGGCGGCGGTGCCGCTGTTCCTGGGCGGCGGGACCGGGCCCTGGCTGCCCGCGTGGGCGTGGACGGCGGTGAAGACCGTGGCCGTGCTGGCCTTGTTCGCGGGGATCGGGCGGCAGGTGCCGGCCGTACGGATGGACAGGTTCATGACGTTCGCCTGGATGGTGCTCATTCCGCTGTCGCTGCTGCAACTGCTCGTCGTCGGGATCGTGGTGATGTGATGGCGTTCTGGATCCTGGCGGTGCTCGCGGTGGCGAGCGGGATCGCGGTGTTCGTGGTGGACTCGATGGCGCGGGCAACGTTCGCGCTGCTGGCCTCGCTGATCGCGGTCGGCGCGACGTTCTTCCTGATCGACCTGCACTATCTCGGTGCGCTGATCATCCTGATGATGATCATGGAGATGCTGGTGATGGCCGTCTTCATGATCATGTTCATGATGAACCCGGCGGGGCTCATGCCCATGTCGATGCTGCACAACAAGAAGGGCGCGGCGGCCATCTCCGCGGCGGTGTTCGTGCTGCTGGTGGCCGGGATCTTCCTGACCGACTGGCCGGACCGCGAGGGCGCGCCGCCGCCCGATCCCACCGAGGCCCTCGGCATGTCGATCATGGGTCCGAAGATGCTGGTCATGATGGTCATCGGGGTCGCGATCCTGGCCACGATGATCTCCACGGTGGTGCTGGCGACGCGGCGGGGCCGTTATGACGCTTGAGGGCTTCCTGCTGCTGGCCGCCGCGCTGTTCGCGATCGGCCTGTACGGCGCGCTGTCCCAGCAGTCGATCGTCATGCTCATGATGGGCCTGGAGCTCATGATCAACGGCCTCATCGTGGCCGGCGGCGCCTTCTGGTACTTCGTGGCGCCGCGGACGGCCGACGGCCAGGTCCTCGTGCTCGTCGCGGTAACCGTGATGGCGCTGGAGATGGCGATGGGCTTCGCCGTGACCACCGCCATCTTCCGCGCCCGCGACGTGGACACCACCGACGGCGCGGGGGACCTCAAGGGATGATCTGGATCCTGCCCGCCGCCGTCGGCGCCCTGCTCCTCCTGGTACGCCGGGCTCCGCGCGCCACAGCCGTCGCCACCGCGGCGGCCACCCTGGCGCTGGCCGTCTGGGCCGCCGTGGCCCGGCCCACGACGACCTTCCCCTTGGTCTTCACCTCCGGCTTCGCGGTCGACGGGCTGTCGGCCGTGATGGTGGTGACCGTGGCGGCGGTGGCGCTGGCGGTGCTGGTGTTCGCCACGGGCGAGCTGCGGGAGGCCAGGTTCTACGGCCTCATGCTGATCTTCGTCGGCGCGATGCTCGCGACCGTCACCGCGACCGAGCTGACCGTGCTGCTGATGGGGTGGGAAGTGATGGGCGCGATGTCGTACGCGCTCATCGGCTACTGGTGGCGCGACGGCGACCGGGTGACCTCGGCGGGGGTCGCGTTCGTGACCACGCGCGCGGGCGACCTCGGCCTGTACGCGGCCGCGGGAGCCGCCTTCGCCGCGGGTGGCACGTCCGGGCAGGTGCTCGGGCTGGCCGGACTGCCCGAGCTGCCGCAGCCGTGGCGGGACCTGGTGGCGGGCGGGATCGTGCTGGCCGCGCTCGGCAAGTCGGCCCAGCTGCCGTTCTCCTTCTGGCTGTCGCGGGCCATGGCCGGTCCGAGCCCGGTCTCGGCGTTGCTGCATTCGGCGACGATGGTGGCCGCGGGGGCGTACCTGCTGCTGAGGGTGCAGCCCTTGCTCGTCGCGACGGGGTGGGCGGGGGCGCTGGTGGCCTGGGCGGGTGGGCTGACCGCGCTGCTGCTCGGCGGGGTGGCGCTGGCTCAGCGCGACCTCAAGCAACTCCTGGCCGCCTCCACGTGCGCGCAGCTCGGGTTCATGGTGATGGGGTCGGTGGCCGGGGGCGCGGCCCATCTGGTGGCGCACGCGGCGGTGAAGAGCCTGCTGTTCCTGGGCGCGGGCGCGTGGCTGACCGCGCTCGGCACCAAGGACCTGTCCGAGCTGCGCGGGGCGGGCCGCCGCTATCCGGTGGTGGGGGCGAGCTTCGCCGTGGGCGCCCTGGCGCTGGCCGGGCTGCCGCCGCTGTCGCTGTGGGTGACCAAGGACAGCGTGCTGGCGGCCGTGCACGACCCCTGGCTGCACGCGATCGGGCTGGCCGCGGGCGCGCTGTCGGCCGCCTACGCGGGCAGGGCGCTGGTCGCGGTCTGGCGGGGTTCCCGCTCGGACGGGCGGCCACCGGAGACGCTCTCCTGGGCGCCGCTGCCGGTCCTGGCGGCGGGCGCGGCCGTGCTGGGCGTCGTCGGGCTGCCCGCGGTCTGGGCCTGGTGGTCCGGGCTGCTGGGCGATCCTGGCGCCGCGCGGGTGGAGGCGGGCTCGCTGGCGCTGTCGGGGGTGCTGGCCGCCGCCGCCGTTCTCAGCGCGCTGGTACGCCTGCCCGAGCCACGCGCGCTGACGGGCTGGCTGGGACTGGAGGCGGCGGCGCGGGCCGTGGTGTGGCGGCCGCTGCTCGCGCTGGCCAGAGGGGCGGCGTGGTTCGACGACCGGGTGGTCGACGGCGCGGTCGAGGCGGTGCCGAGGCTGGGGATGGCGGCGGCCAGGCTGGCGCGCACGCCGTTCGAGATGGGCGTGGACGGCGTGGTGCGGGCGGTCGGCGTCGCCGCCATGGGGCTGGGGCGGCTGGCCAGGCGCCCGCAGAACGGCCAGGTGCACACCTACCTCGCCCAGGCCGCCGTCGGCCTGATCATCCTGGCCGTCGCGATCGCGTTGGTGAGGTGAGCGATGCTCGACCTGGTGATCTTCCTGCCCCTGCTGGCCGCGGCCCTGCTGGCGGTGCCCGGGGTGAGCGCGCGCTGGGTGTGGGTGGGCGCCACGGCCGTGGACCTGGCGCTCGTCGTGGCCATGTGGCTCGGCTACGACGGCGGCATCGGCTACGAGACCAGGCTGCGCTGGATCCCGTCGGTCGGCGCCGGCTACCACGTCGGCGTGGACGGGCTTTCGCTGCCGCTGATCGCGATGACGGCGGTGCTGTTCCTGCTGTGCGCCGTCTACTCGTGGCGCGAGACGCGGCGGCCGAGGTCGTACGCGGCGCTGTTCCTGTTCCTGCAGACCGTCTCCATCGGCCTGTTCGCCGCGCTCGACCTGCTGGTCTTCTTCGTCTTCTTCGACCTGTCGATCGTCGGCATGTACTTCGTGATCGCCGGCTGGGGCCACGGCGACCGGGCCAGGTCGGCGCTGAAGTTCTTCCTGTACACCTTCCTCGGCTCGCTGGCGCTGCTGCTCGGCTTCATCGGCCTCTACCTGGGCGGCGGGACGTTCGACATGGTCGAGCTGATCGCCGAGCCGCCCGTGGTCCCGGCGGTGGTGCTGCTGGCGATCGGGGTGGGGCTGGCGGTCAAGACGCCGACGGTGCCGTTCCACACGTGGCTGCCGCCCGCGCACACCGACGCGCCCGCCGCGGGCTCGGCGATCCTCGCCGGCGTGCTGCTCAAGATGGGCACGTACGGCTTCGCCAGGATCGCGATGCCGATGCTGCCGGAGGCGTGGCGCGCGTACGCCTGGGTGATCATGGTGGTGGGCGTGGTCAGCGTGCTCTACGGCGCGCTGGTCGCCCTCGCCCAGGACGACCTCAAGCGCCTGATCGCCTACACCTCGGTCAACCACATGGGCTACATCGTGCTGGCGCTCGGCGCGGCCGGGCTGGCCCCGGGGGCCGAGCGGGCCAGGGAGCTCGCGGTCAGCGGCGCGGTCACCCAGATGGTCAGCCACGGGCTGATCACGGGGGCGCTGTTCCTGCTGACCGGCGTGCTCTGGGACCGGGCCAGAAGCTATGACGTCGGCAGATACGGAGGGATCGCCGGGACCGCCCCGGTGTTCACCACGATGGTGGCGGTCGCCGCCTTCGCCGCACTCGGCCTGCCCGGCCTGTCGGGCTTCATCGCGGAGTTCCAGATCTTCACCGGCGTGATCGGGGCGGGCGCGGTGGTGGCGGGAGTGCCGGCCATCCTCGGCATCCTGATCACCGCCGCGCTGCTGCTGCGCGTCTTCCACCGCGCCTTTCTCGGCGCGCCCGGCGAGCTGGCGGTCTCCGACGTACGGCCGCGCGAGCTGGCGGCCGTCGCGCCGCTCCTGGTGTTGTCCCTGGTCATCGGCCTGGCTCCGCGCTGGCTGCTGGACCTGATCGAACCCTTCTCCGCCGCGCTGGTGAGCCTGGTGAGCCGATGACCGGCATGGCGGAGAACCCGCTCGACCTGCTCCCCGAGCTGCTCATCCTGGCCGGGGCGGTGCTCGGCCTGCTGACCGGCCTGTTCGTGCCGCGCGAACGGCAGGGCGTCGTGGCCTGGATCTGCGCCGCGGCCCTGGCCGGTTCGCTCGCCGCGACGCTGGCCGTCATCGGCGGCCCTGACGTGATGGCCTTCGAGTCGTTCGCCGCCGACCTGCCCACGAACGTCGCCCGCCTCACCGTCGCCGCCGCCACCATGCTCGTGCTCCCCCTGGCCAGGTCCTGGGCCCGCGGCGACCGGCGGGAGAGCGAGGTGTACACGCTGGTCATGCTGGCCGCGCTCGGCGCGCTGGTGCTGGCGGGGGCCGACGACCTGCTGGTGCTGGTGGCCGCGTACCTGCTGGCGAGCATTCCCGCGTACGCGCTCACCGGCTTCGCCAAGGACGCCGCCGGCACCGAGGCGGCGCTGAAGTACTACCTGCTGGGCGCCTTTCTCGGCGTGCTCATGCTGGCCGGCGTCACCCTCGTCTACGGTACGGCCGGCGCCACCGCCTACCCCGGGCTGGACCGCGCCGCCCCCGGCGTGGCCGTGGTGCTGCTGCTGGCCGGGATGCTGGTGAAGGCCGGCGGCGTACCGGGTCATTTCTGGGTGCCCGACGCCGCCGAGGGTGCCTCCAGGCCCGTGGCGGCGTTCCTGACGACGGTGCCCAAGGCGGGCGCGTTCGTGGCGCTGTACCGGCTGGCCCAGGACGTCTTCGACCAGCCCATGCTGCTGGCGGTCCTGGCGGCGGTGACGATGACGCTGGGCAACCTGGCCGCCTTCGCGCAGGACAACGTGCGCCGCCTGCTGGCGTACTCGACCGTGAGCCAGGCCGGGTACCTGCTGGTGCCGGTGGCGATGGCGGGTCGCGGCGAGTTGGCGGAACCGGCGCTGCTGTTCTACGTGGCCGCCTACGCGGTCACGAACCTGGGCGCGTTCGCGGTCGTCGCGGCGGCAGGGACCGACCGGCTCTCCGGGTACGCCGGGCTGGCCAGGCGTTCGCCCTGGCTGGCGTTCTCGCTGGTGGTCTGCCTGCTGGGGCTGGTGGGCACGCCGCCGACGGCGGTGTTCGTCGGCAAGGTGCTGGTGTTCGCCGCGGCGTGGCAGGGCGGCTACGCCTGGCTGGCGGTGGTGGCCGCGCTCAACACGGTGGCGAGCCTGTTCTACTACCTGCGCTGGATCCGGCCGCTGTACGCGGCCGGGGAGGGTGAGACGCAGGGGAACGGGTGGGTGGCCTACGTCTGCGCCGCGGTCTCCCTGGGACTGGGAATAGCCAGCGGAGCGGTCTTGCTTATACCCTCAGGGGGTATCAACTGAGGAGGAAGCATGCGACGCCTGAACGCCCTGGAGCCCGAGCAGGCCCCGGCCAGGTCCCGTGAACTGCTGAACGAGATCATCGAACGGCGCGGCTCGGCGGGCGAGATGGTCGCCACCATGGCCCACTCCCCGGCGCTGCTGGAGGGCTATCTCACGTTCTCGCGGGCCATGAAACGGGTGAAGATCCCCCGGCCGCTGTCGGAGAAGATCTCGCTGGCCGTACAGGAGTGGATCGGTTGCGCGATGTGCAAGCAGGCGCACGAGCGGGCGGCGCTCGCGGCCGGGCTGAGTGCGAGCGACGTGGAGCTCGCCCGCCAGGGGACCTCGACCGACGCGCGCGAGGCGGCGCTCATCGGCGTGGCCGTGCGGGTGCTGGCCGACCCGGGCTCGCTCACCGACGAGGACGTCGCGGAACTGCGCGCGCACGGCTGGAGCGACCGGGTCATCGCCGAGGTCGTCGGCCTGGTCTCGCTGAACCTGCTGACCGGCGCGTTCAACCTGCTGACGGGGATCGAGCCGAAAGCAGAGACCGCAGCGACGTGACGAGCACGCCGCCCGCCTCCCCGCCGTCGAGGCGGGCGGCCTCCACCTCCTGCGCCGCGGTGTGCAGGAGCGCGAAGAACGAGCTGACCTGCCACGACACCGGCACGTCCGTACGGAAGTCGCCGCTGTCGCGGCCCCGCTCGATCAGCTCCTCGACCCGCTTGAGCGGTTCGGCGTGCCGTTCGCGGATGCGCTCGGTCGGCAGCGTGCGGTCGGCGGCGACGAACAGGCGGCTGTGCCGGTTGAGTGTCTCCCAGGACGAGCCCACCAGCCGGGCGAGCGCGTCGGGGGCGGGCAGCGTGGCCAGCTCCGGGTCGTCCAGCGCCAGATGCGCCTCGGCGATCGCGCGGGCCAGGACCGCGTCCACCAGGTCCTCGCGTGATGGGAAATGCCCGTAAAGGGTGACCCGGCCCACGCCCGCGGCCTTCGCCACCTCCGCCACGCTCGCACCGGGATCGCCGCTCAGCAGGCGTTGTCCGGCGGCGAGGATGGCTTCGATGTTGCGTTCGGCGTCGGCGCGGACCATGGCACGACCCTAACGCCTAGCGCATCCGCACCAGCAGCCCGCGCACGCGGCGCAGATCGCGCAGCCGGTGCTCGTACGTGGCGCCGGTGAACAGCAGGAACGCGCCCGCCAGCGCGATCGGCAGCCAGCGCGGCCCCTGGCCGACCAGCTCGCCGATCGCCGGGGCGAACTCGTGCGCCGCCGTCACCACCAGGACCGCCCCGCCGAGCAGCAGCGGTGCCTGCAGGCGGGCGCGGGCTCCGGCCAGGGTGGCGGCGAAGGCGGCGGCGCCCAGCAGGAGCGGGCGCAGGAGCGCCGGGTCGTTCCAGGCCGCCACGAGGCTGGGCAGGAAGGTCAGCGCCAGGGCGGAGCCGTACCCGATCCAGGAGGAGACGGTGGGGTCGCGCCGCCGTACCAGCCAGGCCGCGATCAGCCCCGCGACCGACAGCGGCACCGTGTACGCCTCCGGCGCCGTCACCCCTTCGAGCGCCAGCTTGATCCAGAGCGCGAGCTGCAGGAGCAACAGACCGGCCCAGCGGGTGTCGCGGCGCTCGGGCCGCAGCGACACCGCCAGCGCCAGAACCCCGGTCGTGGCCAGCGCCAGGCAGGCCAGAGCGGGTTCGCTCGTTGTCAGCAGCACCCCGGCCACCGCCAGTGCCCATCCCGGCAGCTCGACGGCCACCGCGACCGGCCGGGGGTGCAGCCGCGCGGCGGTCAGCGCGGCCAGCGCCGCGACGGCGATCAGCGCGAACGCCGCCTGCTCCCCGGGCAGCCCGGCCGCGAGCGCCGCGGCCAGCGCCAGGCCGCCGCCCGCGACGGTGGCCGTCGCGGCCGCGCCCCGCCGCACGCGAAGGTCGCGCGCCCGCACCGCGAGCGCGCCAGCGAGCAGCGTCAGCCCCGCGAGAACCCCCAGCGTGTACGGCGCCGCCGCCAGCGACCACACCACCAGGTGCGCCGCCAGCACGAGCGCCATCCAGCCCGCCAGACGATCCCGCCCGGCCTGCACGGCGAGCGCCACCACCACACACCCCAGGAACGCCGCCACCCCCGCATACGGCAGCATCGCCGCCACCGGGACCAGTTGGAGACACAGCGGTACCGCCACCGTGGCCATCGCCAGGCCCGCCCGCCCGCCGCCCAGCCGCCGCGCCGTGATCACGTAGGCGACCGTCACCAGGACTCCCACGGCCAGCGGCGTGCCGGTGCCGCCGAGATCGCCGGGTAGCGCCATCGACGTCTCCTCCACCGCGAACACCTCACCGGGCACCCCCGCCCAGGGGCGGACGAGCCAGCCGTAGGGGAACGCGACGACCATCACCCACGCGGGCAGATGCGGCAGCAGGGCGGCGGCGCCGGCCAGGATCGCGCCCAGGGCCAGCGCCTCCTGCTGCTTCCTCGTGCGCCGTGCGGAGGCCGCGGCCATGGCGAGCGCGCCCACGGCGAGCACGATCGACAGCCTCAGGACGTCACCCGCCATGCCCAGGGCCACCGTCCAGAGGACGCCGGCGGTCGCGCCGAGCGGCACCGCCACCGCGCGGTGCGTGAGCATGGCCGCCCTGACCAGGAGGACGGCGATCATCAGGAGCAGCAACGCCGCGTTCTCGCTGGTGACCCCGGCGCTGAGCGCCGCCGCCACGCCTTCGGCGCCGATCGCCAGCCCGGTCACCGCCGAGGCCGCCGAGGTGACCGGGGAGCCGCGCCCGCGCAGCGCGCAGAGCAGGCCGATGGCGGCGATCGCGCCCAGGACGGCCAGCGTCGCGGTCCGGTCGGCCAGCGACCAGGAGACGGCCAGCGTCCCGGTCCACAGCCCGGCCGCGCCCGCCGTGCCCGCGGTCCTGCCGAGACCGGGCAGGTCGGTGGCGGCCACGGCCGACCACAGGGCCAGCGTGCCGGTGACGCCCACGAGGAAGGCCAGCGACACCCAGTACGGCAGGTCGGACGCCAGCGGAACCGCCGTCAGCGCCACCGGGTAGGCCAGCGAGGCGACCCCGGCGGCCGCCGCGCGGCCCCAGCGCGCCCCGGCCGCCAGCGTTCCGGCGGTCGCCGACAGGATCAGCACCGCGAGCAGCGCGCCGTCCGGATGGTCGGGGAGGGCCCATTGCAGCGACTCCTCCGGCGATCCTGCCGCCTCCGGCCAGGCGTTCCGGATCCAGGTCAGGGGGCCGAACAGGGCGGGGCCCGCCGTACTGGAGAGGGCGAAGGGCGCGAGCACCGCCAGGACGCCCGCCTCCGCCACCGCCGCGTCCCGCCACCGGCCGCGCGGACGGCGCCACGCCGAACAGGCGGCCAGCACCGCCGCCACGGCGATCACCAGGGCGCGCTCCGGCCCGCTCACCCAGATCGCGAACGCGCTCAGCACCACGGCCGCCGCCTCCACCGCGCCCCGCCCGCCGGGCCGAACCGCGCGGGTGAGCCGGTCGAGCAGGCCGAGCAGCAGCGTGCGGCCGATGGTCGGGGCGTCCACCACGGCACGGGTCAGCTTGCGCGAGGGCCGCGTCACCACGAGCGTGAACGCCCTGACGGCCAGCAGCGCCCCCGCCGCCCAGGCGCCTGCGGCCACCGCGCCCGGTCCTGAGAACAGGGACAGCGCGAGCACCCCCGCCATCAGCGTCGCCCCGGCGCCGGTCAGGGCCTGGGCCGGCGCCGTACGCGCGCTGACCGCCCCCACCGCCAGCACCGCGCCCAGCCCCGCCGCCACGAGCACGGTGGCCTCGCGATCCGCCAGCGACCAGCACACGGCCAGCGCCGCGAGATAGCCGCCCACCCAGACGGCGGGCCCGGCCCGCCGCGCGCCCGTCCACAGCGCGAACGCCGCGGTCCCCGCGACGACCAGCAGCGCCATCGGGTACGGCAGGCCCGCCCCGACCGGCAGCACCACCACCGCGCCCGATCCCAGCACCCACACCCCGGCCCGGCGCCACCGCCGATCGCCCACCGCGGCCAGCGACAGGGCCAGGGCGAGCAGGCCCAGCGTGACGGCGTCGCCCGCGCTCACCTGCCAGATCTGGCGTGCGGGTACGTCCAGCGGTGCCGCGGGCCATGGGCTGGCGAGCCAGGAGAAGGGCGCCGTGGCCACGGTCAGCAGGGAGGGGCCGGCGAAGACGGCGGCCAGCGGGAGCACGACGAGCACGCCGCCGCGCACGCCGGGACGCAGCCCGGCCGGCAGGTGGCGCACGACCGCCAGAACCACACAGGCCGCCGCCGCCCAGACGGTCACCTGCCACGGGCCGGTCGCGCCCCAGGACCCGCCCACACCCCAGGGTCCGGCCGTGCTCCAGAACCTCTCTGGGCCGTTTGCCGGGAAGGGCGGGGTTTCCGGGGTGAGCAGGCCTGCCAGGGCGGTCAGGTTCTCCGGGGTCAGCAGGGACAGGGGGATTGCGGCCAAGGTGGACATGGCGGCCAGGCCCGAGGCGGCGGCCACCGGGAAGCGCCAGGCCGCCCCGCGGGCCGACAGCGCCCACGCGGCGAACAGGGCCGTCATCGCGGCCAGCGTCGCGGCGGCGGCCGGGGCCACGGCGGGCTCCGCGGTGGCGGCCACCATGATGCCCAGGGCCAGGGCCGCCGTCCCGGCGAGGGCGGCGACGGCGGCGGAGACCGCGTACTCGAGGACGGCCAGGCGGTCGCGGGCCACCCGCCACAGGGCGTAGTCGGCCGCGCAGGCCAGGACGGCCACGGCCGCCGCCCAGGGCAGTCCCGCCACCGACATGTCGAGGACGGCGAGGGCCATCGCTCCCAGGGCGACGTTGGCCAGGACGATCGCCGTGGGGGCGGGCAGGCGTAGCGGCGACATCCAGGCGTAGGCCGACCAGAGCACCGTCAGGGCGGCGGCGGCCAGGGCCACGATCCAGAACGGGTGCGGCGCCGCCGTGCCTGCCTCGGAGGGCGGGCCGGACAGGGCTTGGGCGATGGCCACGCCGTCCAGGGGGAGGAGGACCAGGCCCAGGTAGGCGACGGTTTCCGCGGTGGCGGCCAGGCGGCGGCGTACCAGCAGCCAGGGGACCGCCAGCACGCCCAGCGTGAACGCGCACAGGATCAGCGCACGCAACGCGGGGACGTCCCAGCTGACCAGCGTGAACACGATGGCGGCGATCGACAGCAGCACACCGCCCAGGCCGAGCAGCACGTTCTGCACGGCCCGATGCGACAGATCCCACCGCCTGCCACCACCGCTCTCACCGCCCGCCGGTCTGGTGGCCGCTTGTCCGGCCGACTCCCGCCCGATGGCCGTGGGCTCGGGTGTCGCGGACCCGGCGGACGCGGCCCCGACAGTCGCGGGCTCGGGGGCTGTGGACGCGGCGGGTTCGGACCTGGCCGTCGCGGGCTCGGGGATCGCGGACGCGGCGGGCGTGGGTCTGGGGGTCGTGGCCTCGGCGGTCGGGGGTTCGGGGGTTGTTGGCTCGGGTGGGGTGGGGTGGTTGCCGGTCACCGTTGCCGTGGCGCGGAGGCGGGTCAGGGCGGTTTCGCGGCGGGCCAGGAGGGCGGCGCGTTCGTGGTCCAGGGCTGCCAGCGACTTCGCGACCGCCGCGTACTCCTCGGCCGCCGCCCCGGTCAGTACCGTGCCGCATTGCGGGCAGGAAGGGGCGCGCTGGGGCTGGACGGTGTCGCAGACTGGGCAGGACGACAGATCCATGAGCGGGAACCTCGCGCTATGTCGGGATTCTCACCGACCTTGCCGTAAATTTCGCGAATTGTCTGGAGATCAGGTCAACCTGGCTGATCTTGACAACGTTGTCACGTCCGCCCTAGCGTCAACCCGGCCCCCACCAGTGGAGATGACTTGCGCACCCTGCACCAAGGCTGGACCCTGACCGGCTCGGACTTCTCCGGCATCCCCGCCACGGTCCCCGGCTGCGTACACACCGATCTGCTGACGGCGGGCCTGATCGACGACCCCTACCTCGACCGCAACGAGGAACGGCTCGCCTGGATCGGCCGCACCCCCTGGACCTACGAGACGACGTTCGACTGGACCGACACCGGCGAGGACCGCGTGGACCTGGTCTGCGCCGGGCTCGACACCGTGGCGACCGTGCTGGTCAACGGCATGCAGGCGGGCCGCACCGCCAACATGCACCGGACCTACCGCTTCGCGGTCGAACACCTGCTGCGCGAGGGCGCCAACACGCTGACCGTCCACTTCGACTCGCCCTACGCCTACGCCGAGGCCCGCCGCGCCGAGCTGGGGGAGCGGCCCGGCGCCTACGCGGAGCCGTACCCCTTCATCAGGAAGATGGCCTGCAACTTCGGCTGGGACTGGGGGCCGACGCTGGTCACGGCGGGCATCTGGCGGGCGATCGGGCTGGAGTCCTGGTCGGGCGCGCGGCTGGCGGAGGTGCTGCCGACCGCGCGGGCCGACGGCGAGGTCGAGGTGCGCGTCCGGGTGGAGCACGCCCGTCCCGCCGCGTGCGAGGTGGTCGCGGAGGCGGCGGGGGCCGAGGCGCGGGTACGGCTGGCCGCCGGGCAGACCAGTGCCGTCCTGCGGATGCGGGTGGAGGACCCGGAGCTGTGGTGGCCCCGAGGGTATGGGGAGGCCCGGCTGTACGAGCTGACGGTGCGGCTCGGGGACCAGGTGCGGACCGAGCGCATCGGCTTCCGCGACGTCCACGTCGACCGGGAGGCTTTCCGCCTGACGGTCAACGGCGCCCCCGTCTACGTCAAGGGCTTCAACTGGATCCCGAACGACTGCTTCCCCGCCCGCGTCACCGCCGCGAACCTGGCCGAGCGCTTCACCCAGGCCACCGACGTCGGAGCCAACCTCCTGCGCGTCTGGGGCGGCGGCACGTACGAGTCGGACGCCTTCTACGACCTCGCCGACGAGCGCGGCCTGCTCATCTGGCAGGACTTCCCGTTCGCCTGCGCCGCCTACCCGGAGGAGGAGCCCCTCTGGAGCGAGGTCGAGGCCGAGGCCCGCGACAACGTGGCCCGCCTGATGCGCCATCCGTCGCTGGTCCTGTGGTGCGGCAACAACGAGAACATCGAGGGCTTCTGGCATTGGGGCTGGAAGAAGGAGCTCGCCGGGCGTACCTGGGGAGAGGGTTTCTACCAGGATCTGCTGCCGCGCGTCGTGAACGAGGTCGACCCGGCGCGCGCGTACTGGCCGGGCAGCCCCTACTCTGGCACGCCCGACCGCGACCCGAACGACCCCTCGCGTGGCACGATCCACATCTGGACCGTCTGGAACGCCCAGGACTACACGCACTACGCGAACTACACTCCACGCTTCGTGGCCGAGTTCGGCTTCCAGGGCCCGCCCGCCTACGCCACCCTGCGCAGGGCCTCCTCCGACCAGCCGCTCACGCCCGACTCCTCCCCGCAGAAGGCGATCGGCGGCCAGGACAAGCTCCTGCGCGGCCTCGGCGCGCACCTGCCGCGGCCGGAGACGTTCGACGACTGGCACTACTACACCCAGCTCAACCAGGCCCGCGCGATGGCCTTCGGCGTCGAGCGCTTCCGCGCGCTCATGCCGTACTGCATGGGCACGATCATCTGGCAGTTCAACGACTGCTGGCCGGTCACGTCCTGGTCGGCCGTAGACGGTGACGGCCGCAAGAAGCCTCTCTGGTACGGCATGCGCCGCGCCTACGCCCCCCGGCTCCTCACCTTCCAGGGCACCGAACTGGTGGCGGTCAACGACTCCGCCGAGCCGTGGGAGGGCGAACTGGCGATCACCAGGATGTCCGTCACCGGCGAGACGCTGGCCAAGGAGTCGGTGACGATCAGGGTCGAGCCGAGGGCCGTGCTGGGCGTGGAACCCGCGATAGCCGACCTGGCGACGGGCGAACTGCTGGTCGCCGAACTGGACGGCACGAGAGCGCTGCGCCCGGCCGAGGAGGACCCCGAGATGGGCTACCCGGTGGCCGACTACACGACCGAGGTGGAGCCGGTGAACGACGGCGTGCGGCTGCGGGTGACCGCGAGGACGATCCTGCGCGACCTGGCCGTCTTCCCCGACCGCCTCGCCCCCGACGCCAAGATCGACGACCAGTTGGTCACCCTGCTGCCGGGGGAGAGCACCACCTTCCACATCACCACGACTCAGCACCTGGACCACAAGGCGCTGACCCGCTACCCGGTCCTGCGCTGCGTGAACGAACGCCGCTGAGCCCGAGCCCTCAACCGGCCAAGAGCGGAGTTGTCACGGCGAGCACCCCGTGAGCCCTCACGACCATCGCTCGACAGACCCCGGCGGGGTACGGCGGACCGGGCAACCCGGCTTGCCGTAACCCCGCAAGGGGGTTGGCACGCGGCACCCCGGCGAGGCGAACGCACAGAACCCGGCCGTAACCCGGTGGGTTGGCACGCGGCACCCCGGCGAGGCGAACGCACAGAACCCGGCTTGTCGCAACCCGGGGGTTGGTAGGCAGAACCCCGGCGAGAAGGTCGGCGGCCGGACGCGCGGAAACTCGCAGCGGTACGGGAAAGCGGTTAGGGGCGGGATTGGGGGCTTGGGGGGCCGGTGGGGTGGTGTTCGATGATGGTGCCGAGGGTCTCGTCGATCGCCTTCAGGGCGTCGGGGCCGAGGCGGACGCCCGCTGCCGCCGCCGAGTCCGTGATCTGCTCCGGGCGGGAGGCGCCGACGATGGCGCTGGAGACGTTCGGGTTGGCCAGCGTCCACGCGATCGACAGTTGCGCGAGCGTGAGGCCGTGGTCGGCGGCCAGGGGGCGGAGGTTCTGGACGCGGGTCAGGACGTCGTCCGTCAGCAGCCGGGTCACGTACTGGCCGCCCTCCGGGTCGGTGGCGCGGGTGCCGGACGGAGGAGGGGCGCCGGGCGGGTACTTGCCGGTCAGCACGCCCATCGCCATCGGCTGGAAGATCACCTGGCCCACGCCCTCGCGCTCGCACAGCGGCACGATCTCGGGCTCGATGACCCGGCGCAGCATGTTGTACTGCGGCTGGTTGGACACGATCCGGTCGAGGCCCATGTCGCGGGCCACGCCGAGCGCCTCGGCGATCTCGGGGGCGGTCCACTCCGAGACGCCCACGTAGAGGACCTTGCCCTGGCGTACCAGGTCGTCGAAGGCCCGGAGCGTTTCCTCTAGCGGGGTGCTGTAGTCGTAGCGGTGGGCCTGGTAGAGGTCAATGTAGTCGGTGCCCAGGCGGCGCAGGGAGTTCTCCGCCGAGCGCAGGATGTGCTTGCGGTTGAGGCCGCGGTTGTTCCTTCCGCCGCCGGTCGGCCAGTAGACCTTGGTGAAGATCTCGATCTCGTCGCGCCGTTCCGTCCGGAGGGCGCGGCCGAGCACCTCCTCGGCGCGGCCTTCCGCGTAGGCGTCGGCAGTGTCGAACGTGGTGATGCCCATGTCCAGCGCGGCGCGGACGCAGGCGCGGGCCCGGTCCTCGTCGATCTGCGAGCCGTGGGTGATCCAGTTGCCGTAGGCGATCTCGCTGACCATGAGGCCGCTGCGCCCGAGATGACGAAATTCCATGCTTTAGCTCGATTCACGGATCACTAGGTGTGGGGTGAGGACCAGCGCGGCGCGCGACGGACGCTCGCCGGCGCCGAGCCCGGAGATGAGCGAGGTCAGCAGCCTGACCATCTCCCTGCCCATGTCCTCGATGGGCTGGTGCACCGAGCTGAGCCCGGTGAACTGCGCGTGGCTGGAGTCGTCGAACCCGACCACCGCCACGTCCTGCGGCACCCGCCGCCCCGCCTCGGCCAGCACCCGCAGCGCGCCGACGGCCATGAGGTCGGAGGCGGCGAAGACCGCGTCCAGATCGGGCGTGCGCTCCAGCAGTTCGCGCATGCAGCGGGCGCCGCTGAGCTCGGTGAAGTCCCCGTGGGCGATGTACTCGGGCAGGCCCGCCAGCATGAGCGCCTCCCGGTAGCCGCCCAGCCGGTGCAGCCCCGCGATCATGTCGATCGGCCCGGAGATCGTCGCGATCTTCCTGCGTCCGCGCTCCAGCAGGTGGCCGACGGCGACATGCGCGCCCAGATGGTTGTCCACGTCCACCATCTGCGGCACGACCTGCGGCCCGATCGAGCGCCCGCCCTGCACCGTCGGCACCCCGATGTTCACCAGGAACCCCGGCAGCGGATCGTCGCGGTGCTGCGACAGCAGGAGCACGCCGTCGACGTGCCCGCCCGACAGGTACCCCTCCAGGTTCGCCCGCTCCTCCGGCGTCCCCGCCATCGTCAGCAGCAACTGCCGGCCCGTGGCGGTCAGCTCCGAGGTGATCCCGCGGATGATCCCGGCGAAGAACGGGTCGGAGAAGAGCCTCGCCTCAGGCTCGGCGATCACCAAGGCGATGCTGTCGGTACGGCTGGCCGCCAGGGACCTCGCGGCGTGGTTGGGCACGTAGTTGAGCTCCGCGACGGCCCGCTCCACCAGTTCCCGGGTCTCCGGGCTGACGTTCTCCGCCCCGTTGATCACCCGCGACACGGTGCCCCGGCCGACCCCGGCGTGCGCCGCCACCTCCTCCAGCGTGACCCGCTTCCTGGCCCCGCTCACCACCTCCGGCCTCCCGTCCGAGCGGCGGTCAAAGCAGGCCCTTGCGGATGCGGGCGGCGTACCAGAGGGCGGAGTCCTTCGGGGTGCGCTTCTGCGTGCCGAAGTCCACGTGGACGATGCCGAAGCGCTGGCCGTATCCGTGGGCCCACTCGAAGTTGTCCAGCAGGGACCAGGCGAAGTAGCCCTTGAGCGGCACGCCCCTGTTCACCGCCTCGGCGCAGGCGGAGATGTGCCGCTCCAGGTAGTCGATGCGCTCCGGGTCGTGGACCGCGCCGCCGGAGCTGACCGAGTCGGCGAAGGCGGCGCCGTTCTCGGTGATGTAGAGGTCGATCGCGGGATAGTCCTTGACCACCCGCTGCAGCAGGTCCAGCAGGCCGTTCTCGTCGATCTCCCAGCCCATGCCGGTGCGGGGGCGGCCGCCGTCCACCCAGTGCGCCGACTCGGCGCCGATCCACGGGGTGGTGCCGGAGGGGACGGGGTCTGCGGCGGCGACGAGGGCGGGGGAGTAGTAGTTGATGCCCAGCATGTCGAGCTTGCGGGAGATCGTGGCCAGGTCGCCGTCCTTCACGTGGCTGAAGTCGCTGAGGTGGGACAGGTCCGCCAGCACGTCCTCGGGGTAGGCGCCGAGCAGGACGGGGTCGATGAACAGGCGGTTCTGGATGCCGTCGATGCGGCGGGCCGCGTCCACGTCGGCGGGCGAGGTCGTGGCGGGCGTCACGTGCGACATATTCAAGGTGATGCCGATATTTCCGGACAAAAGTGGTACGGCCAGCCCATGCCCCAGCAGGAGATGATGCACGGCCTTCACCGCCTGCTCAGGCTCGGCCCGCCCCGGCGCGTGCTCACCGTTGGCGTACCCGAGCAAGGCCGAGCACCACGGCTCGTTCAACGTGGTCCAGTTCTCCACCCGGTCGGACAACGCCGTGTGCACGATGTCGGCATATTCGGCGAACCGGTAGGCGGTGTCGCGGTTGGGCCACCCGCCCGCGTCCTCCAAGTACTGCGGCAGATCCCAGTGGTAGAGCGTCGGCCACGGCGTGATGCCACGTTCCAGCAGCGCGTCCACGAGGCGCCGGTAGAAGTCCAGGCCCGCCTGGTTCACCACTCCCCGCTCCGGCACGATCCTCGGCCACGCCACCGAGAACCGGTAGGCCCGCAACCCGAGCCCCGCCATCAGCCGCACGTCGTCGAGGTAGCGGTGGTAGTGGTCGCAGGCCACGTCACCGTTCTCACCGTCGCGCACCTTGCCCGGCGTGCGGCTGAAGGTGTCCCAGATGGACGGCCCCCTGCCGTCATCCGCGAACGCGCCCTCGATCTGGTAGCTGGACGTCGCCGCACCCCAGAGAAACGAACTGCTCATGCCTTGACGGCTCCTTCCATGATGCCGCCGATGATCTGGCGGCCGAAGACGATGAAGACGGCGAGCAGCGGCAGCGTCGCCACCAGCGTCCCGGCGAACATCAGCGTGTAGTCGGTGTAGTACTCGGTGGCGAGCTGGCTGAGCGAGAACTGGACGGTCGGGTTGTCCGCCTCCAGCACCGCCCTCGGCCAGATGAACTCGTTCCAGGTCCCCATGAACGTGAAGAGCGCCAGTACAGCCGCGCCCGGCCGCAGCGCGGGCAGCACGACGCTCCAGTAGACGCGGAAGCTGGAGCTCCCGTCGACGATCGCCGCCTCGATCAGCTCGTCGGGCACCGCCCTGATCGCGTACTGCCGCATCAGGAACACCCCGAACGCCGACACCAGGAACGGCACGATGACCGCCTGCATGGTGTTCTGCCAGCCCAGCTCCACCATGACCATGTAGAGCGGGATGATCCCCATCTGGACGGGGATCATCATCGTGCCCAGGACGATCACCAGCAGCGCCCCGCGCCCCCGGAACTTCAGCTTGGCGAAGGCGAACCCGGCCAGCGAGCAGAAGAACACGGTCGAGACCGTCACCGCGACCGAGGCGAGGGCCGAGTTGAGCATGCCGAGCGCGAAGTTGGCCTGCTCGGCCTCGAACAGCCGGGTGACGTTGGCGCCGAGCTCCCCGCCCGGCGTCATGGGCGGCGGGTACTGGCCGACGACGTCGTTGGTCCGCGTGGCGATGACGAACATCCAGTAGAGCGGGAAGACCGAGATCACGATCGCGGCGAGCAGGGTCAGGTAGACCAGCTTGTTCCGCCTGATCACTTCATCCTCCTGGAGATCAGGTAGTTCACCAGCGCGATCAGCACGATGAGGACGAAGATCATCCAGGCGACGGCGGAGCCGTATCCGTAGTCGAACTCCTCGAAGGCCTGCTGGAACATGTACATGGCGGCGGTCTGGAACTGCCGCAGGCTGCCGCCGGTCAGGTCGCCCTGCCCGAACAGCAGCGGCTCGGTGAACAGCTGCATGCCGCCGATCGTCGACATGATCACCGTGAAGATCACCGCGGGCTTGATCATCGGGATGGTGATCTGCCAGAACTGCCGCGCCTTCGAGGCCCCGTCGAGCTCGGCGGCCTCGTAGACGTCGCGCGGGATCGACTGCATGGCCGCGAGGTAGATCAGCGCGTTGTAGCCGGTCCAGCGCCAGTCGACCATGACTGCGATCGCCGTCCACGACGACCACTTGTCGGCCTGCCAGTCGACGGGCTCCACGCCGACGAGCCCGATCGCCCAGTTGGCCAGTCCCGCGTCCCGCGAGAACAGCTGCGAGAACACGATCGCCACCGCCGCGATCGAGGTGATCATCGGCGCCAGCACGCCCATGCGCAGGAACGTCAGCCCGCGCAGCGGCCGGTTGAGCAGACTGGCCAGCACCAGCGCGATGAGCAACTGCGGCACGCCGGCGACAAGGAACATCCCGACCGTGTTGACGACCGCGTTCCAGAAGTCCGGATCGGCGAACAGCACGGCGAAGTTCTCGAGCCCGACGAACCCCTGGTTCCCGCTGACAAGATCCCACTTGTGCAGCGACACCCAAGCCGTGTAGATCAATGGAAATAGCCCAAAACACGCAAAAATCACGAAAAAGGGCGCGATATAGAGGTACGGCGCGGCGTTCCGGTCGAAGCGCGACCGGAGACTGGACTTGGGAACCTTCTTGGCGTGCCCGCCTCTGGCCGACGGTTTCACCCCGAGATCAACACTCACGACTCAGCCCCCTCGGATGGCCGGCGATGGCCGTGACGGCGCGCACCACGTCCGGCGTGAGAAGCGACCCCCACGATCGGCGCCAGCCCATGGCGGCGGGTGGCGTGGGGGTGGCGTCGCCGTAACGGATGGCGGGGTGACGGACAGAAGCACAACGGACGGCAGCACAACGGCCAGAAGCGCGACAGATGGCGCAAAAAACAGAAGCACGGCAGAAACCGGGCTATTTCGCGCTGCGTTTGGCGTCGGTGAGGGCCTTGGTCCAGGCTTGGGCGGCGTCGAGTTTGCCCTGTTCGAGGGCCAGAAGCGCCTCGCCCACGCGGTCGCCCACAGCCTGGTTGCCGGGGCCGAGGTAGACCGGCTTCAGCGTCTTGGCCGACTCGCCGAAGATCTGGCCGACCGGCGCGTTGTTGAAGTACTCGTTCGTGAACGCCCGCACCGCCGGGTCGTCGATGGCCTGCGGCGAGGACGGGAAGTTGTTCTCCGCCTTGAACGCCGCCAGCTGCCCCTCCGGGCTGGTCAGGAACTTGGCCAGCTCGGCCGCCTCCTTCGGGTGCCTGCTCTGCTTGGGCACCGCCAGGAACGAGCCGCCGCGCACCGCGCCCGAGCCGGGTACGCGGGCCACGTCCCACTGGCCCTTGAGCCCGTCGCCGGCCTGCTCCTTGATCAGTCCGAGCATCCAGGCCGGGCAGGCGATGGTGGCGAACGAGCCCTTCTTGAACCCGGCGTTCCACTGCGGGCCCCACATCTGGAGCTTGGCCGACAGGTCCGCGCCGACCATGGCCGTGGTCGTGTCCCAGGCGGTCCTGACGCCGGGGTTGGTGTCGATGACGAGTTTGTTGGCGGTGTCGAAGTAGGTGTGGTCGCCCTGCTGCATGAGGACGTTCTGGAAGATGCCGCCCGCGGAGTCGAAGAACTTCGCCTCCTTGACGGCCGCCACGAACTTCTTGCCGGTCTCGGTGTAGTCCGCCCAGGTGGGCCAGAGCTTGCCGACCTCCTCGCGGCCGGTCGGCAGCCCGGCCTTCTCGAACAGGTCGCGGCGGTAGCACATGCCCTGGGCGCCGACGTCGGTGCCGAGGCCGATCAGCGTCTTGCCGTCGGGGGTGAGGGCCTGCTTCCACTTCCATTCGAGGAACTTGTCCTGGAGCGGGGCGGCGCCGTGGTCGAGGAGGTTGACGAAGTTGCCGGGCTTGGCCATGAACTGGACGAGGATGCCCTCCTCCAGGGCGACGACGTCGCCGGCGCCGCTGCCCGCGGCCATCCACTGCTGGAGTTTGGGAAGGTAGTCGCCGAGCTGGGCGATGTTCTCTTCCTTGATCGTGATGTTCGGGTGGGAGGCTTCGTACTTCTTGTACAGTTCCTCGTAGCCGAACTTGCTGAAGGTCTTGACGACCAGCTCGATCTTCCCGCCCGCCTGGGGGGTTTCCTCCTTGGCGGCGCCGCCGCAGGCGGCCGTGGCCACCAGGCTTGCGAGGGTGACCGCGGCGAAGAGTCCGCGGCGAACGTGAGTCGTCATGCGGGGGGTACCTCTCTGGGAAACTGGACGAGGGGCCTGCGTTTGACGCCGCCGGCACCGGTGTCTAGCTCCGTATGGGAGCGCTCCCATGACGTTAGACCATGATTCGGTCCGTGTGAAAGGTCTCCGGCATAACGGAAATTTCCCTCTTGACGCTGACCCTCCTTGTCAGTAAAGATCACGCCGACGCCGCCGGACCGCTTCGAGAGAAGGTCCGGCATGTCTTTTCGATCGCGGCTGGCGTGCGCGCTGACCGTGGCGGCGGCCTTACTGCCCGCCGCTCCCGCCCAGGCCGAGGCGACCTACGAACGCGTGCTGAACGGCACGTTCGGCGGCGGTTCCAAGGAGCCGTGGTGGAGCAGCGAGACCACGCCGTCCCGGGTCGAGGCGGGGCGGCTGTGCGCCGAGGTGCCCGCCGGCACGGTCAACCCCTGGGACTCGATGATCGGCCAGAACGACATCCCGCTGGAGAACGGCCAGCCGTACAAGCTGGTGTTCACGGCGGTGGCCACGAAGGACGTCACGATCAAGGCGATCGCCCAGATGAGCGGGCCGCCGCACACCACCCCGATCGCGGGCGGCGCCGACGTCACCACCACCCCCCGCACGTTCGAGATCACCGGCACGTCCACGATCGACGAGGCCAAGTCGCAGATCGCCTTCCAGATGGGCGGCGCGAGCGAGGCGTACACGCTGTGCCTGGACGACATCTCCTTCACCGGCGGCGTGATCCCGCCCGGCGGGGTGCGCGACCTCGGCTCGCCGGTACGCGTCAACCAGCTCGGCTACCTGCCCGGCGGCCCCAAGCGGGCCACGGTCGTCACCCCGTCGCGCGCGCCGCTGCCCTGGCGGCTCCTCGACGCCTCCGGCCGGGCGGTCGCCACCGGCTTCACGCGGGTCTTCGGCGACGACGCGATGTCGGGGGACCACGTCCACACCGCCGACTTCACCAGATATCGGGCGCGGGGCGCCTTCCGCCTCGCCGTCGGCGACGAGGTCAGCGAGCCCTTCGAGATCGACGCGGGCCTGTACGGCAAGCTGCGCAGGGACGCGCTCGCGTACTTCTACCACAACCGGTCCGGCACCCCCATCGAGGCCGGGCACGTGGGCCAGGCCTACGCCCGCCCCGCCGGGCACGCAGGCGTCGCCCCCAACCAGGGCGACCTCGACGTCCCGTGCGCCCCGGGCGCCTGCGACTACCGGATGGACGTGCGCGGCGGCTGGTACGACGCGGGCGACCACGGCAAGTACGTGGTCAACGGCGCGCTCGCCGCCTGGCAGCTCATCGACGCCTACGAGCAGTCCGGCGACGTACGGCTGGCCATCCCGGAGTCCGGCGGCAGGCTGCCCGACGTCCTCGACGAGGCCAGGTGGGAGCTGGACTTCCTGCTGCGCATGCAGCGCCCCGACGGCATGGTCCACCACAAGATCCACGACGCCGCCTGGACCGGTCTCCCGCTGCGCCCGGAGGCCGACGCCCAGCCCCGCCTGCTCTTCCCCGTCTCCACCGCAGCGACCCTGAACCTGGCCGCGGTCGGCGCCCGCTGCCACCGCGTCTACCAGCGCTTCGACCGCGCGTTCTCGGCCCGCTGCCTGGAGGCCGCGCGCCGGGCCTGGGACGCGGCGCACGCGAACCCGGCCCTGTTCGCACCCGCCGAGAGCGTGGGCGGCGGGCCGTACGACGACACCAAGGTGAGCGACGAGTTCTCGTGGGCGGCGGCCGAGCTGTTCGCCGCCACCGGCCGGCGCTCCTACCTCAAGGCGGTCACCACCGGTCTGACCACGGAGAACTTCTCCTGGAAGGACACCGGCGGGCTGGCCGACCTGGCGCTGGCCCGGGTACGCGGCAAGCTCGGCCCGCTCGCGGCGCTCAAGCTGACCGGCCGGGTGGCCCGCGTGGCCGACCGGCATCTGGCCGACCTGCGGGCGCAGGGCTACGCCAATCCGTTCCTGCCGCCCGATGGCAAGTATGTCTGGGGCTCCAGCAGCGCGACGGCCAACACGGCGCTGGTGCTGGCCTACGCCTACGAGCTCACCCGTGTCCCGAAATATCGGGAGGCGGCGGTCGAATCCCTTGACTATCTCCTCGGGCGCAACGCCCTCAACCAGTCCTACGTGACCGGTTACGGCGAGCGCGCTGCCCGGAACCAGCATCACCGGTTCTGGGCGCACCAGCTCGACCCGGCGCTGCCGTACCCCGCGCCGGGATCTCTCGCGGGCGGCCCGAACAGCGGCCTGCAGGACTCGGTCGCCCAGCGCAACCTCCAGGGCTGCGCCCCCGCCAAGTGCTACATCGACGACATCGGCTCCTATGCGACCAACGAGGTCGCCGTCAACTGGAACTCCGCCCTGGCATGGCTCACAGCCTTCGCCGACACCCGTTCCGCTGAAACCCATTCCGCCGACACCCACTCCGCCGACACCCACTCCGCTAGAACCAATGAAAGGTGATGTAGTGCGATTTTTCGCAGCAAAGGCCGCAGTGGCGTTGACCGCCGTCGCGGCGGCACTTCTCACGGCGCCCACCCCCGCATCAGCGGCGGCGCAGCTCGTCGCCAACGGCGGGTTCGGCGGCGGCGTCGCCGGCTGGAAGCAGATCGACCAGGCCGAGGTCACCGCCGACGCGGGCCGGATGAAGGTCCGGGCCAAGACCCGGGTCAACGACCCGTGGAACGCCATGACGGCGGCCAACACCACCGCCACGCTGAAGCCGGGCAGGACCTACACGCTCTCCTTCGACGCCCAGGGCTCGGAGGCGTTCACTCCGGCCACGACCGTCCAGTACCTCAAGACGCCGGGCCAGAACCAGTCGCTGGGCACGACGTTCCCGGTCACGACCACGAGCAAGCGCTTCCTGTACACCTTCACGGCCAAGGCCCCGGCCGACGCCTCCGACCTCACCGTCGAGGTGACGTTCCAGGTCGGCTCGAAGGACCGGGCGGCCACGGTGTGGTTCGACAACGTCTCGCTCATGGAGACCCAGGCGACCCGGCCGACCGGCCTGTTCGTCTCCGGCGAGTCCAACCCGGCCGTGTGGGTCAGGAACAACTGGGACGCCCATCGGGCCAAGGCCGAGGCGATCAACAATGGCATCGCCACCAAGCCGATCTTCATGTGGTTCGGCGGCTGGTTCGGCGACCTGACCAAGGCCGTGGACGACTACGTGGGCGCCGCGCAGGCGGCCGACAAGCTGCCCATGCTGGTCGCGTACAACATCCCCTACCGTGACGCCTGCGCCACCCACTCCAACGGCGGCGCGGCCGACGCGGCCGCCTACCACGCGTGGATCACCGCGTTCGCGCGGGCGATCGGCAGCCGCCACGCGGTCGTGATCCTGGAGCCCGACGCCGTCGCCGCCGCCCCCTGCGTGACGCAGGTCGGCGGGGACCCGGAGGACCAGTACCGGATCCTCCTGGACGCGACCCAGGTCCTGAAGGCCGGCGCGCCGAACGCCTGGGTCTACCTCGACGCGGGCAATTCCGGCTGGGTGACCAACAAGAACGACCTGGTCACCCGCCTCGGCAAGGCCGGCATCGCCAACACCCGCGGCTTCTCGCTGAACGTCTCCAACTACAAGTGGACCGACCAGACCACCACCTACGGCACGGACGTCAAGAACCTGCTGGCGCCCGCCCACGGGAACAAGCCGTTCGTGATCGACACCAGCCGCAACGGCAACGGCCCCTACCCCGGCGACTCCACGCCCGAGGACGACTGGTGCAACCCGCCGAACCGCAAGCTGGGCGCCGCCCCGGCCAAGCCGGCCTCGGGCGCCGAGTACCACTACTGGGTCAAGGTGCCCGGCGACTCCGACGGCAGGTGCGGCATCGCGCCGACCACGCCGGCCGGGCAGTTCAGCCCCGACCTGGCCATGGCACTGATCAACGGCAACCCGTAGCGGAGGACTCCCGGCGGGGGCGGGTCAGCGTTCCCGCCCCTGCCGGCTCTCCCGCGCGGCCATGACCTCGGTGACGTACTGCTCCGCCCAGTCGGTGATCGCCTGGATGGGCTCCTGCAGCGAGCGGCCGAGCGGGGTCAGCGTGTACTCCACCCGGGGCGGCACCTCCGCGAACACCTCCCGAGTGAGCAGCCCGTCGGCGGCCATGGCGCGCAGGGTCTGGGTCAGCACCTTGGGCGTCACCCCTCCGATCATGTCGCGCAGTTCGGTGAAGCGCTTCGGCCCGTGGCGCAGGCTCAGCACGACCAGCACCGACCATTTGTCGCCGATCCGGTCGAGCACCAGCCGGGTGGGGCAGTTCGGGTCGAAAGCATCGCCGTTCGTCATGGTTTCCCAAAGGTAGCAATGGCACGTTGAAGTAACCAGTATCCAATGGATACCTTCGCAGTCGCAACCGCAACTGAGGAGGTCCACAATGAACATCCTGCTGATCGGCGCCAGTGGAATGATCGGCAGCCGGGTGGCCGCCGAGGCCGCGAACCGGGGCCACGAGGTCACCGGCGTCACCCGCTCGGGCAAGGACGGCACCCAGACCGCCGACGCCGCCGACGTCGCGGCCATCACCGCCCTGGCCAAGGGCAAGGACGCGGTGGTCCTGTCCATCGCCCCGCCCAGGGACGGCACCGAGCCCGAGGCCCCGCTGCTGGCCGCCGGCCGCGCGGTCCTGGCCGCCCTGCGCGCCGCGGGCGTCGGCCGCCTCGTGGTCGTCGGCGGCGCGGGCAGCCTGGAGATCGCGCCCGGCGCCCGCCTGGTCGACACCCCCGACTTCCCCGAGATCTACAAGAAGGAGGCGCTGGCGCAGGCCGCGCTGCTCGACGTGATCCGGGCCGAGGCGGACGACCTGCGCTGGACCTACATCTCCCCGGCCGCCCAGATCGCCCCCGGCGAGCGCACCGGCGCCTACCGCAAGGGCGGCGACACCCTGGTCGGCCCGTTCATCACCGCCGAGGACTACGCCGTGGCGCTGGTGGACGAGCTGGAGAACCCGACCACCCCGTCACAGCGCGTCAACGTGGCGCACTGAAGCGCACGAACGGGATCCGCCCGCCGATCTGCCGGAAGTCCAGCACGTCGTCGAACCCCATCAGGGCGCAGAGCCGCCGGGCCGCCGCCGGGTGGCGGGCGGCGTACGTGGCCATGATGTCCGCGCCCTCGGCGGCGGACAGGGGAACGGCGACGGCAGGGCGGGGATGCCCGCCGATCTGGATCGTGACCTCCGGCGTCTTCAGCACGTTGCGGTACCAGTCGGCGCCCGTGCCGAACCCCGACGCCGCGACCACGCTCCTGCCGTCCCGCGCGACGATCTCGATCACCGCCTGGCGCGGCTGCCCCGAGCTGCGGCCGGTGTGCGTCAGCAGCATCATCCGGTGCGGCACCAGCCAGCCCAGCCCCGCGCGGAACAGGCTGATCGGCAGCCGCCACGCCCGGCGGCGCCACCCGGTCGGCGGCGCCGCCCGCTTCGCCAGGATCGTCTGCGCGCCGAACTGCCGCCGCAGCACCGGCGCGAACGCCTGGCGCGTGATCGTCCTGGTCACCGCCTTCTGCACCACGAGCTGTGGCCGCGTGGCCGGGACCAGCGTCCTGGTGAACAACCGCGCGGTGCGCTGCCGCTTGGCGACCTCGCCGCGCATGCGCCGCTCGTAGCGGTCGAAGGCGCGCTCGGGCTCGCGCTCGTCGCGCAGCGCCTCGGCCAGCAGGTACGCCCCGCCCATGGCCATCGAGACACCCTGCGCCGAGAGCATGGTCATCGAACCGCAGGCGTCGCCGACCAGCGCCACCCGGCCGCGGTGCCAGGAGGGCAGCACGATCTGCGTCATCGTGTCCATGAAGACGTCCCCGTCGGCCGGCGCGTCCTCCAGCAGCGCCGGGGTGATCCAGCCCATGCCGTCGAAGGTGGAGCGCAGCAGGTCCAGCCGCTCCTGCCGGGGTACGGCGCCGCCGTTCGCCGCCCGGAAGATGAACAGCGCGGCCAGTTCGTCCGCGCGCCCGGTCGGATACACGATGGTCTGGCGCCCGGGTTCGGTGTAGTGGGCGCGGATCCGCCCCAGGTGGTAGCGGTCGGGCACCGGGTAGGAGGCCAGCCGGCAGCCCAGGTACCGGGCGAAACGTTCCTCGGCGCCGAAGACGAGCTCCCTGGTCAGGGAGTGGATGCCGTCGGCGCCGACCAGCAGGTCGAACTCCTCGGTGCCGCCCGAGGCCAGATCGGCCTCCACGCCGCCGGGCACGAGGCGCACGCCCGCGACGCTCTCCCCGAAGCGGATCTCCACGTCGTCCTGGACCGCCTCCAGCAGGGCCTCTTCGAGCGTGGTGTGCATGAGCCCCAGCCGCGGCCCCTTGATCACCCGATCGAGCAGGGGAACGGTCAGGCGCGCCCAGGCCCGCCCCGAGGCGTCCACGAAGTCGACCGAGTCGACGGGCAGCTGGCGCGGCACCAGCCGGTCGATGATCCCCATGCGCTCGGCCACGTCGTAAGCGGTGCCGAAGAAGTCGATCCCGTACCCGCCGAGCCGCCCGTGCGGGGAGCGTTCCAGGACGACCGGCTCGATCCCGTTGCATCGCAGCCAGTACGCGAGCGTGAGCCCCGCGACCCCGCCCCCGTTGATGAGCACCCTCATGACAGCAACCCCTCCGCCGCGCTCACGGCCTGGCCCACGGGAAGTTCCGGATCGAGCAGGTAGTGCAGCATCAGCCCGTCGACGGCCGCCGTCACCAGCACCGCCGCCCCGGCCCTGCGCTCGGCCGGCCACTCGGGATACATCCGCCCGAGCGCCTCGCCGATCTGCCCGCGCGCCTGCCGTAGCTGCTCGCGCAGTACCTCACCGAGCGCCGGATCCCGCGCCGCCCCCGCGATCACCTCGACCGCCAGCCGCGTGGCCCGCTCGTCCCCCGTGGTCTCTCCCAGCATGTCCCGGATCCTGCCCAGCGCCGCCCGCGCGTCAACGGCTCCGAGCAACTCCGCCACCAGGGGCCCGATCACCAGCTCCCCGGCCGCACGCGCGATGGCGGCGTGCAGGCCGGGCAGCCCGCCGAAGTGGTAGTGGATGAGGCCGGGATTGGTCCCGGCCCGCTCGGCGACGGCGCGGGTGGTGACGGCGGGCCAGCCCTCCTCACAGAGCAGGCCGATCCCCGCCGCCACCAGTTCCTCCCGCCGCCGATCTCCACGAGGCGAAGTTGGCCGCTCGACCAAGTTAGTCATACGGCCAAACTAGCATCCTTTCACCCGAAAAGCTCACCGAACCTGCTCAGGATGCCGAGATACTTCTCCGCCTTTTCCACCTTGTCTTCGAGCTTCGAGGCGAACTTCACCGGATCCTGTCCCAGCTGCTTCGTCACGTGGTCGTGCAGCTTGACCAGCGGCGGTGCTCCCTGCGTCTTGCGGGCGAACGCCGGGATCTGATGCAACCCGGTGGTCGACACCTGGGGCTGGATCACCGGTGTGCGGGCCAGCGCCGCCCGGTTCTCCGCCATCTTGCGCCGGTCGGTCTGGGCACGGACCCCGCACACGAGATTCTGCTGGAAGTTCCTGTTGTGGACCAGGACGTCCTCGTCCCCGCCCGCCACGTAGTACGTGTGGTCGGTCGCCACCGTCAGGTTGCGCACCTTCTGCGGCCGCGTGAACGCCCGCACGGAACCGACCGTCACCGTGCCGCCGTCCTCGGCACGCAGGACGGTGCCGGGACGCAGCCGATCGGCGCGCACCCACTCCTTCGCGCCCTCGTCCCAGAACGGGTGGTTGGCCGTGGCCACGATCGTTCCGTCGCCGACGCCGACCTCGACCAGGTCCTTGCGCCCGTCGCTGATGATGGTGGCCACCACGGTCCTGGCCCGTGTCCTGCCGGTCTCGGGATCGGTGGCCGTGACCTTGTCGCCGATCCGCACCTGGTCGATGCGGCGGCGGGAGCCGTCGCCCATGAGCACGGGGGTGTCGGGCGTGAAGCTCGAACACGACCCCCCGCTCGATGATCCTCCCGGATCCTCGGTCTTCTTCTTCGAGGGTGGATCGCCCTTCGAGGAGGCGGTCTCCGCGGCGTCGTCGGCCTGTTTGGAGGTGCCGGAGGCGGCGTCGTCGCCCTTCTTGGCCGCCGCGGCCGCCGCCTCGTCCGCCTGTCTCAGGACGTCGTCGGCGGCCTTCAGGTCGTCCTGCCACTTCACGAAGCCCTTGGCCACTCTGACGACGCCCTTGGCCACGTCGGCCCCGACCGAGAAGATCTTGCCCCACGGCAGGAAGCCGATCACCATGCTGACGCAGGAGCCGATGTCGCCGCCGACGCAGTTGATGATGTCGTTCACGCCGAGCAGATCCAGGAGGATCTCGGCGCCGGCCTCGACCACCACGTCGACGAAGCTCTTGTTCTTCGTCGCCATCGCCTGGTCGATCTGGTCCTTCGAGGGGCCGCCGTTGTTGTTGCCCGACGAAGACGAAGAGGAAGAGGAGGTGGACGAGCCGCCGCCACCGCCGCCGCCACCTCCGCCGCCGATGTCGTACATCAGGCCCGAGGCGTCGTTGAACGTGGCCGGGCTGTTGTTGGCGTAGGCGTACCCGTGGAGCTGCTGCGGGTCGCCGGTGTCGGAGATCGGGTCGTCGGAGATGAAGCGGCCCGCCGACGGGTCGTACTCGCGCGCCCCCAGATGGGTGAACCCGGTCGAGGCGTCGATGTCACCGCCGACGAAGCCCTTGCGGTCGGGCCAGGCCGACGGCGCCTGGCCGCGCGGCTCGCCGAACGGGGTGAACGTGCGCCGCGTGGCCTGCAGCGTGGTGGCGTCCACGGCCATCTGGGCGGTGCCCTGGTGGTCGCCGGTCAGGTAGGTGACCTTGCCGCCGGAGTCGCGTACGGCCACGGCGCCGCCGAGCCCGTAGTAGCGCAGCGCGCTGACCTTGCCGTCGGACTTGTCGAGGTTCAGCTCCATCAGTCCGAGCGAGAGCGTGCTGGTCCCGGGCTCGTGCTTGAGGAGCCGGTCGCCGTCGGCGTCGTAGACGAACGTGGTCGCCTTGCCGGCCTTCGTGGACTTGGCCAGCCTGCCTTCCGCGTCCCACTCCAGCGTCTGCTCCTCGCCCGCGAGCACGCGCGTGGTCATGTTGCCCGCGGCGTCGTAGGAGTAGGTGTCCAGGCGCTCTCCTGCCGGGCCGCTGGTGACGACCTTGCTGAGCGTGTGCGGGCGCGGCTGCCCCGGCGCGGGCTGGGTGTAGGTGCTGGTGGTGTCGCCCGCGGGCGAGTGCTTGACCTGGGTGAGGCGGTTTCCGACCGTGTCGTAGGTGTAGGAGTCCCAGTACGGCTGCGGCCCCCCGACCGTGGCGTTCGACGGAGCGGCGGCGCACTGGTCGGCGGCCGTCCATGCCTGGGTGAGCCGGCGCAGATGGTCGTAGTCGAAGCACTGCGTGTCCCGCGACACCGCGTCGCCGAGACGCAGCACGTTGCCCATCTGGTCGTAGGTGTAGCCCACGTCCGCGAGCTGCGGGGCCGGGTCGTCCCTGTCCACCCGCGCGCGCTCCAGCCGGCGGGTCCCCTCCTCGTAGTAGTTGGTGAGCCACGCCGGCTTGCCGCCGGCGTTCATCGTGTGCTGCATCGGCTCGGCGAACTTGGTGTAGAGCGTCTCGCTCACGTACGGCGCCGCGCCGGTCAGCGTGGACGGCAGCCCGAGCGCGTCGTAGCCGAGGCTCACGCTCTCGGCGGGCAGCCCGCCCGCGGCCGGGTAGTGGATCTTGGAGATGGACCCGTCGCCGTTGTAGCTCATGCCGAACTCGTAGGTGCCGGCCAGCGCCCCTTCGGAGGCCGGGATCGTCACCTTCGACCCGGTCGGCTTGTTGGCCGGGGAGTAGCCGGTGATCGTGCTGGTATACGCGTCGTCGCCGACGTACCGGGTCGAACCGGACGGAAGGCCCTTGAGCGGCGCGTCGTAGGCCCACTCGGCGAGCTTGGCCGAACCCTCCGACAGGCTCGTGGCGCGGCCGAGGTCGTCGTAGCGGTAGGTGAGCGTGCGCCCCCGGGCGTCGGTCGAGGTGAGGAGCTGCCCGGCCGCGTCATAGGTGTAGGCGGTGGCCCCGCGGTCGGGGTCCTCGTTCTTCACCAGGCGATCGCGCACGTCGTAGTGGTTGCGCCAGACGTTGCCCGCCGGGTCGGTGGTGCTCTCCCGCAGGCCGTCCGGCGTGTAGGTGTGCTTGGTGGCGTCGTAGGCGCCGGTGGGCGTGCCGGTGGCGTACTGGCGCAGTTCGCTCACCCGGCCGCGGGCGTCGCTGAGCGCGGCGGTCGCGGTGCCGCCCGACGGGGGCGTCGTCGTGGTCCAGTCGGCGCCGTGGGTGTAGGAGGTGCGCCAGCGCTCGGCGCCGTTGACCTTGAAGACCTCCGCGGTGGTCCGCTCGGCGCCGTCGCGCACGAACACGGTCTGGGCGGGAACCTGGTTGTCGGCCGCCTGGTGCAGCGCCGTGCCCGGCGGCTGGTCGTTGTAGTAGCTGGTGTTGCGCTTGGCCACCAGCCCGCGCGAGTCGTAGACGGTGTCGGCCAGCGCCCGTCCGGCGCCGGGCGCCGGCACCTGGCTCTGGCGGTGGCGCAGGAAGCCGTCGTACAGCTCGAAGGAGGAGACGTTGCCGCCGTCCGGCTTGACCGACGTCGAGGTCACCACGACCGGGCCGTTGGTCCTGACGAGGTAGGAGTACTCGCCCGTCGGCGTGTGGCCGTCGGCCTTAGAACGGCCCGGCAGCCACACCTTCGACAACCGGCCCAGCCCGTCGTAGACCAGGTCGGTGCGCCGCTCGTTGGCGTCGATCTCGGCCGTGGGCCGGCCCCAGCCGGGGTCGAGCTCCGAGGTCGCGGTGTGGCCGCGCGGGTTGACGGTCCTGACCCCGGTCAGCGGGCCGCCGGTCGCCGGTGTGTACGACGTGGTCGACTTCCTGCCCAGGGCGTCGTAGGACTCGGTCATCCGGCCGTTGGCGTCGTAGACGGCCCGGGAGGTCGTCGTGTAGGCGGGCTGCCCGGCGTTCCACCCGGACAGTTCCTCGACCTTGGTGACCAGGCCACGCGTGTCATAGGTGGTGCGCACGTCGGAGAGCACGTCGCCGGGCGCCGGGGTGGCCGAGCAGGGCGCGGCGGCGCTCTGGATCCTGCCGACCTTGTTGATGATCCACTTGGCGGTGTTGCGCGTGTACTCGTGGCGTACGCACTGGTCGTCGCCCGCCCCGGCCTCGCCCAGGTCGCCGGTCTTGGTCACCAGCCCGTACTCGTCGAACTCCTTGGCCACCTCGACGGTCCGGAAACCGCCCCCGGCCAGCGCCGAGTGCCCGGTGACCCTGGCCTGGCGGACGATGTAGGCCTCCTGGCCGCCGTGCTTGGCGGTGGGGCCGCGCTTCCACAGGCCGTTGACGGTCCGGCTGACGACCGCTCCGCCGGGCCCGTCGCGCTGGATCTCCTCGCGGATCTGGCCCCGGTAGGCGCGGTGGTCGGCCACCTTGACGCCGTCGCTGTCGGTGATCGAGACGTCGCGGGAGCCGCCGCCTTGGAGGTGGTCGCCGTCCATGCCGCGGAAGTACAGGAACTCCGACTCCGACCGCTGCTCGCCCGGCAGGCCGCGCCGTACCAGGACCCGCTCGTAGCCGCGCCAGTCCGACCACGTCTTGCGCTCGGCCGGGACCAGGTCCTCGTCCTCGTTGTAGTGCCAGGCCGGCGTGCCCAGGTAGTCGTAGGTGGTGCGCTGGTCGGGCGAGCCGCCGGTCCGGTCGATCTGGTCGACCTGGGCGACGACGTACTTGTGGAACCAGTCGTTCTCGATCGGCTCGCCGCCCTCCGGCGCCAGCCACTGCTGCGGGAAGCAGCGCTTGGTGTTCTGGTCCGGCTTGGCCGGGACCGTGCCGCGCGTGCACTCGGCCGGCTTGTAGGTCACGCTGACCTGGCCGCCGGTCTCGTTGTGCACGGTCTGGACGCGGTACTTGTACAACGGAGGCAGGCCTTCGAGCCCGTCGACCCTGTTCATCAGCTGGGCGCCGTCGAAGTTGACCGGCGGCATCGCCGACGAGCCGCCGGTGTGCGTGATCGACTCCAGCCAGAGCGCGGGGCTGGTGCCGTCACCCGGCTTGGGGAACTCGTGGCGCAGCGTCCACGACTCCACGTCGCGGTAGCCGGCGCCGTCCAGCACCCTGGTCGTGATCTTGGCCAGCCGCTTGGTGGACCAGAACGTGGGGGAGTACTTCTCCGGGCAGTCGCCGTCGGCGCACTTCTGGTCCCACGGCACGTCCGGCCAGTCCTTCGGCTGGTCCGTGGAGCAGGCGGTGCCGGGCACGCAGCGGCCGGCGGTGGTGAAGGTCACCTGGAGCGGCGACTTGCCCTTGTAGACCTCGCCGTGGCGGTCGCCGTAGTCGATGCGCTTGAGGTAGCCGGAACGGTCGTAGGTCGTGCCCGTCTTGAGGTTGCGGGCGTAGCGGTTGGTCTCCTTGCCGTAGTAGTAGCTGATCACGTTGCCGCTCGGGTCCACGACGTAGTCGAGGTTCCACCGCCAGGCCTGCGTGCACCATGACGCGGCGTACGTCGAGGCGTGGCACGGCTCGCCCGCGTCGTCGCCGAAGACCGGCATCGTCCACGTCGAGGTCGTCTCCTCGTCGCCGCTCTTCCAGCCCGGCAGCCGGTTGAGCCCGAAGTGGTACTGGGTGCCGTCGAGCGTCGTCACCCGCCAGTGCTCGCCGGAGTTGTCGCCGTTCGCCGCGCCGTCCAGCTTCTCGATCTTCGAGCCGTCGTCGCTCTTCAGCTTCCACGCGCCGGTGTCGTCGTCGCGCACCAGCTCGCCGCCGCCGCCGTTGAGCACCATCGTGGCGTTGCTGGACGACCAGCACTGGTCGCCGGTCTTCGGCTTCACCCCGTCGTCGGCGCACGACTTGTACTTGCGCTCGATGTAGCCGGGCCAGAAGTCGAAGCCCTCCCCGGCCCAGCTCGGCTGGTTGTTGGTCGAGGCCGTCCGCCCGTCGATGCCCCCGGAGGAGTACGACAGGCCCACCTGCGGCGCCGGCCCGCCGGTGGACGGCGGCATGCGCAGCGGATAGTTCCAGGTGAAGTCGCCGGTCTGCGCGCTGACCTGCCAGATGGCCGACGGTGACAGCGACGTGGCGGAGTAGCTGCCCGTGCTGCCGCCGGTCGCGGCGGTCACCGCGAACACGCCGTCGGCGCTCCTCGCCGTCGGCCCCACGTCCGCGGCGAGCGTGGAGGTGGCCGGGTCGTTCCGGGTGGGAATCGAGGTGCCGGTACGGCAGGCCTCCTGCTCGGGCGTGGTCAGGAAGCAGCCCGGGTAGGCGACCACGCGCAGCCGGGCGGCCCAGTCGCCGCCGTAGGCGTGCCGGAATCCGGAGTAGTCCAGGTCGATCCGGGCCGCGGCGGCCTGCCGTACCTTGATCAGAAGGCCGTCGACGCCCGCGCGCCGCGTCGTCGCGCGGTCGGCCACCTCCACGGTGGCCTGCTGGGCCCCCGGCGCGGTGACCCACACCGGCAGCGCGCCCGCGCGGGCCCGCCCGGCCGCGCCGAGGCGCGCGTCGCCCGTGCCGGAGGGCCAGGTGACCTGGGGAGAAGTGGTGACCGCCGCCTGCATGGCGGGGTCCTTGGGTAACTGCTTGACCGGCACCTTCTCGCCGGGGACGGATCGTTCCTGCTGCACGCCCGGCCGCCGGTCGGCGGCGGCGACCCCGGCCGCGGCCGGGAGCGCGTGGAAGTGCGTGAGCAGCAGGACGACCGCGGCGGAGAAGGTGGCCAGACGCGAACGTCGGGACATCGTGAACTCCTGTCAGCTGTCGTGGGCGAGCTGGAAGACCTCGTCGTCGCTCAGCTCGCCCTGGTAGATGCGGACGTCGGCGATGGCGCCGAGGAAGTGGCTGTACGCGGTGCCGTTCTTGAAGGTGCGGCCGAGGCTGACCGGGCCGGTGGCCTTCCAGGCGCCGGGCGCGTCCGCGCTGCCCTTGAGCACGCCGTTGACGTAGATCCGGGTCTGGCGGGCGGCGTGGTCGTAGACGCCGGTGAAGTGCGTCCAGACGCCGAGGTCCGGCGCGCCCTTGGCCTGGGCCTCGCCCCAGGAGGCCGGCTCGGTCACGTCGGAGGCGGGTTTCATGATCCGCATCGCGCCGTCGTCGCCGCTCCACGCCAGGTAGAGGCCGCACAACGCGCTCGCCTGCTGGCACAGCACGGTTCTGTGGCCCGCCTGGTCGTCCTGCCTGACCCAGGCCGAGACGGTCAGGCTCCGGTCGGTCTGCGCGACCGGGCCCGTCGTGACCGCGCGGTCGTCCTCGCCGTCCAGGAGCAGCGCGGTGCCGTCCGCCCCGGTCGGCCCGCGGCTCCAGGTCGCCCCGCCCGCCAGCGTGGCGGTGTGGCCGCGGCCGCTGCTGTCGCCCGCGGCGGCGCCGCGGCCCTCGTCCAGCTTCCAGTGCGCGGCCTGCCGGGGACCGCGCTCGGCCAGCGCGCGCAGCTCGTGCTCCGGCACGATCTCCTGCCAGACGCGCGCGTCGTCGATCAGGCCCTTCCAGCCGCCGGTGCCGAGCTCGCCGCCGATCCGGAGCGCGCCGGTGGCGTTCCAGCCGGCCGTGGTCCTGGTGGCGGTGCCGGCCAGTTCCCCGTCCACGTACAGGCGCTGTTGCCTGGCGGGCGCGTCATAGACGGCGCTCACGTGCGCCCACGCGCCGGCGGCGGGCTTCTGCAGCGAGACGGCCTTGGTGACCGCGGCCGCGTCGGCGTCGGCGGCGGTGGTGGCGAAGGCCCAGCCCGTCGCGGAGTGCCGCAGGGCGAAGCCGGTCGAGCGGGCGCCGTCCTGGCTGAGCACCGTCCCGGCGTCCTGGGGGTCGGCGGGCTTGGCCCACGCCGAGACGGTGAAGCTCTGGTCGGTGCGCAGGGCCGGGCCCTCGGTGGCCGCGTGCCCGGCGGCGTCGAGCGACAGCGCGGTGACCGACTCGGGGGTCCTGGAGGTCTCCCACGCGGTGGCGCCCCGGAGCGTGGCGGGCCGCGCGTTGCCGGACAGGTCGGCCGTCACGGCTCCTGTGCCCTCGTCGAAGGCCCAGTGTCCCGACGGCTTCGGGCGCGTGGCGGCGAGGGCGGCGATCTCCTCCTGGCCGAGCACCCGCTGCCAGGCTCCGGCCTCGTCGACCGCGCCCGCCCAGGCCGGGCCGATCTCCAGGGGCCCGGCGAGCGCGGGGACCGTCGCGGCCGTGGCCGCTCCGGCCAGCACGCCGTCGACGTAGAGGCGCCGCTCGCCGGTCACCGGGTCGTACACGCCCGCGAGATGCGTCCAGGCGCGCTGGAGCGCGGGCTGGGCCGAGGTGACGGCCGCTCCGGCGGTGAACGCCCACTTGCCGCCGGCGTCCCTGCCCAGGCTCACGCCGTCCTGCCGCAGCGCCGCCCTGGTCGCCTTGTCGGTGGCCAGGACCCAGGCCGCCAGCGTGAAGCCCTTCCCGCCGGACAGGACCGGGCCGCTCGTGGCCGCCTTGCCCGTGGTGAAGGTGACCGCCTTGCCCTTCCTGCCGTCGCTCCAGGCGGTCTCACCCGACAGCGCCGCCGGGTGGCCGTTGCCCGAGGCGTCGGCCAGCTCGCCGCCCGTGCCCTCGTCCAGTGCCCACTGCCCGGACGGGCCCGTCCCCTGATGGGCGAAGAAGACGTAGGTGCGGATCGGCCCCGGATTGCCCGCCCGGTCGGCGGTGCGGACGCTGAAGCGGTTGATCCCGTAGCGCGTGGGCGTGATCCGCACCGCCGCCCCCTCGCCGGGAGCGGCCACGCGCAGCCGCGTGGACGGCGGGTCCTCGTTGACGCCGTACACGTACTCCGCCACGTCGTCCACGCCGCCCGAGGTCAGCTGGAACGTTCCCGGCTCGCCGAGCCTGCCGCCCCACGCGTCCTCGGGGAAATCGCCCGAGCCAACGCCGGGAACCGCGTGCGGCAGCGTGGTGTCCACCGTGAACTCGCACCACGGGCTCCACCCGCTGGAGTCCACGCCGTCCTCCGCGCGCACCCGCCACTTGTAGGTGCCGCCGTCCGCCAGCGCGCCGGCCGGGATGGCGGCCTGCCGTACCAGACCCGAGGTCGACTGCGAGGTCTGCGAGCTGCCGATCTTCGCGGTGCCGTCGAGCGCCCACCACTCGAAGTCGGCGCGCACGCTGTTGTCGCCGTCGCGCACGCGCGCCTTCAGCGTCGGCGTCGTCACTCCGATGTACGGCCGCGCCGCGCCCGTGGCGCAGTCCACGTCGGGAACCATCGCGATCTGGTCCGGCGCCGACGGGACCGTGTTGTAGGTGATCTCCAGGGTCGGGTTGTTCTTGAACCGCTTCCAGCCCTTGGTGTCGCCCTCGTCGCGGGCCCGCAGGCCCAGCGTCAGGTTGCCCCAGTCCTTGCCGGCCGCCTCCACGACCGCCGAGGTCGCGTCGAAGTCGACGCCGCCGTCCGGGCAACTGGAGCTGTAGCCCTTGGCGACGTCCTTGCTGTCCAGGCGCCGGTGCCAGGTGGGCTGGTCGCTCCACTTCGTCCCGGAGTCGATGGCCCCGGTCAGCCACAGGTCCACGGTGCGGCCGTCACAGGACCACGAGTGGTTCTCCCACGTGCGGAACGTCGCCTTGATGATGTGCTTGCCGTTGACGTTGTCGGTGTCCATGCGGAAGAACGAGCGCTTGGTGTCCACCGTGGGGAAGGACGACGGGTCGTTGTAGTAGCCGGACGGCGCCGACTCGCTGGAGTTCCAGTACGACTGGCCGGAGAAGTGCTTGGAGACGTAGGTCCAGGCGGTCCTGGCCGCGCCGTACGACGGGTCGATGTGGACCGGGAAGCGGGTCGCCGGGTCCTTCAGCATCGCCTGGTCGGGCACCAGGACCAGCCCGCCGTCCGTCTTCTCCACCCGCATCACCTGGCGCCGCCCGCCGACCGCGGTGCCGGCGGCCAGTGCCCGGAGGTCGGCCGGCTCACCGGTGGCCTGGGAGGAGTCCCACATCTCGGGCGCGGGTGCGTGCACCACGACCTCGCCGCCGGCGTCGCGGGCGTCGACGTTCCCCGCCGCGTCCGTGCTGACGGACAGGCCCTGGGCGGAGGTGGTGAGCGTGATCCGGCGCAGCGCCTCCTGGGCGGCGGCCGCGCGCGTCTTGACGACCAGCACCTCGGAGAAGCCGGTGGCGTTCGCGGTGACCTTGAGGTCCACGCCCGGCAGGACCTCGGGGTAGACGGCCGTGGAGCCGTCCAGCACCGGCGCGGGCAGCGGGCGCGGCCAGCCGAGCGCCAGCGAGCCGCCGTCGCGCCCGATCCTGGCCAGCGGGACGGTGCTGCCGCCGCCGGAGAAGGCCAGGTCGACGGCGGCCGCACGGGGCGCGACCGTCCCGTCGGCGCGGGCCACGAGCGTGGTGTCGATCGGCACCCAGCCGGCGGCGGTGCGTACCTGGATGGGAGAGGCGTGCTGCTCCCGGGTGAACGTGCCGTCGGGGTTGGCGAACAGCCTGCCGGTCTCGGTGCGCTCGCCGATCACCTCCACGCGCCGGCCGGTGGCCTGGGCGGTCCCGGACTCGTCCGGCCGTACCCGCTCCTCCGGCGACCCCATCGCCGGGGGCTCCGGCGGCTCTCCCGGCCCGGCGGCGGCCGCCGGATGTCCCCACCACACGGCCGCCACGGCGGCCAGTACCGCCGCCGACCGGCGTAAACCTGAGCTCATGTCGTCCTCGCACGTCGCTGATGTTCACCTGACGCGCCGGACGGTAAAGTACTCGGCTTTTGATCCGCTTTCGATGCTTCGCGGGGCACGTGAGAGGCCCGGACGGGATCGCGTTCCCGTCCGGGCCTCGGTCCATCAGCTAGTCCTGGGTCCACTTCCCGTAGCCGGACGGGTTCACGCTGCCCCTCGTCGCCCGGACGTCCTTACCGCTCTTCTCGTCGTAGAGCGTCTCCTTGTCCGTCGCGCTGCGGATGGTGTTGTTCTCGATGTACCAGTTCTGGTTGACCAGCTTGGAGGCGTACGGCTGGGTGATGACCCCGTTGGAACCGGTGTGCCGGAACTCCAGGAACCGCCCGGTCGCCTTGTTCTTCAGGAAGTACCAGCCCGGCCTGATGCCCGGCTCGATGTACCAGCGCTGGTAGTCCTTGGAGTTGCACGCGATGGAGTAGACGTCGCCGGCCTTGTTGCTGTCGAGGCAGTGGTTGCTGCCGAAATTGATGAACTTGTACGGCCCGGCGGCCGACGCGGCCGAAACCGGAGCGTTGCCGACCATGGACAGTCCGGCGGTGAGGAGGGCGGCGACCGCGGCGGCCTTCGTGATTCTCAGCATGGGCCAGACGGTAGAACGCACCGTTATCGATTGGCTTTTGATCGTTTGTCCGGTAATGGCGGCAGGTGGGGGGTTGATCAGGTTGGGGGTTCGTGACACATTGCGGATGTTTTTCGTCAATAGTCACGGAGGACACGCGTGCCACAATTATCCCCAGCCATCGCCGCGATCGCCGTCACCCTGGCGCTCGCCACCCCCGCCCAGGCCACGGCCGATCCGGCCGTCACCGTGGCGAACGGCCGGACCCAGCCGGTCTTCTCCTACGCCGACGCCGTACGCGAGCACGTCTACGTCGAGGCGCCGCTCGACAGCGACGGGGACCGCAGGCTCGACCGGGTACGGGTGGACATCATCCGGCCCAAGGAGTCCGGCCCGGGGCTGAAGGTTCCGGTCATCATCGATGAGAGCCCCTACTACGACAATTCCGGGCGAGGCAACGAGGGCGAGCGGAAGGTTTACGACGCCGCCGGGAACGTGGTCAAGTTCCCCCTCTTCTACGACAACTACTTCGTGCCGCGCGGCTACGCCGTACTGAACGTCGACATGCTCGGCACCACCCGCTCCGACGGCTGCCCCGACATCGGCGGGCGGGCCGACGTGCTCGGCGGCAAGGCCGTCATCGACTGGCTGAACGGCCGCGCCAAGGCCTACCGCGCCGACGGCAGCCCCGCCCTCGCCGACTGGACGAACGGCAAGTCCGCGATGATCGGCAAGTCGTACGACGGCACGCTGGCCAACGCCGTCGCGGCCACCGGCGTCGACGGGCTCAAGACCATCGTCCCGATCTCGGCCATCAGCTCGTGGTACAAGTACCAGCGCTCCAACGGGGTGGTCTACAACTACGACTACGCCTCCTGGCTGGCCAACTACGTGGACACCGATCCCGAGCCGAAGTGCAAGGCCGTACGCGACAGGATGGACGCCGAGGACGGCGACGCCACGGGCAACTACAACGCGTTCTGGGCCCTGCGCGACTACATCGCCGGGCTGCAGGGCGACGTGTCCAAGGTCAAGGCGAGCGTCTTCGTCGCCCACACCAGCAACGACCTCAACGTGAAGCCGGACAACTTCTCCATCTGGTGGAAGAAGCTGGCCGAGCGGAACATCCCGCGCAAGATCTGGGTCGGCCACTACCAGCACGTCGACCCGTTCGACTTCGAGGGCCGCCGCGACCTGTGGGTGGACACGTTGCACCGCTGGTTCGACTACTGGCTGCACGACGTGCGCAACGGGATCATGAACGAGCCCAGGGCCGACGTCCAGCTCTCGCCCACCGAGTGGATCACCCAGCGCGACTGGCCGGCGCCGAACGCCGCCCAGGTGAGCCTGCGGCCCGGCGCCGACGGCTCGCTCGGCCTGAAGCCGGCCAGGCGCGGCACGACGGCGACGTTCACCGACACCAGGCTGAGCGAGGAGCAGATGGTCGCCGACGTCGGCACCCCGCACCCGGGCCGGGTCGCCTTCACCACCGGCGAGCTCCCGCTCAACATGCGTCTGTCCGGTACGCCGAACGTGGACCTGCGGGTGTCGCTCGACAAGTCCACCTCGAACCTGACCGCCCTGCTCGTCGACTTCGGCGAGGACACCCGCGTCGACTGGCGGCGCGGCCTCGGCATCACCACGCTGACCGAGGAGAGCTGCCACGGCGAGAGCACGGCCCAGGACGACGCCTGCTACAAGAAGACGATCACCAACGTGGCCACGCGCCCGCTGGAGATCGTCGCCCGCGGCTGGATCGACGTGCAGAACCGCGACTCGTCGCTGGTCTCGCAGCCGGTGCCGCCCGGAACGTCGGTGAAGGTGGCGTGGGACACGCTGCCCCACGACTACACGTTCAAGAAGGGTCACCGGATCGGCCTGGTGATCGCCGGCACCGACGCCGACTACAGCGGTGAGGCGGGCACCGGAGCGAAGGTCACCGTGGACCTGGCCAAGAGCCAGGTGCGGGTGCCGTTCGTGGTCGGCAGTCCGCTGGCGGACGTGCCGCAGGACAGGACGGCCTTCCGCGGTCCGGCGCTGCTCGACCTGCCGGAGCCGGAGAACACGTTCTTCTAACCGGACCCTGGCCCGGGGCTTGGCGGCCCCGGGCCCCTTTTTGCCGATTTTTCGCGTTATGGGGAGTCAAAGACGATGACACACCCGTACGACGCCGGCCGGCACCGCGACGCCGACCCCGGCCCCCAGACCCCACCCTGGCCCGACCCCGACCCTGGCCACCAGACCCCACCCTGGCTCGACCCCGACCCCGGCCACCAGACCCCACCCTGGCCCGACCCCGACCCCGGCCACCAGACCCCGTCAGCCCGACAGGACACATCGGGACCCGACACTTCACGCTCCAACGCCCTCGGCCGACGAGACACACCCCGATCAGAGGCCGGGTCCGACGCCCCACGGTCCGACGCTCCGTGGCCCGGCACTTCGCAGTCCGACCGTTCGCAGTCCGGCACTGCGCGGTCCGACACGTCGTGGTCCGGCGCCGGGTCCGATGACCGGGGCGCGTCCTGGTCCGGGGGTGGGGAGCAGGGTGGGTCGGGGTCCGATGTGTGGGAGAGCCGGCCGCGTACCCGGTGGCCGGGGGAGCCGGAGCCCGATGTGCTGGACGACTGGCCGGGGCGCGGGCACCTCAGGATGCGGGCCGTGGTGCCCGTCGCCGCCGGGATGGTGGTGCTGGCGGGGCTCGGCGCCTGGCTCGGACTGAGCGGGGGCGATCCGGACGAGCGGCCCGCCGTGGCCACGCCCGAGGTCAGTCTCATGGAGGTGCCGGGGGAGGTGGTCTTCACGCCGCTGCCGAGCCGTACCCCCGAGGAGCCCGGGACGAGCGGGCCCGCACGGGAGCCGAGCGCCGAGCCCACGGCCGGCGCGCGCGAGCCGACCACCAAACCCCCAGCCCAGCCGAGCGCTAAGCCCTCCACGAAGCCGAGCGCCCGGCCGAGTGCGAAACCGTCGGCCAAGCCGAGTGCGAAACCGAGCAGCAAACCGAGTGCGAAGCCGAGCGCCAGGCCGTCCGCGAAACCGTCGGGCAAGCCGTCGGCCCAGCCGTCCGCCAAGCCCACCCAGGCGCCCACCCAGAAGCCCAGCTCGCCCCCGTCCGGCGGGGAGCCCGAGCCCACCTGCGACAACTGGGTGGATTGTCATGATCTGCCGCCCGACATGTGACTCACACCAGCACGAAGATCTCGCTGACACCCTTGGCCAGCGCCTGGATGTCCGCGCTCACGCTCACCTCCGGATTGCCCGGATCGAACAGCACCGACAGCCGTTCCCGCATGCCCTTGCCGATCAGGGCCTGCCACACCGCGTTCGGCGCCAGGCCGGCGTCGAGGATGCGGCGGTGGTCGGCGTCGTAGCTGATCCGGTGGCCCCACAGGGTGACGGTCTGCGCGCCGAGGCCGATCGCGTTGCCGACCCGGGCGTCGACTTCGGCCTGCGCGCGTTCCTTGTCCCAGGGGGAGCTCTGGCCGGCGTGGGTCAGGCCGTACTCGCGCGAGCCGATCTGTACCACGGCGTCCCATCCGAGCGCCTTGACCGCCATCCACTGGGCCTGCGCGGCGATGGCCGGGGTGATCGCGCTCTCCTGGCCGTCCAGGGTGACCTTGAAGCCGCTGTACGACTTGCCGAACAGGCCGGAGGCCACGTACACGCGGTCCACCCCGGAGGTGCGGATGTAGTCGTCGACCCGCGAGCGCGTCACCAGCGGATAGCGCGAGCGCATGTCCGCGACGCACTGCTCGGCCTGGCCGCAGCCGAGCTCGGGCACCACGACGCCCATGGCCAGCCGTTTGCCGGGCAGCTTCGCCCGCAGCGCCTTCGTCGCCTCGGAGACGAACTGCTTGACCTGCGACGCCGAGGTGAAGTCACGGAAGCCCAGGTAGTCGGCGAACTTCACGCCCACCACGCCCGGCCGCTTCGCCGCCGCCACGAGCTTGGCCACCGCCGCCCTGAACTGCGCGTCACCGGCGCGGAAGTCGTCGGCCAGGTCGTTCTCCACCCAGATCCGCAGCCCGGCCTTGCTCGCGGCCGTGATCGCGGTGGCGACGGGCGCGGTGGAGCCCACGGTGGGCCCGGGCCCTAGCTCGTCGGAGGGCGCCGGCGAGGGTACGGCGGGCCGCCCCGTCTCACCGGTGTCACCCTTGCCGGGATCCGTCGTACCGGGGTCCGTCGTCCTGGAGTCTGTCGTACCCGGGTCTGTCGTTCCTGGGTCTGTCGTTCCTGGGTCCGTCGTACCTCGGTCCGTCGTACCCGGGTCTGTCCTACCAGGGTCCGTCGTACCGGAGTCGGTCCTGCCGGGGTCTGTCGTGCCGGAGTCTGAGGGGGCACGGTCGGTGCCGTCGCGGTCGGCGGGGGTCATGGCGTCGGGCGGCGGGCTGGTCAGGACCTGCTTCTTGCCGTTCACGTACTTCTCGTAGGTGACCTGGTTGTTCACCATGTTGATGCACTTGTACCAGCCGCTCGGCAACTCCTCGCAGAACGTCTGCCCGCCCCGGCAGTTCGGCTCCTTCGACAGGTCCGTCTTCTGGTTGCAGCGCACGTAGTTCTGCGGCAACGGGCGCGCCTTCTCGAAGTTTGCCCCGCCGTCCGCCGCCCAGAACGCCGCCACCTTCGCCGCGTCCTGCGGCGGCGTCAGCCATTCGCACACCACGTACGACGGGGTGTCGGCGGGCAGCACGTCCTTGCACGAGTCGCCCTGCTTCACGTCGAGCGCCTTCTCCTGGGCCGACGTCGGCCGCGTACCGGATGGCCCGGAGCCCGGGATGCTGCCCGGATCCGCCATCGCCAGGAACGGCATGAAGAACACCAGCGCGATCACGATCCCGGCGACGGCGAACTGCTTCTCGCGCCGGGAGATGCCGGTGAAGAACCCTTTCATCAGATCCCCTGCCTCAGTAGTCGGCGCTGTTCGGGCTGCAGTTGCTCCAGTAGCCGCCGCCCTTCATGTCGGGCACGAACGTGCCCTTGTCCTTGGCCACCGTCCACGACACGCTCATCGTCAGCGTGCCGTCGCCGCTGGTGGTTCCGGCGGTGGTGGTGCCGTCACCGGTCCTGGTGCCCGACCACGAGACGGTGATCGTGCCCGACTCGGTCGTGGGAGCTCCCGGGCAGCCGGGACGGCTGGTGGGAGCGCTGACCGTGTAGGAGGAGCCGGAGACGCTGATGTTGTTCGAGCCGGAGGCCGAGGTGATCTGGCAGGAGCCCTCGCAGTCGAGAGAGAACGAACCCGTCCGGCCCGACCCCAGCGACGCCGACGAGTTCGACAACCGCGCGCTGGGCGGCGGCGGCTTCGGCAACTCGACCTTCTTGGCCATCGGCTCCGCTGACTCCCTCGCCGGACCCCTGTCGGGCGCCTTCGTGGGCTGCTTCGTCGGCTGTTTGGTCGGCTGCTTCGTCGGTTGTCTCGTCGGCTGGCGGGTGGGCGCCGTGGTGGGCTCGCGCGGCGGATCGGGCGAGTCGTCGGAGCTTCTCGTGTCCGACGGCTTCTTCGTGGCGCCGTCCTTCGGCTCCGCGGGGTTCGTGCTGGGGGAGGTGGTCGGCGGAGGGGTCCTTCCCGGTATGAGCTGTTCTGGGTCGGTCGTCCCCCGGTTCTCCTGCGGCGGGACCTCCACCTCGGGGTCGGAGCCCGGCTCGTTCAGGGTGATCACGGGCCGGGGTTGCGGGCCCGCGGCCTCGCTGACCGTGGTGGGACGGGGGCGGGCGTGGATGCCCGACCACGCCAGACCGGCCACCAGCACCCCGGCGCCGACCAGCAGCCCGACCCTCGCCACCGAACGCACCGAGATGCGCGCCTCGGGATCGGCCTCGTCGGGACGGTCCTTCCAGAACTCGTCCCACTTGCCGCCCCGCCGTTCCCACGCCCGGAACTCGTCCTCGGCCAGCGGCTCCTCGGGGGTGGCCGCGGTGTAGGGGAGGGCGTAGGGATCACGCTCGGCGAAGTCGCCCCCGTCCCCGTGCGAGGGCCGGGTGTCGCCGCGCGTGGGGCTCATGTCCCCATGAGATGGAACGGCGTCGCCGCGCGAGGATATGGCGCCGTCCCGAGAGGAGCCCGTGTCCCCACGAGGGAGACCCGTGTCCCCGCGCGGCAGGCCCGTGTCCCTTAGAGGGAGACCCGTGTCCCCCCGAGGCAGAGCCGTGTCCCCGCGAGGTAGAGCGGCGTCCTCGTGGAACGGGGTGGCCTCGCCACGAGAGGTGCCGGCTCCGCGAGGGTCCGTCTCCTGGAAGTCGATGCTGCGGTGGGCGGTGGCGGGCTCGTGGGTGGTGGGGGGTTCGTCGGGTTCCGCGCCGTAGACGGGGGCCGCGTAGATGGGCGTCGCGTACGGGTGCCCGCGACCTGGCTGCCCCGCATGGGACGACCCGCCGGGCCGGGCCGGGCCGCCCCAACCCACGGGGGGGCCCGCCCTACGTGCGGGGGAGGGATCGGGTGGCCCGGCAACCCGCCCGGGGGGCCATCCCTAAGCGCCGCAAGCCCAAAACGACGGCAGGTAAC
>NZ_JBHYJD010000007.1:0-187180 GCF_042740555.1 Nonomuraea sp. NPDC059007 | reverse complement strand
GCCGGGCCGGGCCGCCGAACCCCAGGGGCGGCCCGGCCGTCGGTCCGAGGGAGGGATCGGTGGCCTCGGCATCCGGCGCGGCGGTCCTGCGATCGGCTCCGAAGGCGATCAGCGCGTCCAGGTACCCGGACCCCGCCGCTTCTCCGGGCGTGTCACCGGAAGCACGCCCGGAGAAGGTGTGGTCGGCCGAAACCCGCGCGGACGAGGCGCCGGAACCCCGGCCAGACGACGCGCCCCCGGTGGGGAAAGGGCCGGATAACCCGCTGATGGCCCCAAGGCCCGATGACACGCCGGTGGGCGCCGGGCTGGATGGCGCGCTGGTGGGCCCAAGGCCGGATGGCGCACCGGTGGGCGCCGGGCCGGGTGGCGCGCTGGTGGCCTCAAGGCCGGGTGGCGTGCTGGTGGCTCCAAGGGCGGGTGGTGCTGCGGTGGAGCTCGGGGTGGAGGGTGCGTCGGGGGAAAGGCTGGGGAACGCGTCCGTCGAGGTGAAGTCCGGGCCGAGAGGGAGGGGAATCCGGCCGGGGGCAGCCGCGCCCGCCCCCGGTCGGACCCCGGCCCCGGTCGCCGTCGTGGGGTCGGCGACCGGGGTGTTCAGGGGATCGGCCGCCCGCGCGTCGGCGTACGCCGCGTGCGTGGCGGTGAGGGCGCTCGGCGGCGGCGTGGCCAGGGCGGCGCCGTCGGCCAGGCGCGCGTGCGGGACGCCGCCAAGCCCGTGGGACTGCACGGGAAACCCGTCGGCCCGCCACCCCACCGTGTCCGGGGCCAGCGGCGAGGCGAGCGGCAACAGGTCCGACAGCGGCCCGCGCGGCGCCGCGATCGGCAGGTGGGTGAGCAGGGTGGCCGCGGGCATCCCCTTGGGCGCGGCCAGGCACGACACGCACCCGTACAGGTGCCGCCCCAGCCGGGCGCGGGTGCTGCGGCTGGGCGCGGCGGCCCACTCCGCCACCCGCCCGGCCAGCTGGGCGCACCCGTGGGCGGCCCGTGCCGCGGTCACCGCGGCCAGCCAGGTCTCCAGCCGCCACGCCGCCTCCCTGACGGTGGCGTCGATCAGGGATTCGGGCACGTCGAACAGCAGGGCGATCTCGGCGTGCGGCAGGCCGTGCCGTACCGAAAGATCGAGCAGTTCCCTGTACGGGCCGTCGAGCGCGATCAGCGCCTCGGGCAGCAGGTCGGACATGCGGCTGGAACGCGCCCACGACCCGGTGCTCGCCGGGTGCGAGGCGGCCCGCGCGGCGCGGTGCGCGCGGGCCAGCGCGTACAGCCAGGGGCGCAGCGCGGCCGGGTCGGTGACCTGGCCCGCGCACGCCGACGCGGTCAGCAACGTGCCCGCGGCGGCCAGCTCGGCGTCGGACTCGCCAAGCTCCGTCCTGCAGTAGTCGTACAGGTGAGGCCCGTAGTGCTCACACAGTTCGCGGGACACGTCTTCTCCTCCGGAGGGGCTAGCGGTGCAGTCGCTGGGCGACCTCGGTGGCCCAGTACGTGAGAACGATCCGGGCGCCGGCCCGGCGGATCGCGGTGAGGCTCTCCTCGATGGCCCGTTCGCGCTGCAGCCAGCCGTGCCCGGCGGCGGCCTCCAGCGCGGCGTACTCCCCGGACACCTGGTAGGCGGCGACGGGGACGTCGACCGCGTCGGCGACCCTGCGCACCACGTCGAGGTAGAGCCCGGCCGGTTTGACCATCACCAGGTCGGCGCCCTCCTCGACGTCGAGCTCGACCTCGCGCATCGACTCGCGGAGGTTGGCCGGGTCCTGCTGGTGGGTGGAGCGGGTGCCGACCAGCGACGACTCCACGGCGGTGCGGAAGGGCCCGTAGAAGGCGGAGTCGTACTTGGCGGCGTAGGCCAGGATGGGCACCCGCTGGTACCCGGCGGCGTCGAGCCCGGCGCGGATGGCGGCGACCTGGCCGTCCATCATGCCGCTGGGCGCCACGATGGTCGCGCCGGCGGCGGCCTGCGCGACGGCGACCCTGGAGTAGGCGCGCAGCGTCGCGTCGTTGTCGACGTCGCCGTCCGGGCCGAGCAGGCCGACGTGCCCGTGGTCGGTGTACTCGTCCAGGTTGATGTCGCCGATCACCACGGTGGCCTCGCCGACCTCGGCGGCGACGTCGGCGAGGGCGAGCTGGGCGATGCCCTCGGGGTCCCAGGCGCCGCGCCCGTCGGCGTGCTTGGCCGCGGGGACACCGAAGAGCATGATCCCGCCCACGCCGGCCTGCGCCGCGGCGGCGGCGGCCTTGCGCAGGCTCTCGCGCGTGTGCTGGACCTGGCCCGGCATGGAGGGGATGGGCCGGGGCTCTTCGATGCCCTCGCGGACGAACAGGGGCTGCACGAGGTCCGACGGGTGCAGCCTGGTCTCGGCGACGAGCGCGCGCAACGCCGCGGTACGGCGCAGCCGCCGCGGCCGGTCGGACGGGTAACTCATGGCCGTGCCCCCAGGATCCGCTCGGCGTGCTCCAGGACGACCGCGGGCGGGCGCCGGTTCCAGTAGCCGGCGTCGGCCCGGGCGGTGATGCCGAGGTCGCGCAGCCGTACGAGATGCTCGGCGGTCTTGACGGCCAGGCCGCCGGGGTCGATCACCGGCAGCCCGTGCAGGTCGCGGATGCCGAGGTGGACCAGGATCTCGTTGGGTATGCCCTCGGCGGGCACCAGCCACTGCGCGCCGGCCCTGGCCGCCCGCCGCGCGGCCGCCGTGTACGCGCGGACGAACGGGTCGAAGTCCTGGGCCAGCGCCCTGGTGACCACCGCCGCCCCGTTGTCGATCATCTCGTAGGCGGCCAGGGTGGCGCCGGCGGCCCGGATGTTGTCGGTGATCGGCTCGGCCAGGTGCGGGATGAAGCCGATCAGGCCCAGCCGGTGCCGCTCGTGGCGGGCGGCGTGCCAGGTGGCGTCGCCGTACCCGATGACGGGGATGGTGGCGCGCACGCGCGCGGCGGCGAGTCCGGGGTCCTGGCCGGCGCCGCTGATCCAGGCGGCGTAGCCGTCGCGCTCGGCGGCGCCGGCGGTGCGCGCGAAGTAGTCGCCGAACAGCAGGCCGAGCGGCCCGAAGCCGACCAGTTCCTCGGGTAGTTCGGCGGCGTAGGTCTGCGGCGGCAGGGTGTGGATCTCGATGGTGGTGCCGGGTCCGGCCACCTTGGACAGGTGCTCCGCGTAAAGCTTGTCGAGCAGCGGCGAGCGGCCCTCGACGGCGTGCTTCTGGAACCAGATTCGCATGTCAGGTGTGCCTCACGGGAAGGGGGACGGTGTCGAGCATGGAGGCCTTGGCCAGGTAGGCCCGGGTGGCCTCGCCGTCGGCGGCGATCGCGCGCAGCGCGGCCATGGCGGCGGGCAGCCGGGCGGCGTCGCCGTCCTGCACCCCCGCGACCCTGGCCTCGCTGGCCGGGATGACGTGGTCGACGAGGACGGCGCGGCGGCGGCGCGCCCAGCTCTCCAGCGCGGCAGGCGGCTGGTGTCCCCCGAGTACGTCGGCGAGTGTTCTGCCGAGGTCGACCGCGTCGTGGATGCCGGCGTTCATGTTGAGGCCGCCGGCGGTGGAGGTGACGTGCGCGGCGTCACCGGCGAACAGCACCCGGCCGTGCCGGAAGGAGGCGAGCACACCGCTGGCCAGGTCGTAGCGGTGCGTGCCGAGGATGTTCAGGTCGGTGAGGGCCAGGCCCGCCACCCGGCCGGGAATGGCCTCCCGGGGCGCGAGCCTGAGGATGATCCGCCAGTGGTCGGGCAGGCGGAGCAGGCTGCACGACTGGGCCGGATCGCGGACGTAGGTGAGCGGGGCCAGGCCCGGCAGCATCTCCTCCAGGCGCGAGCCCGTGAAGATGCGCAGCGCCTGGGTGGGGTAGCCGGACTGGGGGAACGGCAGGCCGAGCAGGGACCTGACGGTGCTGTGCGCCCCGTCGGCGCCGATCAGGTAGCGGGCGCGCTCCCATCCGCCCCCGGTCCTGACCCGTACGGCGGTGCCCGTGAGAGCCACCGCCTCGACCGGCGCCCCGAACCGGACCTCGGCATGCGCGTACGCGCCGAGTTCGCCCAGCAGCAGCGGCGTGAGCGCCGCCTGCTCGGCGTGCAGGCGGAACGGATGCGCGGTGAGCCCGGCCAGGCCCGCCATCCGCATCTCGGCCAGCACCGCGCCGGCAAGGTCGCGCCACTGCACCCGGTCCACGACCACGCCGCGCGCGACGAGGCCGGCCGCGACACCGAGCTCGTCCAGCAGGTCGAGCGTGGCCGGATGGATGGTGGAGGCGCGCGAGCGGGTGCCGAGCGCCGGCTCGCGCTCCAGCACGAGCACCGGCACCTCCGCCCTCGCCAGGGTGAGCGCCGCGGCCAGCCCGACCGGGCCGGCTCCGGCCACGATCACGGCGCTCACGTCGGCACCCGCTCGCCGTCACGGTGTTTCCTGCGGCCGAGCATGACCTGCTGGCCCGCGCTGGTCAGCGCCCACCACGCGCCGCACAGGTTGGAGGTCAGCACGACCCGGTCGTTGTCCTCGGCCAGCTTGCCGATCGCGCGGAGCGTGGGCATGCCGGTGCCGGTCAGCAGCAGGACGGCGTCGGGCGCCGCCCTGGCCTGCTCGATCTGGCCGACGAGCTCTTCGGTGGTCACCTCGTACGGCGCGAAGCGCTCGCCCGCCTTGACCGGGATCACCCTGGACACCCGCACCCCGGCCGCCGACCAGTACCGGTCGGCATGGTCGGTCAGCCACGGCTGGTACGGCGAGACCAGCGTGATCTCCCGCGTGCCCAGGTGTTCCAGCGCCCGCCGGGTGGCCTCGGTGGCCGAGGCGACCGGCAGGCCGAACTCGGCGCTGAGCTCTTCGCAGCGGCGCCGGTCGAGCTCGGGGCCGAGGAGATAGCGCGAGCCGCTGCAGGCCATGACCAGGGCGTCGAGCGGCAGGCCGCCGAACGAGCGGATCATGGCGGGCAGTGCCTCGTTGTAGGCGTCCAGGCGTTCGGCCAGTTGCAGGCCGGGCCGTACGGGGAAGCGGGTGACGTGCAGGTCCGCCCGCGCGCCCAGCAGGCGCGCGAACTCCGGCTCCACCGCCGGGTTGGCGGGCGGAACCACGACACCCACTCTGGTCACGATCTGCCTCCCGAGGGGTCGAGTGAGAAGAGCACGCGCAGCGCCTCCGCCAGGCCCGCGTCATGGGCCACACGCTGGCCGAGGTCGCCGCCGAGGAAGGCGTCCACCACCCGCTGGACGGTCCGGCCCACCTCGTCGCGGGCACGGGCGTCCAGTTCCGGGACGCGGGCGGACAGGCGGCGCAGCTCCGCGTCGCAGATCACGGCCGCCCGGGCGCGCAGTGCCATCACGAGCACCGTGCTGCCCCAGGAGGGCACCGGAGCGGTCCGGGGTAACAGCGTCGGGGCGGTCATCAGCAGCCCGACCACGACGCGGCGCGGATCGCCGCCTCGCGACGGGCACGGGCGTCCATCGGGGGCTCGGCGTCCACCTCGACCCGGGCGCCGCGGCCGAGCACCTCGCGGGCCGCGCCGCCGATCCGCGCGGCCAGCTCGTCCTGCTGCTCGCCGGTGAAGCCCGGCTCCACCGTGACGGTGAGCTTGCGGCGGGCGCTCACGACGCGCGCTCCAGAGCCTGGTCGATCACGTTGATGGCCAGGTCGGACACCTGTCGGATGTGGCGCAGCCGGTGGACGGTGCGCGCGGTCGCCGCCGACAGCGCGGGCATGTCGTCGGTGGGCGTCTCGTCGGGGTTCTGGTAGGGGTGCTGGTACGGCCGGCGGGGTTCGTCGTCGTCGTGCATGAAGTGCTCCTACGGGGGGTTCAGCGCTGGTCAGAGGGTTGCCGCTGCCCGGGGACGCCAGGTGGCCAGCCAACCCGGACTCCGGACGGATCGTGGATGCCGAACCTGGCCAGCTCCTCCTCGGCCTCGGCGCGGACCTGGATGAAGCTGGCGCGCAGCTCGGCGAGCAGGTGGCGCAGCATCGCCACCTCCTCTTCGAGGGCGAGCACTCCGGGCATGGGAGTCCGGCCGGCCCCGCGGGCGACCCGCACCAGCGCGGCCGTCCCGATGATGGCCGTGATCCCGAGGCAGGCGGTGAAGACGGAGGCGAACCCCGGGGCGGGCCCGCTCAGGAACGGGTGCTCGATCAGCACGGAGGCGGCGGCCACGCCGATGGCGCCGCCGAGCATCCTGGCCGTGTTGATCGCGCCGACCGCCGCCGCGTACTGGGTCGGTTCGGCGGCGATCGTGCCCGCGGTGAACGTTCCAGTCGACAGCAGGCCGAAGCCGCTGCCGAGCAGGACCGCGCCCAGCAGGCTCCACATCGTGGGCGACGGCTGGGCGAGCAGGAGCGCGCAGCCGCCGCCGAGGATCAGCGCCCCCAGGTAGATGACGCCGTTGAGGCTGAGCCGGCGGCTGGCCAGCGTGGCCATCGGGCTGGCCACGATCATCGCGATCGAGATCGGCGTCAGCCACCAGCCGATCTGTATGGTGTCGAACCCGCTTTCGCGCAGGTAGAGCGGACCTGTCGCGAGCACGATGAACGACAGCGCGCCGTAGAGGAACGACGCGCTGCCGCCCCACAGGAACCCGGGCCGCCGCCACAACCCCATGTCGATCGCCCCGGCCGGGTGCCGCCACGAGGTGGCCAGTGCCGCGCCGAGCAGCACCACCGCCGCTCCGGCGCAGATCAGTGTCCGGTCGGAGGTCCAGCCCCACACGTCGCCGCGGGAGACGGCGATCACCGCGCTGGCGATGGCGCCGACGAGGGCGAAGGCGCCGAGGATGTCGGGGAGGCGGCGATTGCTGCCGCGCGACCGTGGCAGGCGGATGGTGAGGCAGAGCAGCAGGCCCGCCAGGATCGCCCCGGGCAGGTACAGGCCGCGCCAGCCGTACGCCTCCATGAGCCAGCCACCACCGCCCTGCAGGGCGAGCGCGCCGATCCCGGAGGACGCGCCCCACAGCGCGACCGCCCCGGCGCGGCGCGCGGGAGGGAGCTCGCCGAGCAGCAGCCCCAGCGACGCGGGGAACATCATCGCGGCGCCCAGGCCCTCTGCGAGCCGCCCGGCGAGCAGAACGTGCCAGGCGGGCGCCAGGATCACCGCGGTGGCGCCGAGGCCGTAGATCAGGAGGCCGAGCGCGAGCACGCTGCGCCGGCCGAGCAGGTCGGCGAAGCGGCCCGCCGTCGCCAGCAGCGCGGCGACCGCCGCGAAGTTCCCCGTGCTCACCCACGTGATCTCGGCGAGGGGCAGTCCCGCCGTCATGGGATCGGCGCTCAGCAGCGGTACGGCCAGCGTCGTCGCCGTGCTGTCCGCCATGATCGCCACGACCGCGCCGGCGGCGACCAGGCGCAGCAGGACGTAACCACGGCGGGCGCGGTGGCGGTGCGGGCGCCGCCGCTTCCTGGGTTTCTTCTCGGCGGCCTTCTTGGCCGCCGGCGGGAGCGTGACGTGCTCACGGATGGGCGTGAGCGTCATTGGGGACTCCGATTGGGTACGGTCGCAGCGACCAGGCGCTCCGCGGTGCCCACCAGGCGGGTCTCGGGTTGCGGTTCCGGGGGAGGGGCGGTGAGTCCGGCCAGGGTGCGGATGGCGCGCAAGGCGATGTCCAGGTGTTCGGCGCAGCGCCGGCGCACGCGTTCCTCGAGGCCGGTCACCTGGGCGAGCCTGATCCTGAGCGGCTCGACGGTGGAGGTGCGTTCCAGGTCTCCGAGTACGGCGAGCCTGGCCGGCCAGCGCAGGTCCCGCGCCACGCGGTCCAGGGTCTGCGCGGCGATGTCGGCCGGGTCGGCGCCGGGCCGGCACAGCAGCCGGGCGGCGGTCCTGAGGGCCAGCGAGGCGGTCCTTTCGTGGTCGTCGAGCCGGTGTTCGAGCGCGTTGCGCAGCACACGGGCGCGGTGGTCGAGCGCGGGCGCGCTCCAGCCGAGCACGAGCAGCCGGTCGGAGCCGACCTCGGTATGCCATCCGGCCAGGCCGATCTCGCGGGCCATCCGGTGGTGGACGGCCCAGAGCCGGTCATGAGCGCACGAATCGGGCTCCGCCCACACCTGGACGCCGCCCAAGGGCAGGTCGGCGGTGCGTATCCGGGCTTCAGGACCGGCTATCCGGACGCAGATCTGCTGGATGGCGAGGGCCTGCGCGCCCTGTCCGGTCTGGTCTCTGACGAACCACGAGCTGCCCTGGATCACGACCCGGCCACCTCTCGTTGTTAAGTGGCAGTTATCAGATACGGTTTTGATAGTGCTCAGATGTGTTCTAGCGTGTCAACTGTCACTTTCGTCATGGGAAGATTACGCAGGTCAGGGGGCCTTCCTTTACGCTGTGGTCAGTCCGCTCCCGACGGGAGGTTTGGTGGCAAATTTCGCTGAGCGACTCGATCACGCGCTGAGCAAGCGCGGATACACGGGTGCTCAGGTGGCCGCCGCCCTGACGACCGCCGGCATCCCGATCACCAGGGCCTACGTCAGCCAGCTGCGCACCGGCAAGCAGACCAACCCGACGCTGCAGGTGCTCCAGGCCCTGGCCAGTTACCTTCAGGTGAGTGTCGGGTGGCTCCTCGGTGAGGACTATCTGGAGTCCGGGGCCATGCAGGACCTGCAGTTGCGCGCCGCCGCGATCGGCGCCTCCGCGTCAGGCCTGTCCGAGGGCTCGCTCGACCTGCTGCGCGACGTCGTCGACATCGCCCGCCGCGCCGAGGGCCTGCCCGCCAGGACCGCGACCAACGACCTGCCCGACGCCGCCAGGCTCAGCGACATCGCCGTGACCGCGCTCGCCGACCGCCTGCGCGGCCTGCGGGTGGCCGCCCGCATGTCGCCCGCCGACGTGGAGTTCGCGCTCGGCCGCGGCGTGGCCGCCGTCGCCGCGATCGAGGAGGGCAAGCTCGCCCCCGCGCCCGCGACCGTCGCCCGCATGCTCTCCCTGTACGGCGTGGCCGCCCCGCACCTGCGCGAGCACCTGATGACGCTGGCCAGAGGCGAACGCGAGCCGTCCTGGTACGACGCCAGCACCGTCTCGCCGCTCGCGGCCACCGCCTACGCCCTGGAGGAGCGGGCCTCGGTCATCAGGACCTACCAGACCCAGATCGTCCCGCCCCTGCTGCAGACCGAGCTCTACGCCAGGGCCGCCATCCAGGTGGCCGGGCTGGCCACGCCCGGCCTGACCTCCGTCGACGACGCCGTCCAGGTGCTGCTGACCCGGCAGGCGCTGCTGACCAGGCCCGACGGGCCCGTCTTCTGGGCCGTGGTCGACGAGAGCGCCCTCATGCGCTCGATCGCCGGGGAAGACGTTCAGGCGGCGCAGCTCGACGCGCTGATCCAGCACGCCAAGCGGCCCAACGTGTCGATCCACATCGCGCCGATCACCGACCCGGCGTACCTGCCGCGGACCGGGCCGTTCACGTTGTGGCGGTTCGCCGAGCCGTACGAGCCGGACCTGGCCTGCGCCCACTGGATCGAGTCCGACGAGCTGGTCACCGACACGACCTCGATCGAGGTCTACCACCAGGCGTTCGCCAAGCTCTCGGTGATCACCACGACCCGCGACGAGACGCTCGACCTGCTCTACGCCCACCGCCAGCGCCTCGGTCCCTGATCACGCTGCGTACATCGGCGCACCGGGTTTCGGGCAGGGGGCCCGCCGGGGCGCCGGAGGGGGCCGCGGAGCTTGTCCGGTGCGGGGCCCGCGTAAACAGGCCTGTCCGGTATGGGCGCGGCCCGCGCCGGGAGAGCTTCTACCAGGGGTTTTCCGAGACCCCTCTGAACGCCCAAACAAAAAAGAAGTATTTCCCGAAATAGCTATTGCCAGACCACGGCGATTATGGATCATTATTGACTTCGGTCACCGCGTGGGGTCAGGTGCCAACTTTCCCGTGATTGTTTGTGGCGAGGGGAAAGGGCCCACACTCAATGCGTCAACGCGCCATCCGAAACCTGGCCAATCTCGTAACAGAGAAAGCCACGCCGACCCGAGTCCTAGACGCGGCAGCCGGAGGAAAGAACAACTTCTTCGCTGACCGAGACGCCGTCCGCCGCTACGACAGCGCCGCCGCCGTGAGCGCTACCGCCGCCAGGGAAGTCCACGCTTTCCTGGCCCGAGTCATCCGCCATCTGTCGTCAGTGGGAACCGACCAGCACCTGGTGATCGGCAGCGGCGTCCCCGGCGGCCTGCCGGCCGGACGCCTCCTCCACGACGTCGCCCGAGCTCATCCGCTCACCCCCAGCGCTCGCGTGGTCTACGCCGAATCCGACCCGATGATCCTGGCCAACGCGCACGCGACTATCGAACCGATCACCGACCTGGTGCGCGTCGTCGAAGGAGAGGCCCGGGAGATCGACACGTTGCTCGGCGACCGGATCGTGAACACGTTCATCGACTGGGATCGGCCGGTGGGCATCCTGATCGTCTCGGGACACAGCATCCTGGACGACGAGGAGTTCAGATATGTGCTCAAACGCCTCGGACAGGCCGGGCCACCCGGCAGCCATCTGGGGCTCCTCCAGGCCACCCTTGACGGCATCCCCGCCGAGTTGTTGCCCGCCGTCTACGACCTGATCGCCATGACCCTGCCCGGCTACGCGACCCGCGACCGCGAACGCCTGGCAGCCGTCCTGGACGGTCTCGACCTGGTCGACCCCGGCCTGGCGTGGGTCTCGCAATGGCGTCCTGACGACCATTGCGGCCCCATTCCACCGGAGTCCTCGGGCAACTACGGGGCGCTGGCCGTCTTGCACTGAACACCGGCCGGGGGCGCGGCGCCCGCCGTACCCCCTGGCCGGCAGGAAGGAGGAGAGGCCCCTGGGGTCAGTCCCACCAGAACGACCAGGCATGGCCGCCGACCAGCTGCTCCGCGTAGCCGATCAGGTCGCCGGCCCCCTGCACCACGTTGTCCGGGCAGAACGTCCAGTGCTCGGCCGCCACGTGCAGGGCATGCTCGACGTCCCCGGGCGGCGCGGCCACGCTGAGTTCGAGGGTGTTGAAGCCTAAGCTCACCACACGGGCGCCGAAGCGGTCCTCCCAGCTGCGGATCACGGCGGCCAGCGGGACCATCCACTCGTTGTGGTGCAGCGCGCCCTGCCAGCCCATGACGGCCAGCGCGTCGGCGCCCCGGTCGACCGCGGCCAGGCCCATCGGCATGCCGCGCGCCGCCAGCTCGCCCGCGTACCAGTCGGCGACCGCGCCGGGCTCGGCCACCAGCACGCCGGGCGGCGCCAGCCCCGGGCAGAGCGCCCCGAAGGGCTCCAGCTCGCTCAGCGCCTCGGCCGGCACCTGCGCCACCCACTCCTGCCAGACCTCGGCCATGAAGCCCTCGGCGGTGAAGTGCTCGATCTGGCCGGCGTCGTCGGGCACCACCTGGCCCGCCGCCCACGCCTGGGCCGACTCGTCGAGCAGCACCGGCCATAACCCGCTGCGGGCGTGCTCGGCGCGGAAGGCCGACCACAGCGCGCCGCCGACGGGCTCCTCGCTCATCCAGAACGCCGGCCTGGACGCCTTCTGCGCGAACCCGGGATCGGGCCAGACCAGCTCGCCCGCGGGCATGCCGACGGCCAGGGTGCGCCCCATGCCGCCGTCGGTGAACAGCTGGCGCAGCTCCTGTGGCAGCCGCAGATCATTCACGCCCATCGACGGAGATGGTAGTGCCGAACGCCGACATCGCTTCGAGCGGCAGGACATTTGTCCTGGGCGATCCTGGATCGACGTTCCTTCCGGCGGAGGTGCGGAGATCGGCACCGTGGGGTGCATGAAGATTCTGCTCGCGGCAGCCGTACTGCTGACCGGATGCGCCGACGCGCGCACGGCGGCGGGCCCCGACCCGGCCATCATCGACACGGTCGTCACCACCGACAAGGGCGCGGTGCGCGGGAGGGAGGACGGGCAGCACCGCCTGTTCGAGGGGATCCGCTACGCCACCGCGCCCCGCTGGGACTCCCCGAGACCCACCGCGGCCTGGAAGGGCGTCCAGGACGCCACCAAGCCGGGCAGCCCGTGCCCACAGGTCGGGTCCGACTACGCCAAGGTCACCAGCGAGAACGAGGACTGCCTGTTCCTGAACGTCACCACCCCGGCCAGGAAGGGCGCCAAGCGGCCGGTCATGGTGTGGATCCACGGCGACGGCGCGCTCGGCGCCGGTCACTACTCCAACGCCAGGGCGATCGCCGCCGCGGGGGACGCGGTCGTGGTCACGATCAACTACCGGCTCGGGGTGTTCAGCGGGTTCGGCTACCCGGGCCTGCGCGACGGCGGCACCTACGGCCTGCAGGACCAGCAGGAGGCGCTGCGCTGGGTAGGCCGCAACGCGGCGGCCTTCGGCGGCGACCCCGGCAACGTGACGGTGTTCGGCATCTCCTTCGGCGCGCTGGCCATCGGCGGCCATCTCACCTCGCCGGGCGCCAAGGGCCTGTTCCAGCGTGCCGCCATGCAGAGCGGCGAGACCATGATGGACATGCCCGCGGGCAGCATGATCCCCGGCCTGGAGGCCCAGCCGTCCTACGCCTGGCGCCCGGCGGCCCAGATCGAGGCGGTCGGCCAGATCTACGCCAAGCAACTCGGCTGCGCCGACCTGGCCTGCCTCAAGGGCCTGCCGGTCAAGAAGATCCTCGCCGTCCCGCAGATCATGAACGTCTTCCAGTCCTACGCCTACGGCAACGCCGTCCTGCCCGAGATCCCCTCCAAGGCCATCGAGAAGGGCCGCTTCCACCGCGTACCCGTGCTGGCCGGGGCCACCAAGGACGAGCACCGCATCTTCGCCGCCATGCGCGGCAAGATCGCCTACCCGCAGGCGCTGAAGGAGACGTTCGGCGAGCGCACGGCCGAGGTCGCCAAGGAGTACCCGCTCAAGAGGTACGGCAAGCCCGCCGTGGCCTGGGCCGCCGTCATGACCGACCGCGTGTGGGCCCGCAGCACCCACGCCCAGAACACCCTGCTGGCCAGGCGGACCCCGGTCTACGGCTTCGAGTTCGCCGACCGGGACGCGCCGATGTTCCTGCCCATCAAGGCCGATTTCGACCTGGGCGCCTACCACGCGGGCGACCTGCCGTACCTCTTCCCCGAGAAGGGCGTGAAGCTGAGCCCGGCCCAGAAGAAGCTCTCCGGCCAGATGCTCTCCTACTGGACGAACTTCGCCCGCACCGGCGACCCGAACGGCGCCGGCCTGCCCGCCTGGCCCAAGCTCAAGGGCGGCACCCTGTCGCTGGAGCCGGGCAGGATCCGCCCCATCGACTACGCCGCCGAACACCGGCTGGCGTTCTGGAACTAGCGTGGACCCATGACCGTGCGCGTGCTGATCGCCGAGGACCAGGGCATGATGCGCGACGCCCTGGCGCTCCTGCTCGGCCTGGAGGACGACCTGGAGATCGTGGCCCAGGTGCCGACGGGCCCGGAGATCGTCGCGGCGGCCCTGGAGCACGCGCCGGACGTGGCGCTGCTGGACATCGAACTGCCCGGCCGCAGCGGGCTGGAGGTCCTGCCGGAGCTGCGGGCGGCGCTGCCCGGCTGCGCGGTGCTGGTCCTGACCACCTTCGCCCGGCCCGGGTACCTGCGCAGGGCGATGGAGGCGGGCGCCGCCGGCTTCCTGGTCAAGGACGGGCCGGTGGAAGAACTGGCCGCGGCGATCAGGCGGGCGGTGGCGGGGGAGCGGATCGTCGACCCGGCGCTGGCCGCCGCCGCCCTGCACGCCGGGCCAAGCCCGCTCACCGACCGCGAGCGCGACGTGCTGGCCGCCGCGCTCGACGGCGCCACCATCGCCGACGTGGCCGCCCGGCTGCACCTGTCGGAGAGCACGGTACGCAACCACCTGTCCTCGGCCATCGGCAAGACCCACACCAGGAACCGGATCGAAGCGGCCCAGCTGGCACGGCACAATGGGTGGTTGTGACGACCTTTGACGCGGTACTGAGTGACCTCGATGGAGTCCTCCGGATCTTCGACGAGGCCGCCCAGGCCGACATCGAGGCCCGCTACGGCCTGCCCCTGATCAAGACCGCGTTCCGGTCCGACCTCATCCTGCCCGCCACGCTGGGCCGGATCACCGAGCGGCAGTGGGTCGAGGCCGTCGCCGCCGAGCTGGGCGGCCACGAGCGGGCCAGGCAGGCCGTGGAGGAGTTCGCCGAGGTGCCGTTCTGGGTCGACGAGGAGGTCAGGGCGGTGCTGGCCAAGGTCCAGGAGCGGATGCCGCTGATCATCGTCACCAACGCCATGGACAGCCTCGATGCCCACCTCGACCGGCTCGGCCTCACCTACTTCGCCGACGCCGTGGTCAGCAGCGCCAAGGTCGGCCACGCCAAGCCCGGCCGGCGCATCTACGAGATCGCCGCCGAACAGGCCGGGGTGGCGCCCGAGCGCTGCCTGTTCATCGACGACCGGCTGGAGAACGTCGAGGGCGCCCGGGCGATCGGCATGACCGGCATCCACTACCGGGGCATCGCGGACCTGGCGCCGCTCACGCGCTAGCCATGTCGAAGAAGCGCCGTTCCAGGGCGACCGCCCGCCGGAAGACCGCGAGCACCTCGTCCCTGCGCCGCTCGCCGAGCTCGGGCCCGAGCCGGTCGAGCTCCCCGCGCAGGAACCCCACCCAGGCGCGGAAGTCCGCACCTTCGTGCAGCTCGATCCACTCCCGGTGCACGAATCCCTCCGGCAGCGGCTCCTTCGCCCGCGCCGCCCAGTCGAGATAGCTCCACTCCGCCACGCACAGCACCGCCGCGATCAGCGGATAGTCCTGCGCGGTCCTGACCTCGTCCATCAGCGCCCGGAACTCGGCCGTGACCGGCTCCGGCGCCGCGTCCGTGCTGCCGTTCAGCTCCGCCAGCGCCCGGTGGAAGTAGGTCTTCTCCTCCGTGGTGGCGACCTGTCCCAGGAATTTCCCGTACGGCACGCGGGCCGCGAACGTGTCCGCGCTCGCCACGGCCGCCCCGAGCAGGGCGGTGAAGGAGTCGACGAACAGGAAGTCCTGCTCCAGGTAGTGCCGCATGTCGGCGGTGCCGTTCGTGATGGCGGCGGCGAACGGGTGCCCGGCCACCGCCTCCCATTCCTCGGCGCACTGGGCGCGCAGCCACGTACTGAAGGCTTCATCACTCATGCCGCGACTCTAGACACCCATTGCGCGCGGACGCCTCGGGGGACGCGCGAACCCCGCCGCGGCCGGGGCCCGGCCGGGCGGGGTGTGCGGCGCGTGCAGAACTCCGTACCAGAGGAGATCACCGCCGCGGCGCGGGCCGCGCCGCCCGCGCCGGGCTGGAGAAGGACCTAGTAACCACCTCCCGTCGTCTTCGTCGGCTTCGGAGTGGGATCGCCGGCGGGCGCGGGTGTGGCGGGGCGAGAGCCCGCCGGCCGGAGAAGTCCGATCAGGCCGTGCTTGGCGCCGTCGATGCCCGCCGCGAACCACACGGCGTTCTCGCCGCCCGTGGCCGCGGTGCCGGGCTCCAGGTCCCACAGACCGGGCAGGACGACGGGGCGGCCGTTCGCGCCGCGCAGCGCGCCGAGGTGGCGGCCGCTCCTGAAGGCGTGCACGGTGCCGTCGCCGAAGTTGCCGACCAGCAGCGATCCGGCCAGGGCGCCGAAGCCGCGCGGTGCCGTGGTGATCGCCCACGGGGCGTTGAGCGGGCCGCGCCCGATGCGGCCGGTGAGCCTGCCGTCAGGGCTGAACCGGCTCAGGAAGCCCTTGCCGCGCCCGGGGACCGCCTTGCCGGTCTGGGGGTCGCGCAGCGCCGAGGCGACCCACACCGAGCCGTTGGCGACCGCCACGTTGAACGGGTGGTAGTTCCGGGGCAGGGCCCGGTCGCGGAACTGCGAGCGGCCGAGCCGTACCCGCTCGAAGTCCTCGTTGAAGGCGTGGATACGGCCACCGGCGAAGTCGGCGGCCAGCAGGAACGAGCCGTCGTCGCCGTCCAGCATGGCCAGGCCCTTGTAGTCGGCGCCCCGGGTGAACGCCGCGATGATCGCGTTGGCGGGGTCGGCCTCGGCGTTCCAGCCGGTGATGGCGCCGCTCGGGCTGGCGAAGATGAAGGTGGCGGGCTTGCCCTTGACGGTGAAGCCCTCGCCGGTGTTGACGACCTGGCCGGTGGGCGCGCCGCCGGGGACGGCGACCTCGGTCTTCTCCTTGGCGCCGTTGCCCGAGTAGACGGTGGCGGTGCCGGTCCCGGTGTTGGAGACCCACAGGGTCTTGCCCATGGCCAGGCCCCAGGGGTTGACGACCTTGGGATCGGTGACGGCGGCCTTGCCACGGACGTCGGAGACGAGATTGACGACGTCGAAGCGGTTGCGGGGAGTGGTGGATTGCGCCGGGGTGGTGAGGGTAGCTCCCAGCACGACCGCGACAGCACCGAGCGTGATGATGCCGCGTCTATGGGGGTGCCGCATCCGTGCCTCCTTGATATGCGCTTGTGACGCGAGATACGCGGGAGGCTGGAGACTGGTTCATCGCTCGCTAGGACCGGGAATGGGACAGACATGGAAGTTTTGGGCATTGATATCGGCGGCTCGGGGATCAAGGGCGCACCGGTGGACGTCACCGCCGGGCGCCTCACGAAGGAGCGCCTGCGCATCCCCACGCCGCAGCCCGCCAAGCCCGCCGCCGTCGCCGCGACCGTGGCCGAGATCGTCGAGCACTTCGCCTGGACCGGTCCGGTCGGCGTGACCTTCCCCGGCGTGGTGATGGACGGCGTGGTCAAGACCGCCGCGAACGTCCACCACTCGTGGGTCGGCGTCAACGCCTCGGAGTTGTTCGACGGCGCCCGGGTGATCAACGACGCCGACGCCGCGGGCCTGGCGGAACTCGCCTTCGGAGAGGGCCGGGGACGGAAGGGGACCGTCCTGATGCTGACGTTCGGCACGGGGATCGGCAGCGCCCTGTTCATCGACGGCACGCTCGTGCCCAACACCGAACTAGGCCACCTCGAACTGCACGGCAAGGACGCCGAGCACCGCGCCTCCGACCGCGCCCGCGAGGAGCACGACCTCGGCTGGAAGGACTGGGCGGAACGCGTCGAGACCTACCTGAAGCACGTGGAGATGTTGTTCTCGCCCTCGTTGTTCATCATCGGCGGCGGCGTCAGCAAGAAGGCCGACAGGTTCCTGCCGCACGTGAAGATCGACACCCCGATCGTGCCCGCCGCGCTGCAGAACGAGGCGGGCATCATCGGCGCCGCCCTCACCTGCGCAGGCGGGCCGCACGCTCCCGCGTGAGCGGATGGCCGGGCGCCAGCAGCAGGGCCGTCTCCATGGCGGCCGCCGCCTCCTCGTGCCGTCCGAGCCCCGCGAGGGCCAGCGCCCGCGCCGAGTGGGCGTCCGCCTCGTCCTCCGGGTTCAGGCCGGAGGCCAGGGCCCGGTCGAGGTCGGCGAGAGCCCTGGCGTACAGGCGCAGGTCGACGCGGGTCTGACCGCGGCCGGACAGCGCGCGGGCGGTCGCGGCGGCCTCGGCGCCGGGGCGCGCCGTGATCGCCTGCGCGAACTCCGCCTCCGCGTCCGCCGGCGAGCCCAGCCGCCACAGCGCGAAGCCGAGGCCGGTCCTGGCCTCGACGTCGGTGCGGTTGATCTCCACGGCCTGCCGGTAGAGGTCCGCCGCCGCCCGGTGGTCGCCGCTGGTGGCCACCACGTTGGCCAGCGCCGACAGCGACCGCGCCGTGGAGACCCGGTCGGCCAGCGACTCGAAGCCGTTGAGCGCGCTCCTGAAGCTCTCCCTGGCCGCGTTCAGGTCGCCCTCCACCAGCGCGATCTCGCCGTGCAGCGCCATGGCCTGCGCCTGCCTGCGGGTGTCTCCCTCCTCCTGGTAGCGGCTGGCGGCGACGGAGGCCAGGCGGCGGGCGCCGGTGAAGTTGCCCTCGCCGAAGGCGGCCGCGGCGGCCTCGGTGAAGACACCGGCGTCGGCGGGTATCCCGGCCGGCCCCGCCTCGGCGAACCCGTCGTCGCCGGCCCGCCGTACGACCTCGATCATCTGGTCCTGCCCGAGCTGGTACCACGTGCCGCGCAGGCGTGTCGTCGCGGTCAGCAGGTGCCGGGCGACCAGGGCGTCGGCGAGCTCGTTGCGCATGTCGGCCGTTCTGGTCAGCCCGCGGAGTTTGGTGTCGCGGGTGCCGTACTCGGTGATGAACGCCGACTCCACCCACGCGCGCACCTTCGCCACGGGGACGCCGGTCTCCAGGCCCGCCTCCTCGGTGGCCCGCCGGTAGAAGGCGCTCAGCGCCTGGGCGACGCCGGGGATGCCGGTCAGGCCGGGATCGGCCCAGCTCTCGGCGCAGACGATCTGCAGGTGCAGCGGCTCGACCAGGGGCTCCTCCACGGTGACGACGTTGCCCAGCAGGTCGGCGTGGGTGCTGGTGCGCAGCCGGTCCACGAGCGCGCGCGTCTCCTCGTCCGGCAGTTCCCTGCCGGTCCCACGCCTTGGTCCCTGTACGGCTTCCGCCGCCGCCCGCTCGTCGAGCCCGTAGAGCTGCCGGTAGTTCGGGAGCACCCCGAGCAGGGCCTCGCTGGCTTTGACCGAGGCGAGATGGTCGTCGCGCACGACCAGCAGCAGGTTGAGCGAGGGGATGTCGGCCAATGCCCCGGCGAGCTGGCGCAGCAGGCCCTCGCGCTCGGCCACCCGGGTCGGGAAGGCGCTGTAGACCTCCTCGAACTGGTCGACGGCCGCCAGCAGCCGCCCGCTCGGCGGCATCCGGGTGACCCGCCCGGCCAGGAACTCCGTGACGGTGGTGCCCGGCGAGGCCGGCGCTCCCCAGTCGCTGAGCACCGAGTAGACGAAGGCGTTGTGCCCGGCGGCGACCGCGCGCGGTGGCGCGGGCGGGGCGAGGCGGCTCGGGCGCAGCGTGACGACGTGCGGCTCCTGTTCCAGGAGCGGCAGGATGCCCGCCTGCAGCAGTGAGGTCTTGCCCACCGCCGGCGGCCCGTGCAGTACGGTGACGCGGTCGGCCAGCCAGTCGAGGGAGAGGTTGCGGGCCTGGACCCGGCGGCCGAAGAAGAGGCCCGCCTCGGAGCGCAGGAACGGGCGTGGACCGACGTAGGGCGAGTCGTTCATCACGTCCCTCTCAGCCGCGAGTCGAGCATGGCGGTGAACTCCTCCAGTGACATCCAGAAGATCTCGATCTGCTGCCGGCCCAACCGCTTGTCTAGGTATTCGCGCACCGCGGCCCTTCGTTTCACCCGCGGATCGAGCTGGAGGCACACGTGGCTGCTGCGCTGCCCGTCGGGCATGGCGATCATGAGCGACTTGAAGAGCGTCCAGAAGGTCGAGTCGCGCAGGCTGTAGCCGAGGAAGAGCAGCGGCGCGCGGCGTAACCGGGTGCGGACGTAGGACGGCACGATGGCCGCCCTGTCGCCCTCAGGGGTCAGGCTCTTGTCCCGCCCGTCGCGGGCGTGACGGACGTGGAAGTCGATGTAGTCGTCCTCGGTCAGCACCATCGAGTGCGGGATGGAGTGGTGGCCGTGCAGGTGGAAGACGAGGGGACGCTCGGCCGTGGGGTCGTCGGCGGGCAGGGGCGGCCGCCGGTCGTCGTCATCGTCCATCCCGGAGGAATACCACGGACTAACATTCCAGGTCGGTCTTTTACCAGCTCGTTGCAGCGCCTCCACCATGAAATCGTCGTAGTTCGTCGTCAGATATAGAGGAAGATCGCAACGTGCCAAGATGTGGTGGATATCAAGCTGATCGGTAGTTAACGTGACTTGCGAGAAAACTGTCCGGTGGAGTGCCCGTTTGAGTTGGTTTGCATCGTGATTGAACGCCATCACAACTGCATACTGCATGACGCTGGACAGGTTGTCGGCGTCATGGTACGGATAGCGGACTTGTTCGGCCCAGTCCTTGGCCAGCGCCGCGCCCGTGGGCAGGCCCTGGCTCGCGCCCGCACCCAAGAAAGGGACACACTCTTTCTCCTTAATTGACTTAACCAGATTCTCCCAGCCTCTAGTGCTCTGCACGTTCCCTGCCGTTCTGGTCCAGGTGGAATCTTCAGTAATCCGGATGGAACGGCGTGAGTCAACGGCCAGGAAAAACGCCATATCTCCTCGGCGGCGGGCAGTCTGGAAGCAAGAAGTCCTCGCCTACCATTGAAGCTTGACAAGGTGAGGCGTTCAATGCGTACAAATCCCCATTCGTGGGACATATCTCCGGTTTGAATATGAGCAGGGAGCGATCGGCGTGACACTAGGGGCGTCCGAGGGCGGAGCGAGATCCCGCGTCACCGCATGGGGCAAGGAAATCCCTTTCCGTAACCCCAACTTCACCGGGCGTATCGCCGAGATCGAGGAACTGAGACGCGGCCTGGCCCGGGAGAGCGCGGCCGTGATCGACCAGCCGCCCCAGGCACTGTTCGGTCTCGGCGGCGTCGGCAAGACCGAGATCGCGGCCGAGTACGCCCACCGCCACCGCGGCGACTACGACCTCGTCTGGTGGATCCGGTCGGAGCAGGAGACCGCCGTGGTCAACGGCCTGGTCGCGCTCGGCCGCCGGATGCAGCCCCCCGGCTTCCGCGCCGAGGAGCGCGACTACTCGGCCCAGCTGGTGATCGAGGCCCTGGAGAAGGGCGAGCCGTACGGCGACTGGCTGATCATCTTCGACAACGCGAACAACGCCGGGATGATCTCGGAGTACATCCCGCGGGGGCGAGGACACGTGATCATCACCTCGCGCGACTCCCACTGGCGCAAGGCGCTGGGCGTCTCGGGGATCGAGGTGGGGGAGTTCACCCCCGACGAGACGGTGGAGTTCCTGAGCAAGCGGGTGCCCGCCCTCGCCGGCCGCGGGGCCGAGGCCGCCACGCTGGCCGCCGAACTCGGGCACCTGCCGCTGGCCGCCGAGCACGCCGCCGCGTACATGAACGAGACCGGGACCTCCGCCGCCGAGTACCTGACCAAGCTGCGCGACAACGCGCACGAGCTGCTGGCGCGGGAGGTCGACATCCCCTACCCGCTCGCCGTGGCCGCCACCTGGGGCGTCTCGCGCGACGCCATCTCGCCGGAGGCCGACACGCTCTTCCAGGTCATGGCGTTCTTCGCGCCGGAGCCGATCGCCGAGGAACTGCTCGCGCAGCCCGCCAAGGCCGGTGACCTGCCCGAGGAGCTCGGCCGGGTGCTCGGGGACGTCGGCGAGCTCAGGCAGGCCGCCCGCCAGCTCGCCCGCTTCTCCCTGGCCAAGATCGACGGTGTGCTCAACGCCGTGCAGATGCACCGCGTGGTCCAGGCCGTGACCCGGAGCCGCCTGACGCGCGAGGACCCGGAGCAGGCCGAGCGGTTCCGCCATGCCGTACACCTGCTGCTGGCCGGATCCGATCCCGGCGCGCCCGGACTCGACGAGAGCGACCCCCTCTACGAGCGCTCGCGCAGCCACATCGTGCCGTCGGGCGCCGTCGAGAGCGCCGACGCCACCGTCCGGCAGCTGATCATCAACCAGGTGCGCCGCCTGCACCGACGCGGCGGCTTCTTCGAGAGCCTCTCGCTCGGCGAGCTGGCCCTGGACGAATGGAAGCTCCGCTTCGGGGAGAACGACCGGCACACGCTCGCGCTGGCCATCGAGGTCGGCAAGGCCACCCGGCTGAGCGGCCACTGGGAGCGCGCCTACGCGCTCAACCTCGAAACGCTCGAACGGCTGCGCACCTTCGGCGAGGACGACCAGACCTACCTGGCCTGCGCCCTCAGCCACGGCGTCGACCTGTGCATGATGGGCCGCTACCAGCAGGCGCTCGACAACGACCTCGATCTGCTGCCGCGCTACGAGCGGGTCTTCCGCCCCGAGCACGAGTTCACGCTCCAGGTGCGCAACAACATCGCGATCAGCCTGCGCTGCCTGGGCCGCTTCGAGGAGGCCCTGGAGCACGACCGGATCGCGCTGACCATGCGCGAGAACATGTTCGGGCCCCAGGAGGACCAGACCCTGACCTCCCGCTTCGCCGTGGCCCGCGACCTGCGCCGCATGGGCAGCTACGAGCAGGGCCTGGACATGATCAGGGACGTCGACCAGCTGCTCGTGCGCATGAACGCCCCCTGGGACGCGCTGCGCGTGTTCACCGCGCTCGACCTGGCGATCGCGCTGCGCCGCGTGGGCTTCCACCAGCAGGCCGCCGCCCAGGCCGAGGAGACCCTCACGACGCAGATCGCGTCCAAGGGGCCCGACCACAGGATGACGCTGCTGGTGTCCACGAACGTCATCAACGACCGCCGGTTGATCGACGACCTGGCCGGAGCCCAGGCGCTCGGCGAGCAGACCGTCGCCGGCTGGGTGAAGGCGGCGGGCGACGACCACCCCAACACGCTGTCGGCCCGCGCCAACCTCGCGGTCGTGATGCGGGTACGCGGCAACCCGCGCGCCGCCCGCGAACTGAACGAACAGGCACTCGCCGGGTTCCGCCGCCACTTCGGCGACGACCACACCAGCACGCTGGTCGTCATGCACAACCTCGCCAGCGACCTGGCCATGATGGGCGCGGTGCGCCAGGCTCGCGAGCTGGGCGAGGCGGCCTATGAGGGCCATCGGCGGGTACGCGGCGGGTTCCACCCCTGCACGCTGGCCACCGGGGCCAACCTCTCCGTCGACCGGCTGGCCGACGGCGACGAGGAGGGCGCCGCGCGGCTGCGCGAGGAGATCCTGGCGGCCTACGCCGAGACGCTGTCCATCGAGCACCCCGAGGCCCGCCTGGCCGCCCAGCAGGGCCGGATCAACCTCGACGTGGAACCGATGATGAGCTGAACCCCCGGGCCAGGGCGGTCTCTCGGGCACTCAGGCTGGCTTGGCGCGCGTTCAGGCTAAGGCGGCTTCGGCCGCGCGGGCGGCCGGGGCGGGGACCGGTTCGGCCAGGGCGGCGCGGATGCGGGCCTCCAGCGGCCGGGCCAGGACCGCCCCCGCCGGTGTCAGCGCCCCCGACCGGCCGAGCTGCTCCATGGCCCGGCCGGTCGCCAGCCGCCACAGGGCGAAGGCCGCCGCGTGGCCGGGCCGGTCCTCCCGCGGCCCCGCCAGCCACTCGGCCCGGTGGAACTCCACCACGGCCACGTGCGCGAAGATGCCCTGCAGGGTGGCGCCGGCGTCGCGCTCGCCGTCCCGCCAGTGCACCGCGAACCGGCCCGGATGTCCCGGCACGGTCAGTGCGACGATCTCCTCGGCCGCCCCGAGCACCTGGTGCTGAAGTTCGTGGGTGAACGTGGCGGCCAGCTCCGCGGCGTCGGCGGGAGCGGAGAGCGCCACCGCGCCGAAGGCGGCGCCGGAGGTGGCGCTGAAGGTCTCGGGCGGAGCCGGCGGGACGACCGGCACGACGGTGGTGACCAGCTCGGCCATCGCGGCGGCGACGCGCGGGTGCCGCGCGCGCAGCAGCCGGTACGCCTGGCGGCACAACCCCGTCCAGTCCACCGGCCCGAGCCGGTCGGCGACCGCCAGCCCGAAATGCCCCCGCAGCGGCTCACCGGTCTCCAACCGGAGCCTGAGCGGCCTCGGACCGTCGAGCGCGACCGGCCCCTGCTCACGCTCCAGCGCGGCCAGCAGGACGCCGGTGTCGCCGGTCCCGTAGCGCAGGGCGTCGTCGGCCCAGGCGCCGAGCTGGGGCGAGATCAGGACGTCCAGCGCGTGGCCCGGATGGGCGCCCAGGCGCCGCCAGAGGTCGTCGATGGCGGCCGAGCCGGACAGCCGCCGGACCGATTCGAGCAGGGCGATGTTCCTGCTGGCGATCGCCCGTTTGAGCGTGTCGGCGAGCGCGGGCGGGAGCTCGCCCGCGCCCAGCCCGGCCAGGTCGGCGGGCGACAGCGTGTGCCGGGCGTAGCCGCCGGTCACCGATCTCGCGGGCCAGGTTGATCGGGCTGGGGGCAGGCCTTGTCGCTCTTGTTCCATCGCCGGCTGGCGGGGTCGGTCGCCATGTGGCGGGCCAGAGACTCGCGCAGGACCTCATCCGGCACCGTTGCCAGGCGGTCGAACGGGATATGGGTCAGATCGACGAGCATGGACTCGCCCATAGAACCCCCTGCGGCCATGTGGTGTCCCTTTCTCAGTCGCTATTCACCGTGTTGTCGGCTAAGCACTCTTGAAGAGTCCCAAATCCTCTCGAACTGCTCAATCCAGTAGTGGTACCAGTACCCATGCGCGCGCCGGGTCAATTCCAGGTGCATACGGTTGTCGGTCGCCCGGTTGCCGACGCCGTGGAGCTCCACGATCACCGTGCCGTCGCCGCCCGCCGGATTGACGGCGAGAATGCTGAATCCCGGATTGTAGGAGAAAGTGGCGTACTCCACCCCGCCCGCCACATGCCAGTCCGTCATCGCGGCCAGCCGGTCGAGCGCCGTCGCGATGCTCGCCGGCAGGTTCTGCAAGGGGAACTCCAGCCCGGCGTCGAGCTGACGGGTGGCCAGGTCGACGGCGTGGAGTTCCTCCGGGTCCAGGAGCACGACGCGGAAGACGCCGTCGGAACGGCTCAGCACGGTCCGGCGGATGATCTCGCAGTTGGCCTCGGACAGCAGGTTGATGCCGGAAGGGGCGAACAGCCACACCTCCTTCGCATCCGTGAGCCGGTCGCGCAGAGGATGCGTCTCGAAGTCGGCCCGGTCGCCCAGCGGCGGGCGCGAGCGGTCGGGCACGGTGATCCGGTGGAGCAGCACGCCCATCCCGGCCAGGATCGCCGCCCACCGGTACTGCTCGGCCACGGCCTCCCCGACCAGCGTCAGCACCGCGAAGACGATCGCCACGACCGCGACCACGTAGGCGTCGAGGTTCCTGCGCTCACGGACATCACGCAGGATGCGGCGGGCTGAACGGCGCATGGCACCTCCGCCTCGATCGTGTCATCGGTCAGGAGGCGCGTCCATACGGCCAGAAATCCTTCGGGATCATGCAACCCTTCAGGCGTCTCAGGAGTCTCACTAGTGTCCGTGATCGACCGTGGTGAACTCTGGGGAGAGTGCTGACACACCGCGGCCGGTCACGGACGCTGCCGATATTGGGATGCGATCCACGGCGCGGTCAGGCACGATGGACCGTTGGCACCCGGCACGCGGGGCTCAAATATCCTGAAAGCAGTATGGGAACCTCGTCGTTGTCTTCTCCACTCACCGAGCTCCAGAGCCGCCTGCCCGAGCTCATGCCGCGCGACCAGCGGCGGCTTCGGCGCAGGCTCGACGGCGTGCGCCGGGTGCGCTCGCGCGAGGCGCGGGACAAGATCACCGCGGAGATCCTCGCCGACGTGGAGCGCGCCGAGCAGCGCCTGGCCCGCCGCCGCGAAGCCGTACCCGTGGTGAAATATCCGCCGGAGCTGCCCGTTTCCCAGCGCAAGGACGACATCCTCGCGGCCATCCGCGACCACCAGGTCGTGATCATCGCGGGCGAGACCGGATCGGGAAAGACGACGCAGATCCCCAAGATCTGCCTCGAACTCGGGCGGGGCGTGCGCGGCCTCATCGGGCACACCCAGCCCCGCCGCATCGCCGCCCGCACCGTCGCCGAGCGCATCGCCGAGGAGCTCGGCACCGACCTCGGCCAGGCCGTCGGCTACAAGGTCCGCTTCACCGACCAGGCCAGTGACAAGACCCTGGTCAAGCTCATGACCGACGGCATCCTGCTGGCCGAGCTGCAGAACGACCGGCTGCTTGAGCAGTACGACACGCTGATCATCGACGAGGCCCACGAGCGCAGCCTCAACATCGACTTCATCCTCGGCTACCTGAAACAGCTGCTGCCCCAGCGTCCCGACCTCAAGATCATCATCACCAGCGCCACCATCGACCCCGAGCGCTTCTCCCGCCATTTCGGCGACGCCCCGATCGTCGAGGTCTCCGGCCGCACCTACCCCGTCGAGGTCCGTTACCGCCCGCTCAACGAGGACGACGACCAGACGCAGGGCATCGTGGACGCCTGCAAGGAACTGGTCCTGGAAGGGCCGGGCGACATCCTGGTCTTCCTCAGCGGCGAGCGGGAGATCCGCGACGCCGCCGACGCGCTGTCCAAGGCCGAGTTCCGCAACACCGAGATCCTCCCCCTGTACGCCCGGCTGAGCGCCGCCGAGCAACATCGCGTCTTCCAGCGCCACACCGGCAGGCGCGTCGTGCTGGCCACCAACGTGGCCGAGACGTCGCTGACCGTGCCGGGCATCAAGTACGTCGTCGACCCGGGCTTCGCCCGCATCTCCCGCTACAGCCACCGCACCAAGGTGCAGCGCCTGCCCATCGAGGCCATCTCGCAGGCCAGCGCCAACCAGCGCAAGGGGCGGTCCGGGCGTACCTCCGACGGCATCTGCGTCCGGCTGTACGAGGAGGAGGACTTCCTCAACCGGCCCGAGTTCACCGACCCGGAGATCCTGCGCACCAACCTCGCCAGCGTCATCCTGCAGATGACCTCGATCGGGCTGGGCGACATCGAGGCGTTCCCGTTCGTCGAGCCGCCGGACAAGCGGCAGGTACGCGACGGCGTCAACCTGCTGGTCGAACTCGGCGCCTTCGACGCCCAGGGCAAGCTCACCGGCGTCGGCCGCAAGCTCGCCGGGCTGCCGGTCGACCCGCGCCTGGCGCGCATGGTGCTGGAGGCCGACAAGAACGGGTGCCTACGCGAGGTCATGGTCATCGCCGCCGCGCTGTCGATCCAGGACCCGCGCGAGCGCCCCGCCGACAAGCAGCAGCAGGCCGACGAGAAGCACCGGCGCTTCGCCGACCCCGAGTCCGACTTCCTCACGTATCTCAACCTCTGGAACTACCTCAAGGACAAGCAGAAGGAGCTGTCCTCCAGCGCCTTCCGCCGCCTGTGCAAGTCCGAGTTCCTCAACTACCTGCGGGTACGCGAGTGGCAGGACATCTACAGCCAGATCCGGCAGACGCTCGGGGTCCAGCCGAACAGCGCGCCGGCCGCGCCGTACCAGATCCACTCCTCGCTCCTCGTCGGGCTGCTGTCGCACATCGGCGTCAAGGACGTCGTGGACAAGCAGCGCGGGCAGGACGGGCGGCGGCCGATCCAGGAGTACGTGGGCGCGCGCAACGCGCGCTTCGCGATCTTCCCCGGCTCGGCGCTGGCCAGGAAACAGCCGCAGTGGCTGATGTCGGCCGAGCTCGTCGAGACCTCGCGCCTGTGGGCCCGGGTCAACGCCAAGATCGAGCCCGACTGGGTGGAGCCGCTCGCGCAGCATCTCGTCAAGCGCAACTACTCCGAGCCGCACTGGGAGAAGAACCAGGGCGCGGTCATCGCGCTGGAGAAGGTCACGCTGTACGGCGTGCCGCTCGTCGTCGGCCGCAAGGTCAACTACGGGCGCATCGACCCGGAGCTGTCACGGGAGCTGTTCATCCGGCACGCCCTGGTCGAGGGCGACTGGGACAGCCACCACGCGTTCCTGCGCGAGAACCGCAAGCTGCTCGGCGAGGTCGAGGAGCTGGAGGCGCGGGCCAGGCGGCGCGACATCATGGTCGACGACGAGGCGCTGTTCGACTTCTACGACCAGCGCGTGCCGGCCGACGTCGTCTCCGCGCGGCACTTCGACTCCTGGTGGAAGACGGTCTCCGACAAGAGCGTGCTGACGTTCACGCCGGAGATGCTGGTCAACGAGAACGCCGACGTCAGCGCCCAGGACTACCCCGACACGTGGCGGCAGCTCGGCCAGCGGATGAAGCTGACCTACCAGTTCGAGCCGGGCGCCGACGCCGACGGCGTTACCGTGCACGTGCCGCTGCAGGTGCTCAACCAGGTCAACGGCGACGGCTTCGACTGGCAGATCCCCGGCCTGCGCGAGGAGCTGATCACCGCGCTGATCCGCGTGCTGCCCAAGCACCTGCGCCGCAACTTCGTGCCCGCGCCCAACTACGCCAAGCAGGTGCTCGCGGGCGTCAAGCCGACCGGCGAGCCGCTGCTCGACGCGGTCGAGCGCGAGCTGCTGCGGCTGACCGGGGTACGCGTCCCGCGCGACGCCTGGCAGCTCGACCAGGTGCCCGACCACCTGCGCGTCACCTACCGGGTGATCGACGAGCGCAAGCGCACGATCGCCGAGGGCAAGGACCTGGACGGGCTGAAGAAGCAGCTCGCCCCGCGCCTGCGCAAGACGCTCTCGGCCGCCGGCGACGACGTCGAGCGCACCGGGCTCCACACGTGGAGTTTCGGCACGCTGCCCAAGGTGTTCGAGCAGGGCCGGATGAAGGGCTATCCGGCGCTGGTGGACGAGGGCTCCAGCGTCGGCGTCAAGATCTACGAGACGCCGGCCGAGCAGCGCCGTTCCATGTGGACCGGCACCCGCCGCCTGCTGCTGCTCAACGTCACCAACCCGGCCAGGTCGCTGCTCGGCGGCCTGTCCAACCAGGCCAAGCTGGCGCTGTCGCGCAGCCCCCATGGCGGCGCGGTGGCGTTGTTCGACGACGTGGTCAACGCGGCGGTGGACCAGCTGATGGCCGACGTGGGCGGGCCCGCCTGGGACCCGGTCTCCTTCGACCGCCTCTACCAGCACGTACGGGCCGACCTGTACGACACCGCCCGGGACGTGCTGGGGAAGGTGGAGCAGATCCTGAGCACCTGGCACACGATCGGCACCCAGCTGTCCGGCCTGCGCCGGAGCGCCTCCACGGACGACGCCCGCGACCAGCTCGGCAAGCTCGTCTACGCGGGTTTCGTGACCGGGACCGGAGTGAAACGCCTACCCGACATCTCCCGCTATCTCCGGGCCCTTGAGCGCCGCCTGACCAAGCTGCCCGAGGAGCCGTGGCGGGATGAGGAGTGGATGGACCGGGTCCACAAGGTCGAGGACGACTACCAGGACCTGCTCGACCGGCTCGCCCCGGCCCGCCGTACCGACCCGGACGTGCGGGAGATCCGCTGGATGATCGAGGAACTCCGCGTCAGCTTCTTCGCCCAGACCCTGGGCACCCCAACCCCGGTCTCGGAGAAGCGCATCGCGAAGGCGATGGAGAAGCTCACTCCGTGAGTTCGGTGGTCTCCAGCTCGAAGTCGATGGGCTCGGGCAGGTGCAGGGTGGTGCCGAGGGACTTAGTGTGCACGTCCTGGTACGCGTCGTCGACGATGTTGCTGTAGACGGTCATCGTGCGCGCGATCGGGTCGATCACGAGGCAGACGGGGATGCCGCCGACCGCGTAGAGCTTCGGCTTAGCGACGCGGTCCTCGCGGACACTGCCGGGGGAGACCACCTCGGCCACCATGATCACACCACGTGACTGCAGCTCGTTTCCCCACAGGGAGCAGTCTGCCGGAGCGAGCACGTAGTCGGGCACGAGCGTGTCCCGGGGTCCTTCGATGCAGATGCCGACCCCTCCGTAGCTCGCCCAGCCGTGCTTGCGCCGGACGGGGATCATCAGCTCATAGAGCAGCCCGGCGATCAGCTGGTGCCTCGGCGCACCTATGGGACTCACGTGCAGGTTCCCTTCGATGACCTCGACCCGGAGACCGGGGAGGGGGGGTAGGGCATCGAACAGTTCCCGCACCGTGAAAGGCAGCTCGGCAGGCGGAGCCTCGTAGGGCGTCACGCCTTGCCTACGCGCAGTAGCGGCCATGGAACCTGTCCCTTCGTGTCCGGGCGGGTACGCTCAGTATTGCATCATGCCCCGACATCTCGCCGGTAAAGACCGCCGGCTCGGCGCCCACGGTCAGGGCGACGAAGGCGATGGAGAAGCTCACTCCTTGAAAGCGGTGGTCTCCAGGTCGAAGTCGACGGGCTCGGGCAGGTGCAGGGTCTCGCCCAGCACGCATTCGTCCTTGGCCTGATAGGCGCCGTCGGCGATGTCGCTGTAGACGGTCGCCTTCCGCTCGAGCGGGTCGAGCAGCAGGTAGACGGGGACACCGCCGGTCGCGTAGAGGCCGACCTTCGTGACGCGATCGTCGTGCTTGCTGCTGGGCGAGACGACTTCGGCCACCATGATCAGGCCCGATGAGCGCATCTCGCGCTCTCCCCATCGGGGACAGTCGGGCGGCAGGAGGACGTAGTCGGGCACGACCGGCTCACGCGGGCCTTCGACGCACACGTCCAGGCCACCCGGGTATCCCTTCCAGCCTCGCTCCTTCCTGACCGGGAAGAGCAGATCGTGAAGATCTGCGAAGGCGCCCTGGTGTTCCGGGGATCCAACGGGGCTCACGTGCAGGTTCCCTTCGATGACCTCGACCCGGAGACCGGGGAGGGGGGGTAGGGCATCGAACAGCTCCCGCACGGTGGAAGGCAGCTCGGCAGGCGGAGCCTCGTAGGGCGTCACGCCTTGCCTACGCGCAGTAGCGGCCATGGGACCTGTCCCTTCGTGTCCGGGCGGGTACGCTCAGTATTGCATCATGCCCCGACATCTCGCCGGTAAAAGACCGCCAGCCCGGCCGCCACGGCCAGGGCGACGAAGGCGGTGTAGAGGGCGAAGCCGCCGAGGTGGCCGTCCGGCGACAGGACGGACAGGCCCGCGACCGTGGGCCAGATCCGCGCCACCCATTCCGGCAGCAGCCGGAGGATCGCGATCACCAGCACCGTGGCCGAGACGACGATGATGACGCCGCCCGCCGTCGAACGGACCAGGAACCCCATCGCCAGCCCGAACAACCCCAGCATGCCCAGGTACAGGCCCGCGCCCACGACCGCGCGCAGCGCGCCCGGGTCGCCCAGGGCGGCGTGCGGCAGGCCCGAGACGGCGAAGACGTGCTGGCCGATCAGAAAGGAGGCCACGGCGGTCAGGAGCCCGGCGGCCGTGCCCAGCGACGCCACCACGGCGCACTTGGCGGCGAAGAGGCGGCTCCGGCCCGGTACGGCCATCACGCTGGTCCTGATGGTGCCGCCCGCGTACTCGGAGGTGACGGCGAGCACGCCCAGCACACCGATCGCGACCTGGCCGAACAGCAGGCCGCCCTGGAGGCTGGCGGCGACCGGCTCCAGGCGCTCGCCCTCGCGGGCCGCCTCCGCCGCGGCGCCTGCCATGATCACACCGAGCCCCGCCGTGAGGACGGCGAGGGCGGCCAGACACCACCAGGTCGAGTGAAGCGTCCGCAGTTTGATCCATTCCGCTCTCATGATCCGAACTCCACGCTGTCGGCGGTCAGGGCGAGGTAGGCGTCCTCCAGGGAGCCGGTCACGCTGGTCATCGGCGTGTCGGCCAGCAGGCGGCCCCGGCCGATGACGATCAGGTGGTCGGCGGTCTGCTCCATCTCGGCGAGCAGGTGGCTGGAGACCAGGACCGTACGGCCCTCGGCGGCCAGCCCGCGCATCAGGCCGCGGATCCAGCGGATGCCGCCCGGGTCCAGCCCGTTCACCGGCTCGTCGAAGATCAGCACGCCCGGATCGCCCAGAAGCGCCGCCGCGATGCCGAGCCGCTGCGACATGCCCAGCGAGAACGTCCCGGCCCGCCGGTCCGCGACGCCGTCCAGGCCCACCTGCTCCAGGACGGCGGTGACGCGCCTGTCGCGGATGCGGTTGCTCGCCGCGAGCATGCGCAGGTGGTCGCGGGCGCTCCTGCGCGGGTGCGCGGCCCGCCCGTCCAGCAGGACGCCGACCTCGCGCAGCGGCGCGGGCAGCCCGTGGTACGGCCGGCCGCCGACGGCCGCCCGCCCCGAGCTGGGACGGTCGAGGCCGACGATCATCCGGATCGTGGTGCTCTTGCCCGCCCCGTTCGGGCCGAGGAAGCCGGTGACGACTCCGGGGTGGACGGCGCAGGTCAGGTCGTCCACGGCGGTGGCGCGGCCGTACCTCTTGGTGAGTCCTTCCAGGGTGATGGTGTGGTTCATGGGAGAGATTCCACCGTCGCGGGGCCGTCGGGCAGAAGCTCGGAAAGTGGTGACACCTGCGACTTTCGTAGGGTCCGGTGCGGGCGGTGGCGGCCTAGGGTGAGGGCGTGCTGATGCGCGTCGTGATGACCCTCGCCGCCCTGATGCTCTCGCTCCACGTCGTGGGCACGCTCGGCCCGCCGTGGCCGGTGGCCGTCGCGCTGGTCGCGTCCGGGCTGGTCCTGCTGATCCGCTCGCCCCTCGTGGTCGCCTGGGCGACGGTGGGGGCGGCCCTCGTCCACCTGCTCGCGGCGCCGGTGCACCTGGAGATGCTCCTCTGGGCGCCGCCGGCCGCGCCGTTCGCCGCCTATCTGGCGCTGCGGCACGCGCCCCGCAGCCCGGCCGCGGTGGTGCCCGTCGCGCTGTTCACCGCGCTGGCGGTGTGGTGGGGGCCGACGTCGGAGTTCGGGATCCGCACCGTGCTGCTGACCGCGGCCGCGGGGGTGCTCGGCCTGTACCTGTCCACGCGCGTCAACCTGCTGCGGGCGCTCACCGACCGCGCCGAGCGGGCCGAGCGCGAGCAGCACCTGCTCGCCGAGCAGGCCAGGGGAGAGGAGCGGGTACGGCTCGCCGCCGAGATCCACGACCTCGTCACCCACCGGGTCAGCCTCATGGTGCTCCAGGCGGGCGCCCTGGGCCTGACCGCCGCCGACCGCCCGGCCAGGGAGGCGGCCGAGACGCTGCGCGCCACCGGCTGCCAGGCGCTGGAGGAACTGCGCGAACTGGTCGGCGTGCTGCGCGCCCCGTCGGCGCCGGTGCGCGGCCAGCCCGAGGTGCCGCTCCTGCCCGCGCTGGCGGAACTGGTCGAGGGCTCGGGTCTGCGCGTCGGGTTCGAGGCCGACGACGCGCTGGTCTCGCCGGTCGTCCTGCGTACGGCGCAGCGCGCCCTGCAGGAGGCGCTGACGAACGTGCGCAAGCACGCGCCCGGCGCCGACACCACGGTACGGCTGCGCCGCAGCGGCGACCGGGTGCGCATCACGGTGGCCAACTCCGCTCCCGCCGGTCCCGGCGACCCCGAGCTGGCGGCGGCCGGCTCCGGCACCGGCCTGCTCGGCCTGCGCGAGCGCGTGGAACTGGTGGACGGGACGCTGGCGGCGGGCCCGTCGGAGGCGGGAGGCTTCGTGGTCGACCTCACTTTGCCGGTGGCGTCGTGATCAGCGTCGTCGTGGTGGACGACGAGCCGATGGTCTGCGCCCACCTGCGCGCGATCCTCGGATCGTCGGGCGAGATCACCGTGGTGGACGAGGCGCACGACGGCGCCGCCGGGGTCGAGGCGGTGGTGCGCCACCGGCCGGACCTGGTGCTCATGGACCTGCGGATGCCCGGCGTGGACGGGCTGGCGGCCATCACGCGCATCGCCAGGCTGCCCGCGCCGCCCGTGGTGCTGGTGCTGACCACGTTCGACGCCGACCACTACGTGCTGCGCGCGCTCACCTCCGGGGCGGGCGGGTACCTGCTGAAGTCGACGCCGCCCGCCGACCTGATCAACCTGGTGAAGTCGGCGGCGGGCGGTCACACGGTGCTGTCGGGTCCCGCGGCGTCCCGGCTGCTGGACGGCGCGGTCCGCCGCCAGACGGCCCGGCGCAGGCTGGAGGCGCTGACCGGGCGTGAACGGGACGTACTGGCCGGTCTGGGCGCGGGGCGCAGCAACGCGGAGATCGCCAGAGAGTTGTTCCTGACCGAGGCCACGGTCAAGGGGCACGTCTCACGCATCCTGATCAAGCTCGGCTGCTCGAACCGGACCCAGGCGGGGCTGCTGGCGTTCGAGGCCGGGCTGCCCGATTGAAAGTGTACCGGCTGACCGGTACAGTTTTGAGGCGTGCCCAGACCCAGTTCCAAGGAGCGGCTGCTCGACGCCGCCGCCGACGTCCTGCTCGCCGACGGGGCCGAGTCGCTCACGCTCGAAGCCGTCGCCAAGCGGGCCGGAGTCTCCAAAGGGGGGCTCTTCTACCACTTCCCGACCAAGCAGGCGCTGGTCGCCGGCATGGTCGAACGCCTGACCGCCGCCTTCGACGACGCTTTGGCGCGCGCGGGCGAGCGGCCCGGTGACTATCTGCGGGCCTACATCGAGGCCACCATCCCGGAACGGCCCGCCGCCGCGGCGCCCGCCGACCGGGTCACCGTCGCCCTGCTGGCCGGGGTGCTGGTCGATCCCGCCGGGCTGGAGCCGCTCAGGCAGCGCTACGCCGCCTGGCAGGAACGGCTGACCGACGACGGGATCGACCCGGCGGCCGCGACGGCCGTACGCCTGGCCGTGGACGGATGGTGGGCGGCGCGGCTGCTCGGACTCGGCGAGCCGGCACCCGACCTGCACGAGAGCACCCGCCGCTACCTCCTGGAGATGATCGACCGTGCTGCGCGCGACTAAGGCCCTGATGCTCGGCACCGACGTCGGCTTCGTCGTCTACTTCAGCGTGACGGGCCTCGGGCTGATCCCGCCCGAGTGGGCCTTCGCCGACTACGCCAACCCGCTCATGGCCGACTGGAACTGGTCGTTCCTCTGGATCGACATGCTGGCCAGCGCGACCGGGCTGACGAGCCTGTGGCTGCTGCGCGGGGGCGTGCCCCGGCCGGGCGGCCCGCCGCTCATGCTGGTCTCGCTCGTGCTGACCATGGCCTCGGGGCTGATGGCGATCGCGTTCTGGACGCTGCGCGGCGATTTCTCCCTGGCCTGGTGGATCCCCAACCTCTACCTGATGCTCTTCCCGATCCCCGCCATCGCCTGCCTGATCATGGCACGTACGATCGAGGCATGACGGAGCGCAAACCCCTTGGCATGCCCTTCGAGTCATGGATCGACCGGCAGATCCGCGAGGCCGCCGAGCGCGGTGAGTTCGACGATCTGCCGGGCGCGGGCAAGCCGATCCCCGGGGCGGGCCGCCCCCAGGACGACAACTGGTGGATCAAGAACAAACTCGCCGAAGAAGGCCTGTCGATGCCGCTGCCGCCCAGCCTCGCGCTGCGCAAGGAGGCCGACGAGGTGCTCGAACTGGCGTTGAACGCGGGCTCAGAGGGCGAGGTGCGTACCCTCGTCCAGGGGATCAACGAGAAGATCAACAAGGCGATCAAGCGGGGGGCGGGCGGGCCGCCGGTCGACCTGTTCCCGTTCAACGTCGAGCGCGTGGTGGAGCGCTGGCGCGAGGCCCGGCCGTAGGTCTCGTACCCTGGTGTGCGTCCGCGCACGAGGGAAGAGGCAGATGATCAAGGCGCTGGTGTTCGACGTCGGTGAGACGCTCATCGACGAGACCCGCATCTGGAGCCGCTGGGCCGACCGGCTCGGGGTGACGCGGCTGACGTTCATGGGCGTGCTCGGGGGCGTGGCCGCCCTCGACCGCTCGCACCGCGACGCCTTCCAGATCGTACGGCCCGGCCTCGACGTGGACGCCGAGATCGCCGCCTGGCGGCGCGACGACCCGGACGGGCTGCGCAACAACTTCGACGCCGGCGACCTCTACCCGGACGTACGCCCCGCGCTCCACGCCCTGCGCGCGGCCGGCTACCAGGTGGTGATCGCCGGCAACCAGCCCGTCGAGGCCTACGACGCCCTCGTCGCCATGGACCTGCCCGCCGACTCCATCCACACCTCCGACGGGTGGGGCGTGGCCAAGCCGGCGCCCGAGTTCTTCGCCAAGGTCGCCTCGGTGGCCGGGCGCGAACCCGCCGAGATCCTGTACGTCGGCGACCGCCTCGACAACGACGTCCGCCCGGCGCGTGCGGCGGGCATGCGCACCGCCCTGCTGCGCCGCGGCCCGTGGGGGCACCTGCACGCCGACCGCCCCGAGGCGGCCGAAGTGGCCGACCTCGTCGTGAACGACCTCCAGGCGCTGCTGCCCGCCCTCGCTCAGCGATCCGGCTCGATGTGAACGGCACGCTCCTCGGCTGACAGATCCTCGCCGGCGTCGCTGCCCCAGTCCTCACCCACTTCCTCGCCGTCGACGAGCCCTTCGTCGGGGGCGGTGAGGCGGTGGTCGGCGCGCGGTTCGCGGCCGGGGCCGTCGGGCAGCTCCCGCCGGAGCCGCTCGTCGAGCGTGTCACCGCGCCCCGGGTCTTCCTCCCGGATCTCGTGGTTGAGGCCGAGGTCGTCGTTCCACTCCTCGACCTCTATGCCTTGCTCGTCGCTGTATCCGTAGCGGTCCGGTGTTTCGGTCATACGCGCTCCCTACCCACGCAACCCCCGGAAACCCAACGAGTTGGCCCCCCAAAGCCCCTCAACCAATCCATCCTTGCCCATCCACCACCCCCACCCCTCACCCCAACCCCACCATCCCCACACCCGCGCTCTGCACCCCGCGCTCTGCACCCTGCGCGCCGCGCGCCCACACCTCGCGCCCCGCCCCGCACGCCCCGCCCCGCGCCGCGGGTCCTCCGCCCCGCGCGCCCGCCCCCGCAGCCCGCGCCGCATGCGCGCCCCGCGCTGCGCGTCCTCTGCGTCGTGTGCCGCCTGGGTAGCGGCCAGGGGCCCTCGTGCCCGTGCGCCGCGTGTTCTCACGCCGCGTCCCGCTGGGCCGCGTGTCCCCTACCTGTGCCTTCGAGGTCGCTGCCTCGGCCCACGGCGCGGAAGTCGCCCGTTCGGCCATCTCGGCCCAGAGTGCGGTGGGGTGAGCCGGCTGTCGGTGATGGCCGATGGGCGTGGCTGCCGTTGGGCTGTGGCTGGGCGGGGTTAGCGGCCGATGGCGGCGCCGATCATTGAGCGGGGGTCGGCGGCGCCGGCGAGTACCCCGTCGGGCCGTACGTCGATGAGGTGCGCGTGGCCGAAGCCGGTCCCGTACGGCCGTTCCAGCACCGGGTGGCCCAGGGCGGCCAGCCCGTCGCCCCACGCGGTGCCCGCCTCCACCTCCACGGCCATCTCGTCGGGCGCGTCCCACGTGTCGAACCCGGTGGTCCCGCCGAGCTTCCAGCGTGGCGCCGAGATGGCCGTGCCCGGCGCCTCGCCGTACCTGAGCAGGCGGGTGATGACCTGCAGCAAGATCTGCGGCTGCGCGTCGCCGCCCATGGTGCCCACGACGGTGCGCAACGATCCGTCGGGGCGGGTGATGAGGGCGGGCGTGAGGGTGTGGGGCGGGCGGCGGCCGGGCGCGTACTCGGCCGGATGCCCCGGCGTCAGCGAGAACCCGATGCCCCGGTTGTGGAGGTTGATCCGGGTACGCGGCTCGAAGACCATGCTGCCGAACCCCGAGGCGTTCGACTGGATGAGCGAGACGCCCATGCCGTCGCCGTCCACGGCGCACAGGTAGGTGGTGTCGCCGTCCGCGGCGGGTACGCGCACCCTGCGGCGCGCCGCCGGGTCCACCAGCGCCCGCCGCCGCGCGATCTCGTGCTCGCCGAGCAGGTCCTTGGCGTCTTCATGCAGTACGGCGAGGCGGTCGTGACCGGCCGCCCGCGCCGCCTCCGCCAGCAGGTGCGCCCATGCCGAGCGGGCAGGGGCGGACGGCAGGTCCAGGCGGTCGGCGATGCCGAGGGCGAGCAGCAGCAGGTAGCCCTGGGAGTTGGGCGGGGCGGACCAGACGTCGTGCCCGAAGGCCCGTACGCGCAGGGGGTTGACCCAGTCGGCGTTGACCCGTTCGAGGTCGGCCGCGGTGTATTCGCCCGCGCCCAGCTCCAGCAGGCCCTGTCCGAACTCGCCGAGGTAGAAGCCGTCCCTGCCCGAGGCGGCGACCGCCTCCAGCGTGCGGCCCACGCCGGGCCGGCGTACCAGGTCGCCCTCGGCGGTGACACCGGCGAAGTCGCCGCCGCCGGGACGCGTGGCCGCGGCCTTCGCCCCCTGCAGCATCAGCGGCGAGGCGGGGAAGCCGTCCTTGGCCAGCCGGATCGCCGGGGCGAGCACGTCGGCCAGCGGCAGCCTGCCGTACCTGCCGTGCAGGGCGATCCACCCGTCCACACAGCCCGGCACGGGCACGGACCTGATGTCGTGCAGGTGCGGCATCCTGGTGCGCCCTTCGGCGCGCAGCCGTTCGGCGTCGGCGCCGGATCCGGCGCGGCCGGAGGCGTTCAGCGCGCTCACCTGCCCGTCGTGGACGAGCGCGAACAGGTCGCCGCCCATGCCGCACATATGGGGCGCGGTGACGGTCAGAACGGCGTTGGTGGCGATGGCGGCGTCGGCCGCGGAGCCGCCACGGTCGAGCATGGCGATCCCGGCCGCGGAGGCGAGGTGGTCCACGCTGCACACCATGCCGGAGCGGGCGAATCTGGTGTTCTGCACGCATAGAGGGTACGCCCGTGCGGGGTGCCGCCGGGGAGGGAGCTCCAGCTCATGGGCGGTCAGATGAGGGTGAGCGGGAGATCCCGGGCGATCAGGGCGGCGTAGTGGCCGTCGGCGGCGAGCAGTTCGTCGTGGGTGCCGAGTTCGGCGACGCGGCCGTGGTCCAGGACGGCGATCTGGTCGGCGTGGCGGACCGTGGAGAGGCGGTGGGCGATGGTGATCGTGGTACGGCCCTCGGCCAGCGTGTCCAGGGCCTCCTGGACGGCGCGCTCGGTCTGGGTGTCGAGGGCGCTCGTGGCCTCGTCGAGGATGAGGACGGGCGGGTTGCGCAGCAGCGTGCGGGCGATGGCCAGGCGCTGCTTCTCGCCGCCGGAGAAGCGGTAGCCGCGCTCGCCGACGACCGTGTCGTACCCCTCGGGCAGGCCGGCGATGTAGTCGTGGATGCGGGCCGCGCGGGCGGCGGCGACCAGTTCCTCGTCCGTCGCGTCCGGCTTGGCGAAGCGCAGGTTGTCGGCGATGGAGGAGTGGAACAGGTACGTCTCCTGGGACACCACGCCGACGGTGGCGGCCAGCGTCTCGAAGGAGAGGTCGCGCACGTCCACGCGGTCGATGGTGACGCGGCCCGAGCTCACGTCGTACAGGCGTGGCAGCAGGTAGCTCAGCGTCGTCTTGCCCGAGCCGGTCTCGCCGACGACGGCCAGGCTGCTGCCCGCGGGGATGGTCAGGTCGATGCCGGTCAGGGTGGGGGCGTCGCCGTACGAGAAGGAGACGTGCTCGAAGCGCACGTCGCCGCGCGGACGCTCCAGCGCGCGGGTGCCGGGGGTGATGTCGACGGGCAGGTCCAGGTACTCGAAGATGCGGCCGAACAGCGCGAGGGAGCTCTGCACCTCCACGCCCGTGCGCATCAGCGAGAGGGCGGGGCGGAACAGTCCCGCCTGAAGCGTGGTGAACGCCACGACGGTGCCGATGGAGACGGCCGACGTCATTCCGGACACCCAGTAGATGACCGCGGGCATCGCGGCCATGACGATCTGGATGGTGGACTGCCGCCAGCGCCCGGCCATGCTCGACTGCACGCCGAGGTCGGCCAGTTCGTCGGAGGCGCGGGTGAAGCGGCCGGTGAGCTCGGGCGACTGGCCCATGGTGCGGCCGAGCAGGATGCCGCTCACCGACAGCGACTCCTGCACCATCGACGACATCGTGGCGAGCTTGCGCTGGCGCTGGGCGGTGATGCGCTTGCGCTCCTCGCCGACCTTGCGGCTGATCCACACGAACAGCGGCAGCAGGACGAGCGAGGCGGCCGTCAGCCGCCAGTCGAGCACGAGCATGGCGACGAAGCTGGCCACGACGGTGGTGAGGTTGGAGACGATCGACGTCGCGGTGCTGGTGACGACCGCCTGCATGCCGCCGATGTCGTTGGCCAGCCGCGACTGCACCTCGCCGGTGCGCGTCCGGGTGAAGAAGGCCAGCGACATGCGCTGCAGGTGGGAGTAGACGGTGGTGCGCAGGTCGTGCATGACGCGCTGGCCGACGCGGGTGGAGATGAGCGTCTGCACCACGTCGAACATGCTCGTCGCGACGGCCACGGCCAGCATGCCCAGCACGAGCAGGGACAGCAGCCCGACCGCGCGCGTGGGGATGGCGACGTCGAGAACCTCGCGCAGCAGGAACGGCGAGGCCAGCGACACCAGCGAGGAAAGAAAGATGAGGCCGAGCACGACGCCCAGCTGGCCCCGGTAGGGGCGGAAGAGTCGGATGATGCGCCGCAGGGGCGCGCGGGGTTCCTCTGTCATAGGGCTCCTTTTCAGATGTTCACTCAAACGGAGGTTACCTCATATTCATTCCAGCGAACAGTGAGATAAGCTCAGCGGGGTGAAGGACGCCACCGAACTGCTGGAACTCGTGCACCGGATCAGCCACCGCTTCCGGCGCGGCTACCGGACCGGCCTGGAGCCGCTCGGCTTGAGTCCCAGCCAGGCGCGTGCCCTGAAGGTCCTCATGGAGGCCGGGCAGCCGCTGCGGATGGTGCAACTCGCCGAGGCCCTGCGCATCGCGCCCCGCTCGGTGACGCCGGTGGTCGACGCGCTGGAGGAGGCGGGGCTGCTGCGCCGAGAGGTCGACCCGGCCAACCGCCGCTCGACACTGGTCGTCCTCACCGAGGAGGGGCGCGGGGCCTTCGTACGGGTGCAACTGGTACGCGCCGAGGTCGCCGCCGACCTGTTCGCCCCGCTGTCGGCCGAGCAACGCGAAACCCTCCGCGACCTACTCACCCTCGTAGACGAACCCTAACCATCCCATCCCCACCTCGCATCCCGACCTCCCACGGCACCGGCAACGCCGCCGCCCGCAACGCCATGGCCCGCAACGCCATGGCCCGCAACGCCACGGCCCGCAACGCCACGGCCGGCGGCGTCGCCGCCGCCGGTAGCGCTGCGGCCCACTCCGCCGCAGTCCGTAGCGCTGCGGACCTCGGTGCTGCCCCGCAACGCCCTGGACGGCAGTGCCGCTGTCGGCAACGCTGCCGCCTCTGGTGCCGTGCCGTTGCCTGCAAGGCCGTTGCCCGCAAGGTCGCCGCCCGCAACGCCACAGGCGGCAACGCCGCAGCCTGCGGTGTCGCCGCCTGCAACGCCGGGGCCTCGTCGGCCCCGTCGTCGCGGTGCTTCTGGGCGGGGCACGTACGCTCCGCGTGGTGGGGGTGTCGGGCCTGTGGGTGGGTGGTGGTCCGTGCCGCTGTCCACGCTGGCCCGGGTGATGGTGGTGCGGTCGGCCCGGGTGATGGTGGTGCGGTCGGCCCGTGCGACCGTGGTGGGTCGGCCCGTGTGACGGTGGTGGGTCGGCCCGTGCGAGGTGGTGTGGGTTAGTCCGAGTGGCGGCGGTCCAGGAGGATCAGGGGCACTGTGGCTATGGCCAGGGCGGCGCCTATCCATATGACCGAGGTGAGTCCTGCTCCCGCGTTGAGCGCGGCTCCGGCCAGGGCGGGGACGAGGCTGATGCCTAGCTGGAACGCCGAGACCGTGGTGGCTCCTGCCAGTGTGGGGGCCTTGGCGGCCAGGGTGAACACTCGGCCGTAGATCGCTGGGTTCAGGATGAATCCGGCGATTCCGAGCACGAGGACCAGGGCTACCACGGCCACCATGTTGCGGGACAGGAGTGCGAGCAGGGCGGAGGCGGCGGCGATCCCTATCGCTCCGGCGAGCAATGCGCGGGTGGGTTTGCGGTCGGCGATTCTGCCGCCCACCGACAGTCCGGCGAACGCGCCTACGCCGAACAGGGTGAGGATCGCGGGGACCCACACGGCCGGTACACCGGTGATGCCGGTCAGGAACGCCGCCAGGTAGTTGAACGTGATCATGTAGGCGGCGGTGCTCAGCAGCGTGATGGCGAGGACCACCCACAGCTGGGGGCGTCGCATGGTGCGCAGTTCTGCCCGCACGCTGGGTACGGCGCTCGCGCTCGTCGCGGGCAACGCCACCATGGTGAGGACCGCGGCCGCGATGGTCAGGGCGGCTACGGCCCAGAAGCCGCCCCGCCAGCCGGTGAAGTAGCTGAGCAGCGCGCCCGCGGGGCCGCCGGCGATCATCGCGATGCTGAGCCCGCTGACCACGACACCGGAGGCGCGGGCGGTGCGGTCGGGCGTGACCAGGCTGATCGCCGTCACCGCCGCGACCGCCCAGTACCCGGCATAGGCCAGCCCGCAGACGAAACGCGTCACCACGATCACCGCGTAGTCGTCGGTGACCAGCCCGATCGCCAGGCAAACGGCGAAGACGGCCTGGGCGGCCACCAGCGTGGTACGGCGCGGCCAGCGCAGGGTCAGGATGGCCAGCGGCGGACCGCCCACCACGACCCCGGCGGCGAACGCCGAGATCAGCCCGCCGGCCGCCGACAGCGAGATGTCGAGGTCCGCGGCGATCGCCGGCAGAACTCCCGCGAGCAGGAACTCCGCGCTGCCCATCGCGAACAGGCTGAACGCCAGCAGGTACACCCCGAGCGGCAACCGCCCCCGGACGGGCGGCGCCTGGGCCTCGACGCTCATCGCACGGGCCGTTCGACAGAAGCGGCAAACGCGGGCCGTTCAACAGAAGCAGCGAACGCGCGAGGGGGAGTGAACGCGGGCCGTTCGACAGAAACAGGGAACGCGCGAGGGGGAGTGAACGCGGGCCGTTCGGCAGAAGCAGCGAACGCGCGAGGGGGAGTGAACGCGGGCCGTTCGGCAGAAGCAGCGAACGCGTGAGGGGGAGTGAACGCGGGTTGTTCGAGGGAGGTGGTGAACGCGACAGAAGCCAAGAAATCCGGCCGTTCGGGAGGGATCGCGGACGCGGGTCGGTTGAGAGGGGGCGTGAAGGTGGGCATGCGAAAGTTCTCCTTCAAGGGTGAGAGGGCACCGGCCCGCGAAGTGGGCGGGCGTGGGAGGGCTCATCGCCCGTCGGCGATCACCTCTGGCCCGATGCTGCGGCTCTCACCAGCGTCCTGGCAACTTTCGTTGCTGTTTCCGGGACGACCCCGGCTCAGGCCGCGATCACGGTGGCCAGGCAGGGCGGCCCGGAAAGGAGGGCGGAGTACGGGTAACGGCCGCGGGCGTCGAAGACGGCGAAGTCGGCGCGGGCGCCCGGGGCGAGGATGCCCAGTCGGCCGGGGCCCGTGTGCATGCCCATCGCCCGCGCCCCGCCCAGCGTGGCGGCCTCGACCAGGCGCTGGTCCAGGCCGGGTGGGCGCTGGCCACGGCCGCGGACGTAGTCGCGGATGGCGCGGGCCTGGTCGAGCGGGGAGCCTTCGCCGCGGGTGCCCAGGGCGAGCAGATTGCCCTCGTCGAGGAGGGCGAGGGCGTCTTCGGGGCGTTCGCGCAGCAGCGACGGGCAGACGGCGGCCACGCTTCTGCGCAGGCGCAGCAGTTTGCGCTCACCCGGGTCGAGCGGTCCGGCGCAGGCGACGTGGCAGTGCGGGCCCAGGATGCCGGACTCGTCCAGCGCGGCGGCGCTGTGGCGGTCGAGGTCGACGAGTACCCGCAGGCCGAAGGTCCTGGCGAGCACCGCGAGGTCCTCCAGGACCAGCGGGTCGCCGGTGTGCGCGGCCATCCCGACCGGGAAGGCCACCTCGCGGATCGCGGTGATGAGCGCGTCGCGGCCGGTGTCCTCCCAGGCCTCCTCCGACTCCGTCTTCACCGCGAGGTAGGTCACGCCGCGCAGCGCGGGTACGGCGGCCGGGTCGGCCAGGCCGGTGACGACGGTGGCGCGGGCGGTGACGCCGGGAGGCGGGGCGGCGGCGGGGGAGCAGGCGTCCACGAGGCCGGGCGTGATCATGCCCTTCCAGTGGACCTCTTCGACGGCGGGGTGGGCGGCGAGCACCGACGTCCTCGGCCCCACCTGGAGCACCCGGTCGCGACGGACCGCGACGGCGCCGTCGCGGATCGGTTCCGCGCAGATGGGCAGCACCAGAGGCGCGGAATGCACGACCACAGGCGCGGGCGCGCGGCTGCGAAGGACTCTTGCGGCACGCGCTCCTGCCGGCATCAACTCTCCCGTCGGATCTTCTCCTTTTGGCATTAAACGGCAGCTTGGGCCGCGTATGCAATCAGACACGGGGGCGATACCTGCCAGACAATCGGGCCAGTTTTAGGCCAAGATGCAGGGCGAGCCGTTCGCCGCCGTCCTTGAGGTCGGTCTGGGCGAGTTCCTCGACGCGCTGGAGCCGGTAGTACAGGGAGGTCCGGTGCAGCCGCAGGGCGCGCGAGGTGGCCACGGCGCTGCCGGCCAGGTCCAGATAGGTCTCCAGCGTCTCCAGCAGCGGCAGGTGCTGAGGGTCGGCGAGCAGGTGTTCGAGGCCGGGGTGGAGCTCGTGGTCGGGCAGGCCGGTCAGCAGCCGGTAGACACCCAGCCGCGCCCATTCGGCCGAGGGGCCCAGGCCGGGGACGCGGGCGGCGGTCTCGGCCGCGTGCAGGGCCTCGGTGTAGGAGCCCGCCGCGTCGGCGAGCGCGGGCCGCGTACGCCCGACCCCCACCACCACCGGTACGGCCAGCGCCGCGTGCACGTCCTCGGCCGGGACCGCCGGCCCGGCCACCAGCAGCACGCCGTGGTCGTAGCGGACCAGGTGCAGCGGATGGTGTCCGGACAGCCGGCGGCGCAGGGCCAGCAGCCCCTGCTCCAGCGCCATCCGCAGCGGCTCGTCGGGTTCGGCGGCCACGGGCCTGGCCACCAGCGCGGTCACCGGCTGCCCCTGCGGGAAGGCGCCGGCCTCGATGAGCTGCCGGGCCGCGTCGCGCTCGCCGAGCAGGACGCCGGTGACCGCCTCCAGCTCGCGGTGTGAGGCGAGCCCGGAGGCCAGGCTCTCATGGAACAACGCCAGGGCCAGCAGGGGAGCCGACGCGGCGGCCAGGGCGATGTCCGCGTCGGGCATCTCGGGCTCGGCGTCGATGAACCAGAGGAAGCCGAGCAGGGCGCTGCCGTGCCGTACCGGGACGCAGACGCGCGGCAGCAGGCCGAGCGGGGGCGCGCCGGGGGTGCGCAGCGGGGCGCTCGCGTCGTGGATGCCGGCGGCGCGCAGCCAGGAGCGGACCTCGGGCGTGGTGTGCCGGCGCAGGATGGAGTCGCGGCGGATGTCGTCCATCGCGCCGCTCTGCTCGCTGTAGGCGACCACCCGCTGCACCCGGTCCTCCAGGAGGAGGGGCCGGTCGAGGCGGGCGGCGAGGTCGTCCACGATGCGTTGAAGATCAGCCACCGGTCACCAGGCGATTTCGACATTTGTCGGATAGGAAGTGATGGCTCTTCCCTACAACTGATCGGTGATCTCCGTCAATAACGTATATACCGTCCAATCCGTGAATCTCCCGAAGAAGCTGCTTAAAGGCCTTTTAGCGGGCATCGTGCTCGTCCCGCTGGCCTGGACAGCCACCCCCGCTTCCGCAGCACCTCCCACCGACCCCGAACACCCCTGGCGCCAGGACCACTGGCCGCAGACCCAGCCCTGGCAGCGCGACGAGCCGGAAGGGGCGCAGGCGCTCCGCTCGCGTCCCGGCGACGGCCCGCTCAAGCCGATCGACCCGCAGAACTGGGAGAACCCGGACCACATGACGTGGGCCGACTACAAGAAGCCTCCCGGCACCAAGTGGAACGACCCGAACGTCAAGGGTTCCAAGCGCACGTTCAAGGGCGCGCTGGTGCTGCTGGACTACCCCAACCAGCCGTTCGTGGTGACCCAGCCGAAGGGCTCGACGGTCTACAAGAACCCCAGCGCCGAGGCGCACGACGTGCCGCGCGGCCAGGTCGCCAAGTTCTACCAGGACTTCCTCAACACCCCGAACGCCCTCAACAAGGGGCACACCATCCACGAGTACTGGATGGAGGACTCCGGTGGCCGCATCGGGGTCGAGCTGACCGGCTTCGGCCCGTACACGATGACCGGCAAGGACCACGAGTACGCCATGGAGTTCCAGGGCGGCACCGGCTGCCCGGCCGGCGACAGCTGCAACAAGAACCTGCGCACCGAGGGCAACGCGCTCTGGATCGGCGACATCGGGCCGGAGGAGGCCGCGAAGTTCGACTTCATCTTCTACCTGAGCGCCGGCCAGGACGAATCGGCCACCTGGCAAGAGTTCGGAATGATGAAATTTCCGACCAAGGAGGATGTGACCGAGGAGTTCGGCCCCGACGACCCCAGCCTCCCCAACTGGGTCAGGACCCGTTACGTCGAGTGGACCTCCTGGCAGGCCGGCTCCAACTTCTGGCCCAACGCCCGCTTCGGCGTCGACTCCGTCCAGGCCGAGAGCTCCGGCATGGCCGTCTACGCCCACGAGCTGAGCCACATCTTCGGCATCGCCGACAACTACAACAACCCGTACGGCGTGCCGCCCAGAAGGGCGTACACGGGAATCTGGGAGATGCTCAGCCGGGGCAGCTTCAACGGACCCGGCGGCCCGCACAGCCGCTGGCTGATCCCGCCGACCTCCGGCGCGTCCATGGGCGCCCAGCACATGCTCCGCAACAAGATCAAGCTGGAGATGGTCGACGAGGCCAACGTCCTGCGCCTGTCGCGCGAGGCGCTCGACGACTCCGGCCTGGTCACCGCGAAGATCACCGCCCGCACGGTCCAGCCGGGCCCGGCCGGCCTGTCGGGCGTCAACCTGCAGTTCGACACCGGCGACAAGTCGCCCGCCTGCGACCCCGCCCAGAACCCGCTGTGCGACGGCGGCGGCTACGAGAACTACACCGTCGAGGTCGTCGACCGGATGGGCACCGACTCCTTCACCCCCGACTCCGGCGTGCTCCTGGCCAAGACCAAGAACGAGGACCGCGCGCCGTTCGAGTGGGTGGTGGACGCCAACCCGCAGGACATCGGCATGACCGACTACGTCCTGCCCGACGGCACCAAGGTCCCGATCACGATCGGCGACTACCGCCAACTGTCCGACGCGCTCTTCCACGCCGGAACCGACTCCGGCAGCGAGTACGAGTTCGTCGACCAGGCCAACCGCCTGCACTTCTACGTCACCGACGTCAAGCGCGACCGCAAGGGCGTGCTGTCCTACACGGTCGCCATCCGCTCCCTCGACGGCTCCGGCCCGCAGAAGCGCGGCGTCAAGGTCCTGCCCGCCCTCGGCCTGCCGACCGCCAAGGGCGTGTCGACCTGCAAGTTCCCGCTGTTCAACACCGGCAGGGCCGCCCCGGCCGCCGGGCAGCACCCCGAGGACGTCAGCGCCTACCTCAACGGTGACGTCTACCGCCTGAAGGCGGAGGTCCAGGGCCGTGGCTGGAGCACCCAGCTGCCCAACGCCCTGGCCGCCGTCGACTTCGGCAAGAACGAGCTCGTCACCGTCAACGCCGTGCGCGGCGACGGAGGCAGCCGCCTGGCCAAGGTCAAGCTGACCGCCACCTCGGAGAGCGACCCGGCCAAGACCGTGACCGCCACCTGTCAGGTGATCGGTCTCTGACCCCTTTGATGGGGTACGGCCGGCCCCGGCCGTACCCCATCGATGGACCTCTGGCGCCGGCCGTACAGAATCAGCTTGAATCAGCCCCGAAGGGGGTGTTTCTTGACTGGCCCACTGCGTCCGCCCGACGAGCCGATGCCCGAGCCCAAGCCGAGAAGGCGCAGGGTTCCGCTGGCCGCGCCCGTCGCGGCGGGGGTCGCGGCGGCGGCGGCGAGCATCCTGGCGGCCTCTCTTGAATGGGAGATCCCGCCGATAGCCAAGATCGGTGTCACCGCGACCGCCGCGCTTCTGGTGGGCCTGACCACGTGGGCCACCACCGAGGGCGGCGTGCGCCCGCGACGGCAGCGGCTGATCGCCCCGGAGGCGCCGGGCCGCGCGCCCGACCAGTGGCCGCCGGTGCCCGAGCACTTCACCGGGCGCGCCGAGTCACTCAACGAGCTGCGCTCGGTCTTCGCCGGGCGCAGGAAGCCGAGCGAGCTCGCGCCGCCCCTGGTCGCCTCCGTGTACGGCAGGGGCGGGGTCGGCAAGTCGGCGCTGATGGCCAGGTTCGGGCACGAGGTCGCCGGCGGCTTCCCCGACGGCAGGCTCTACGCCGACTTACGCGGCGTGGGCCCGGACGAGGTGCTGATCGGCTTCCTGCGCGCGCTCGGCGTCCGCCTCACCACCGACCCGGGCGGCATGGAGGAGCTGCGCAAGCTCTGGCTCACCTGGACCAAGGGCCGGCGCATCCTCATCGGCCTGGACAACGCCGACGACGGCGAGCAGGTCAAGCCGCTGCTGCCGGCCGACCCGGGCTGCGCCGTCATCGTCACCTCGCGCCACCCGCTGTTCCTGATGAACGCGATCGACTTCCAGCTTCCGGTCTTCAGCGAGGCCCAGAGCGTCGAACTGCTGGCCCGCCTGGCCGGCGGCGCCCGGGTCGTGGACGACCTGGAGTCGGCCAAGAAGATCGTCGGCATCTGCGACCACCTGCCGCTGGCGATCAGCATCTGCGGCGCCCGGCTGGCCACCCGCTCCACCTGGTCCTTACGCGAGCTGGCCGGCCGCCTGGCCGACGAGCGCCGCCGCCTGGACCAGCTGGAGCTCGCGCCGAGGGTGGACAAGAGCGTGCGCGCCTCCGTGCAGCTCAGCTACGACGACTGCACCGGCATCCAGCGCCGCCTGCTGCGCATGCTCTCCGGCCTGACGGCTCCCGACGTACCCGGCTGGGTGGCCGGCGCGCTGCTGGACACCTCCGAGCTCGACGGCGGCGACCAGCTGGAGGCGCTGATCGACGCCCAGCTCGCCGAGTGCTCAGGCACCGACGCGACCGGCGTGATGCGCTACCGCCTGCACGACCTGGTCCGCCTGTTCGCCGCCGAACTGCCCGAGGAGCGCCGCGGGCCGGCGACCGAGCGGGTGCTGAGCGGCTACCGCCACCGCGCCGAGGCCGCCGCCCAGGACCGCTGGCCGCAGGACTGGAGCAGGGGCGGGCGGCGCTCCAGCACCGAGGGGCAGTCGCAGGCGGCCGACTGGCTCAACGCCGAGCGGCTCAGCATGATCGCGATGATCCACCACGCCCGCGAGCTGGAGCTGTGGGAGCAGACCTGGGCGCTGGCCAGGGCGTTCTGCTCACTGTGCCACTCCCTGCGCGCCTACTGGGCCGACTGGCGGGCGGTCGCCGACATCGGTCACGAGGCGGCGCTGCGTACCGGCGACCGGCGCATGCTCGGCATCGCGCTGCTCGACCGCGCCGCGGTGGCCGGCGGCGGCAGCACCGCCGACGCCGAGACGGCCCTGGAGATCTTCACCGAGCTCGGCGAGTCCTGGTGGTCGGCCCGGTGCCGGCGCACCATCGGCATGATCCTTTACAGCGGCGGCAACCTCGACCGTGCCCAGGACTACCTGCTCGAAGCGATCGCCGGCTTCCGCGACGTGGACGACCTCTGGTGGATGGCCCGCACCCAGCGCAACCTGGCCGAGCTCCGCCTCGCCGAGCGCCGCACCGCGGAGGCGCGCGAGCTGCTGGAGGACGCGCTGGAGGTCTTCGAGCGCGAGGGCAACCGCTACTCCGAGGCACAGACCCTCCGCGTGTACGGCGAGGCCCTCGCCGCCCAGGCCCGCGGCCTGCGCAGGGAGGGCGAGGCCAGGGCCGCGGCCGAGCACTTCACCAGGGCGGGACTCAGCCTCGACCGGGCCACCGAGATGTTCAAGCAGCGCGGCGAGCTGTGGGAGGTGGCCCGCTGCCTGCGCTCGGCCGGAGAGGTGGGAAACCCGGCCAACGGCCTGGTCGAACTGGACCACGTCCGCGAGTCCGGCGACATCCTGGCCGCGCTCGGCGACTCCTGGGGAGTCGCGCGCAGCGCCCAGTCGGCCGGACGCGTCCTCGGCCGCATGGGCCGGGTCCGCGAGGCCCAGGACGAGCTGCGCCGCGCCTACGCCGCCTTCGAGGAGCTGGGCGAGCGCTGGCGCATGGCCCAATGCCTGCGCTACCTGGGCGAGGCGCACCTGGACGCGGCCGAGCGCGAGGCCGCGGTCGAACCGCTGGAACAGGCCAGGGAGATCTACCGCAGCCTCGGCAACGAGGCGGGCACGCGCAGAACGCTCGAACTGCTCAGGCGAGCGGCGTCCTGAGCAGTTCGCCCGCCGTCTGCCTGGCCTCGTCGATGCTCTGCTCGAAGAGCTTGCGCACCTGCGCGGCCTGGGCGGCCAGCTCCCTGATGTGCGCGCGGGCCAGGTCGTCGCGGACCGTGTCGGCGATCAGGGCCTGGTAGTCGGGCGTCCTGGCGGCCAGCGCCTCCAGCCGCAGGTGCGCGTGGTAGACCTCGTCGGCCTTGCGTACCTGCAGGGCGTACTCCTCCAGGCGGCGTACCCGCTTCGACAGCGACGTCCAGGCGGCGTCCAGGGCGCTGCTGTAGGGCTTGAACGCGTCCTCCAGCGCCGAGGGCATCAGCTGGGGCACGATCTGGCCGTGCTCGGCGTGCATGGACGAGAGCTTCGCCAGCCGGGTGCCGATCTGCCAGACCTCCTCCGGCAGGGAGACCCGGTTGTTGACCGAGTCGAGCAGCCCGGCCCGTTGCACGTCGGCGGCGAGAATCGTGTCCACGGCGTCCTGGGCCCGGCGCAGCAGCCGCGAGCACGGGTAGTCCAGGTCATGGGGGAGCACGTAGTGGGCCGAGTACTCGTGGGCCAGCCTCAGGCGCCGCCGGGCCGTGTTGTTGGAGATGCCCGTGGCCGCCCAGCGCAGCAGTGCGATCAACCCCATGCCGACGCCGGCCACGATCATCCCAACGGTGCTGGTCAGCACCCAGATCAGCAGCAGGAACCCGGGCAGCACGATGAGCAGGGCCGGGTTGAACGTCCGCTCCATCCGCCGCCCGCGGCGAGCCATGTGGAGCAGGTGCGGGCTGGCCCGGAGCTCGACCGAGATCTCGGCCGGCAGAGAGGGGTCGATGACCAGCCGCGGGGGATGAGCGCGCGGATCCATACGTTCATGTTGCGTTATGAACCGGGAATTCGCTCACATGTAGGTTAATCAGATGAACAGCTGGATTGAGCTACAAGGCGCTGTCAACGCTCGTGACCTGGGCGGGCTGCCGACGAAGGACGGCCGGACCACCCGCTCCGGCAGGATTTTCCGCTCCGACAACCTGCAGGGTCTCACCGAGCGTGACGTCTCCTATCTCGTGGGTGAGCTCAAGATCCGGCACGTGGTGGATCTTCGCTCGCACGCCGAGGTCGCGCTGGAGGGTCCCGGCCCGCTGATCCGTGTGGCCGAGGTCACGCATCACAACCTGAGCTTCTTCGCCGAGGGCGGCAGGCACACCGACGTCGAGGCGGACTCCATCGACGCCGACAAGGTGCTGCCCTGGCAGGAGCGCCAGCTGGACGAGGAACTGCGTGTCACCGGCTTCTACTTCGGCTACCTGCGCGACCGGCCGGACTCGGTGCTCGGGGCGCTGCGCGCGCTGTCGCTGGACGACGGCGCGGCCATCGTGCACTGCGCGGCCGGCAAGGACCGCACCGGCGTGGTCGCCGCGCTGGCGCTGGAGGTGTCCGGGGTGACCAGGGAGGCGATCGTGGCCGACTACACGGCCACGGGCGAGCGGATGGACCGGGTGCTGGCGCGGCTGCGCGCCAGCTCCACCTACCGCGACGACCTGGACTCGCGCCCGGCCGACGACCACATGCCGCGCGCGCCCTACCTTGAGCAGTTCCTCGGCGTGCTCGACGACCGCTTCGGCGGGCCGCTGGAGTGGCTGCGCTCACACGGCTGGACGCAGGACGACACCGCGGCCCTGCGGGCCCGCCTGCTCTAGCTTCAGCCGAGGTGGGTGAGCATGCCCTGGAGGGAGGACAGGCGCGCGGCCTCGATCACCTTCAGGGCCTCGACCACGCCCGCGGGATCCACCGGGGCCGGGCCGCCGTCCCTGAGCGCGGACTCCACGCCCCGGTAGAAGGCGAGATAGGCGCCGGGCGCCGTGGGCAGCGGGCGGGCCGCGTCGTCGGTGCCGAGCAGGCCCCAGCGATCCTGGGGCTCGTCGCCGAAGCCGGGCTGGTCCGGGGTGGCTCCGGCGCGCAGCCGGTCCTCCTGGACGTCCAGGCCGTACTTGACGTAGGCGCCGGTCGAGCCCAGCACGCGAAAGCGCGGGCCCAGCCGCCCGGTCACGGCGCTCATCCACAGGTGCGAGCGGACGCCGCTGTCGTGGGTGAGCGCGACGAAGGTGTCGTCGTCGGAGCCCACGCCCTCCCGCCTGGCGTCGCTCTCGGCGTAGACCGTGCGGACCGGGCCGAACAGCTGGAGCGCCTGGTCGACCAGGTGGCTGCCGAGGTCGTAGAGCAGGCCGCCGACCTCCTGGGCGCCGCCGGACTCGCGCCAGCCGCCCTTGGGACGGGGGCGCCAGCGCTCGAAGCGCGACTCGAACCTGGCCACCCGGCCGAGCCGGCCCTCCTCCAGCAGGGCGCGCAGGGTGAGGAAGTCGCCGTCCCAGCGCCGGTTCTGGAAGACGGTCAGCAGCAGATTCCGCTCCTTGGCCAGCGCCACCAGCCTGGTGGCCTCCTCGGCGGTCGCGGCCAGAGGCTTGTCCACGACGACCGGCAGGCCCGAGGCCAGAGCCTCGGTGGCCAGCGGGACGTGGGTGCGGTTGGGCGAGGCGACCACGACGAGGTCACAGCGGGGGAAGAGCGTCTCGGCGTCGGGTACGGCCGCCGCGCCGTACTTGCGCTCCACCTCGGCCGCGCGCTCCGGGTTACGCGTGACCACGGCGGCCAGGCGCAGGCCCGGGGTGGCGTGGACCAGCGGCCCGTGGAAGAACTGCCCGGCGGGGCCGTAACCGATCAGGCCAACCTGGATGTCGTCCATGGCCCCAGGTTACTTAGAGATCTTCGTCCCGCTCGGCCAGGAAACGCTCGAACTGCGCCGCGAGTTCGTCGCCGGTCGGCATCGACGACGGCTCGGCCAGCAGGCTCTCCTTGTCGGACCCGGCGGCGAAGGCGTCGTACTGCTGCTCCAGGCCCTCGATCGCGGTGGACAGCTCCGCCGAGCCGCGGATCTGCTCCTCGATCTCCACGTTGGTCCGCTCGGCGGCGTCGCGCAGCCCTTCCATCGGGAAGACCAAACCGGTGCCGCGGGTGACGGCCTCCAGGGCGGTGACGGCCGCGTGGGGGTACTCGGCCTGCGAGAGGTAATGGGGCACGTGGACGGCGTAGCCGACCGCGTCGTGTCCCTGGCCGCCCAGGCGGAACTCCAGGAGCGCCGCCATGCTGCCGGGCACCTGGACCCGGCCGAAGTTGCTGCTCTGGGGCCCGATGAGCTCGGGACGGCTGGCGTGCATGGTGATTCCGAGCGGCCGGGTGTGGGGCACGGCCATGGGGATGCCGTGCAGGGTCACGATCTTGCTCACCTTGAGCTCGCCGAGCAGCGCGCCCACGGCCTTGGCGAACAGCTCCCACTCGCGGTCCGGCTCGGGGCCGCTGAGCACGAGGAACTGTGTGCCGGTGGCGTCGGCGGCGGAATAGACGGCCAGCTCGGGGCTCTCGCAGTCCACCCACTTGTCGGTGTCGAAGGTCATGATGGGCCGGCGGGAGCGGTAGTCGAGGAGGCGGTCCACGTCGAACGTGGCCACGACCCGGTGCTCCAGCTCGGCCAGGAGGTGGCCCAGCGCCAGTCGTCCGGCGCCGCCCGCATCGACAAAACCATCGAAGTGGTACAACAGCACCGGATCGGTCAGCTCGGGCGCATCTTCGGCGAGCTTGTAGAGATCCGTCGGGTCGAACACGGTTGGACAGCCTTTCCCTAGGTACTCTCCACAGCAACCCACGGCGAGCCGGAACGATTCCGTGCAGGGCACCCTATCGAGGCAGAATGGGCGTCATGGACGGGGAGCAGGAGCTCGAGGAGTTCGCCACGAGGATGTTCGATCTGGCCAGGGCCGGGGACACCGGGACGCTGCGCGCGTACGTGGAGGCCGGGGTGCCGGCCAATCTGACCAACGGCAAGGGCGACACCCTGCTGATGCTCGCGGCCTACCACGGGCACGCGCCGACCGTGCGGATGCTCGCTGAGCTGGGCGCCGACCCCGGGCGGCCGAACGACCGCGGGCAGACGCCGCTGGCGGGGGCGGTGTTCAAGAAGGAGCCCGAAGTGGTCAAAGCGCTGCTGGAAGCGGGTGCGGACCCCAAAACGGGCAACCCATCGGCTATCGACACAGCCCGCATGTTCGGGGTCGAGGATTGGTTGACATAGCCCCCAAGGGCAGAAAATTCGCTATTAATGCGATATGGCCACCCTCCAAGATCATTGCGATCATGAGGTCATGGCTAGAACCTCTGCGCAAGCCACAAACAACCCATCCCTCCGCATCCCCATCCTGCAGTGCCCGTTCGAAAGCGAGGTGAACCCCTACGTCGTGGAGGCCAGCGAAGACAGCTTCGCCTGGCTCCTCGAGTCAGGCATGCTGAACGAGCCTGACATGCTGGAACGTTACAAGAGCGCCAGGTTCGGATGGCTCACCGCCCGAGCCTACCCCCTGGTCGACCGCGACATGCTCAAGCTCCTCATGGACTGGTGCATCTGGCTGTTCGCCTTCGACGACGGCTTCTGCGAGTCGGAGAACCTCAGCCGCCACACCGCACTCATCGCCAGGGCCCTCCCGGAGATGTTCCGGGTCCTGCACGACATCGAATCCGACGAACCCGTCACCAACGTGTTCGCCAAGTCACTGCAGGGGCTCAAGGAACGCATCGCCGAGCACGCGGAGCGCGACCAGCTCGACCGGTGGTCGACGGCCACCAAGGAGTACATCTTCGCCCAGGTCTGGGAGGCCGCCAACCGCGAGTCCAACGTGGTCCCCAGCCCGGAGGACTACGTGTTCATGCGCCGCCGCACCGGTGCCATGTACCCGGTCTACGCCCTGATCGACATCGCGGGTGGCCGGCGGCTCACCCCCGACGAATGGCACCATCCCGACATCAGGGCCCTCACCGAGCACGCCAACGACCTCGTGGTCTGGGACAACGACCTCTTCTCCTACGCCAAGGAGAAGAAGCACGACAAGGCCCGGCACAACCTCGTCAACGTGCTCATCACCCATCGGGGCTACTCCCTGCAGGAGGCGCTCGACGAGGTCGCGACCATGCATGATCGCGCCGTCGCCGAGATGGTTCGCCTGCGCGGGTCGGTCGACACGTGGGGCACCCGCGCCGTCCGCGCGTACGTGCAGGGGCTCGAGCACTGGGTCCGCGGCCACATCGAGTACTCGCTGGGCAGCGCGAGGTACGTGCACGCCTGGCCGACGGGCACCGAATGGGCCCAGGCCGTCTGAGTCAGGACGGGGCGTCCAGTTCGCCCAGCGCGAGCGCGGACGCCTCGTCCAGGTCAAGCTTGGCCCCGAACTCCGACGCCTGCTTGTACGCCACCTCGCCCAGCGACTTCTGGCACTCCTTGACCAGCTTGTCGTGGTCGTCGGTGAGCCACGGAGCGCCCAGCATCGGCAGGCCCGCGGTCTTCCAGTTCTGCTGCAGCGCGCCGAGCAGGCGGGCCGACAGCAACGGCTGCTCCAGCGCCGTGTAGATGCGCGCGGTGGTCTCCAGCGCGATCAGCGTGCCCAGCGTGTCGTGGAAGTGCCTCTTGATCCGCAGCCCCTCCTGGGCGTCCTGCAGCGCGTCGTCGGCCCTGCCCGTGGCCAGCCGGGTGAGCGCCAGCGCCCAGTACGCGTAGGAGCTGACGAAAAGCTCGCCGCGCTCCTTGCACACCTGCAGGCAGTCGACCAGCAGCGACTCGGCCTCATACAGCTCGCCCTGCGAGGTGAGCACGATCGACAGCTCGACGATCGCGGGCAGCAGGCCGGGGTTGAGCTCCTTGTTGTCGGTGTTGAACTCGATCGCCACGCCCAGCAGCGCGCTGGCCTTCTGCAGGTCGCCCTGGAGCAGCGCGGCGGTGCCCTGCATCTTGGAGGCCAGGATGACCGCCTTGGAGTCGCCTACCCTGACCGCCTCGGTGCTGCACTGCTCGGCCGCAGACAGGGCGCCGGTGCTGTCGCCCTGGGCGCTGCGCACGTACGACAGCACCCACAGCGCCTTGCAGCGTTCCTTGCTGGGGGTGGGGTTGGCCTGCAGCGCCCGCTCCAGGTAGAGGCGGCCCTCGCGGGTGAAGCCGCAGCAGATCCACATGAACCACAACGACGACAACAGCTTCAGCGCCAGTACGGCCTCGCCCGCCGTGTGCAGCGCGTGCTCCAGCGCCACCCGGACGTTGTCATGCTCCTGGCGCATGCGCACGAACCAGTAGATCTGCCGCGGGCCGGACCAGGCGTCCTCGCTGCGCTGGGCCAGGCTCAGGTAGTACTGCAGGTGCTTGTGGCGCATCTGCTGGCTCTCGCCGAGCTTGTCCAGCCACTCCTCGCCGTACTCGGCCAGGGTGTCGATCAGCTTGTAGCGTACGCCCGCGTGGTTGCTGCGGATCAGCAGGATCGACTTCTCCACCAGGCCGGTGACCAGGTCGGTGATGGCCTCGGAGGGCAGCCGGTCATCGGAGCAGACGAACCGGGCGGCATCGAGCTCGAAGTCCCCGGCGAAGACCGACAGGCGCGCCCACAGCAGCCGCTCGGCCGGCTCGCACAGCTCGTGGCTCCAGCCGATGGCCGCGCGCAGCGTCTGGTGGCGGGGCAGCGCGGTGCGGCTGGCCCCGGCCAGCAGGCTGAACCGGTCGGCGAGCAGGGCCAGGATCTGGTCCACCGACAGCGCCCGCAGCCGCACCGCGGCCAGCTCGATCGCCAGCGGGATGCCGTCCAGGCGGCGGCACAGCTCGGCCACCGAGCCGATGTTGTGCTCGTCCAGCACGAACTCCGGCATCACCGAACCGGCGCGGTCCGCGAACAGCTGCACGGACTCGTTGGTGAACAGGCTCTCGGTCAGGTCCTCGCCCGGCACCTGCAGCGGCGGAACCGGCACCACCCGCTCGTACGGCAGGTGCAGCGACTGCCGGCTGGTGGCCAGGATGCGCAGGCTCGGGTTGGCCGCCAGCAGCTCCTCCACCAGCTCGGCGCAGCCCTGGACCAGGTGCTCGCAGGTGTCGATGATGAGCAGCATGTGCCGCCCGCCGACCCATTCGGTCAGCGACTCCGAGGCCTCGCGCGAGGACTGGTCGGCGATGCCGAGCGCCGAGGCGATCGTGTGCTTGACCATGCCCGTGTCCTGCAGCCGGGCCAGATCGGCGAACCAGACGCCGTCCTCGAACTGGGAGCGGACCTGGTGGGCCAGGCGCAGCACCGTGCGCGACTTGCCCACGCCGCCGATGCCGGTGACCGTGACCAGGCGTGACTCACCCAGGTGGCGTTTGAGATTGGCGAGCAGGCGGTTGCGGCCCACGAAGCTCGTCAGCTCCGCCGGCAGATTGCCTTCTCGCCGCCAACCTGTAGGGGTGGCCATGGGCAGCCTCACGGGGGGTTAGGCGACACCTGCACAGGCATCGTACCCCCGGTCAAACCTGATGTCCTTGGGGCGGCGGACGGCGCGGGGTCGGGTTTGTTCGTCTCGGTAGCATGTATTCCGTGAGCGAATTTCTCCCGGAGCAGACCGCCGACGACACCGACGTGGCCTGGGGCGACTGGCGCGAGGCCGACGACGACTCTTTCTACCTGGAGAACAAGCCGCCCCACTGGGCCTAGGACACCACGTCCTTGCGCCGGAAGCGGCGGAAGGTGAAGGCCAGCAGCAGCGCCGCGTACGTCACCGAGATCGAGGCGCCCTTGGCCATGCCGCCCCAGTCGATGGTGGGCGCGAGCGCGTCCAGCCAGGCGGTGTTCCAGAACGTCGGCAGAAACTCCCGCAGCGTCCCCAGGGCCTCGACCGCCTGCAAAATCGTGCAGACGATCCACAGTCCCACCGCGCCGCCGACCGCGCCGAGCGGCGAGTCGGTGACCGTGGAGATCAGGAACGCCAGCGCCGCCACCACGAGCTGGCTGACCAGCGCGTAGCCGATCACGATGCCGAAGCGCGGCAGCACGTCCAGGGCCGGGATGACCTCGCCGGTGCCCGGCACCTGGATGTCGTCCCAGCCGAAGGCGACCGTCCCGGCCAGCAGCGCCATCAGCGGCAGCGCGACGACCGCGGCGGCGGAGAAGCCCAGGGCCACGATCAGCTTCTGGCGCAGCAGGCGGTCGCGCGGCACCGGCGCGGCCAGCAGGTAGCGCAGCGACGACCAGTTCGCCTCGCTGGCCACCGTGTCGCCGCAGAACAGCGCAACCGCCACCACCAGCAGGAAACTGGCCGAGACCGACAGCGCGAAGGCGGCGAAGTTCAGGCCGCTGGCCGTGGCCAGGTCGGAGATGCGCAGCCCGGCCTGCTGCCCGCTGGGCTGCTGGGGGCCGAACTGGAAGGCGATGACCAGGATCCACGGCAGCGCGAGCAGCAGCCCGAACATGACCATGGTCCGGCGCCGCTTGAACTGGCGGACGATCTCCACCCGCAACGGCAGCGTCCTGCCCGGCGCGTAGCCCTCCGCCGTGTTGGGTCGCCCGCCCTCCTCCATCGCTGTGCGGAGTGCCTCCTTCGTCCGCTCCTCGCTCACGAGTTCTCTCCGATCAGGTCAAGGAAGACGTCCTCCAGGCGTGGCCCGTGGCCGTTGGAGCTGGCCAGCAGGGCGGCCACCGGGCCGGTGGTGATCAGGCGGCCGCGGTGCATGACGACCACGTGGGTGCAGGTCTGCTCCACCTCGGCCAGCAGGTGACTGGAGACGATCACCGTGCGGCCGTCGCGGGCGTAGCGCTTCAGCACCTCGCGCATCTCCCTGATCTGGGGCGGGTCGAGACCGTTGGTGGGCTCGTCGAGCACCAGCAGGTCGGGCAGGCCCAGCATCGCCTGGGCGATCGCGAGCCGCTGCCGCATGCCCTGCGAGTACGTGCGCACGGCACGTTCCAGCGCCGCGCCGAGCCCGGCGATCTCCAGCGCCTCCTCCATGTGCGCCTCGGCCGCCGGCCTGCCGGTCGCCGCCCAGTACAGCTCGATGTTCTCCCGGCCCGACAGATGCGGCAGGAAGCCCGGCCCCTCCACGAACGAGCCCAGCCGCGACAGCACGGGCGCGCCCGGCGTCACCCGCTCGCCGAAGATGCGGATCTCTCCGGCGTCCGGGTGGATGAGGCCCATCATCATCCGCATCGTGGTGGTCTTGCCCGCTCCGTTCGGACCGAGCAGGCCGAGCACCTGGCCCTGCTCGACGCGGAACGACAGCTCGTCCACGGCCTTCTCGCCGTTGCGGTAGGCCTTGGTCAGGCCGCTGATCTCCAGCGGCGCCGCGTCCTGCCCGCCGGTACGGCCCGCCGTACCCCTGCGTGCCCTGCCCAGGGCCAGCAGGACGGCGGCCAGCACGATCGCGGCCAGCGGCATCGCCCACACCCACCACGCGACGCCGCCCGCCGGGGCGCTCAGCGTCGCCACCGTCGGCACACTCAGGACGGGGGCGGCGAGCGCCACGCGGTAGGAGGCCGGCTCGGCCGGGGTGGCGAAGCCCATGTCCGTGGTGGTGACGGTCAGCCGGAGCCGGTGGCCCACGGTGAACCGGTGGTCGAGCGCGGGCAGCGCGACCGTCACGTCGGCGCTCTGCGCCCCGTCGGGGATCTTCACGCGCAGCGGCGCGACCAGCCCGGCGGGCAGGGTGGGCGGCTGGATGGCGTCGGGGACGTCGTACAGCTTGGCGAACAGCGTCACCTCGCCCTTGCCGTAGACGCGCAGCTTCACCGACGGCGCGCCGGTCAGCTGGAGCGGGGCGGTCAGCGGGGCCGACTCGAAGCTCGCCGCCTGGCCCGGCATGTCGAGGGAGACGCTCAGGTTGTTCTGGGCGCCGCCGCCGAGCAGGCCGCTGACGCCGGGCACCGTGGAGATGGAGGCCGGGTTGCCGCCGGGCGGGTTGACGACGTTCTGCTCGGGGCCGGACAGCGTGACGTCCGTGGTGGTGGTGCCGGACAGGCCCGGGTACGCGGCGGTCTCGGGGTGCAGGCGGATGCGCTGGCGGGTCCCGGGGTCGCGGCCGCCGTCCCTGGTCACGGTGAACGCCTTCACCGGGGCCGCCCCGGTGTCGCCCTTGAGGTAGCGGGCCAGCCAGGCGGAGGTCTGGGCGTAGAGCCAGTCGGCCTCGCCGTTGCCGCCGTCATGGCCGCCGTCGAACCACATGACGCTCACCGGCGTGCCCGGCGCGATCGCCTTCGCGTTGGCGTCGGCGTGGCCCAGCGGGAACAGCGAGTCGCGCTGGCCCTGGATGAGCAGCGTGGGCGCCTTGATGCGGCCCTGGACGGAGCTGGGGCTGGCCTTGCGCAGGAGTTCGACCGCCTGGGGCGTGGCCCTGCCGGTCGTGGCGACCTGCTGGTAGATCGCGCAGATCTCCGGCAGGAAGCGGCCGCAGCGCGCCTCGTCGGCGGTCATCGGCGCCGGCCGGCGGGTGAGCGCCTGCAGGCCCTGCGCCGAGGGGGCGCCCCTGCCGAAGAAGAAGCCCGCCCACAGGCTCTTGAACACGCCGCTCTGCGGGCCCTGGCCGGTGGCGTCGGGGAAGAGGGCGTCGGCCAGGTCGTACCAGGTGATCTGGGGGACGATCGCGTCGACCCTCGCGTCGTGGGCGGCGGTCATCAGCGCGATGGCGCCGCCGTAGGAGCCGCCGGCGATGCCCACGCGCGGGTCGCCCGCCTTGTCCAGGACGACCTCGGGACGCCTGGCCAGCCAGTCGATCAGCTGCTTGACGTCCTTGACCTCGTAGTCGGGGGAGTTCAGCGCGATCTGGCCGGTCGAGCGGCCGAACCCGCGGGCCGACCAGGTGAGGACGGCGTAGCCGTCCCGCGCCAGCCGTAGCGCGTCGTCGCGGACGCTCTGCTTGCTGCCGCCGAAGCCGTGCGCGAGCAGGACCGCGGGCGCCTTCCCGCCGCCCGCGGGCGGGAAGAACGTCGTGTCGAGCTCCACCCGCTGGTCGTCGGCGGGTCCGTCGGTGACGGCGAGGCGGCTCTCCTGGCCGCGCACCTCCGGACCCGACGGCCACACCAGCCACGCCACCGCCCCGATCAGGGCAAGTACCGCGACCAGCGCGGACACTCTTCTCATGAGGTCGGAGCATACTTACCGATTCTGAGAGATCACTGAGATCCGCAGGTGGAGGGCGGCGGTGGCCAGGACCACGACGGCCGTGGCGGTGTGGACGGCGAGCGCGGTCACGACCGAGCCGCCGTTGGCCAGGATGACCGCGGCGTCGCCGAACGGGATCAGCGAGATCACCGCCAGGCTCCAGCCGAGCGCCCTGCGCTGACCCGACAGCAGCAGCGCCAGCGGGACCAGGCCGGACACCACGTCGCGCACGCCCTTCACGTTGAGGAAACCGGCCGCCTCCGCGCCGGGCCAGGCGGGCAGGCCGAAGCCCGGGGCGGTGGACATCGGAGTGAACAGGTAGCTGAAGCCGATGTAGCCGATCATGAGGGCGACGATCCAGGTCAGCGTGGCGGCGGTGACGCGCAGGGCGCGGGCGTTGTTCTTCATGGCCACAGCTTCCGCGGCGGTGCTTGGAAGGGACTTGGAGTCCGGCTTGGAGCTCCTCGTACCATGTGGGGCGATGGTGCGGATCAGGGTGCTCGGGTCGTTCGCGGCCGAGGTCGACGGGGTGGCGGTGCCGCTGGGCGGGCCGCTTCAGCGTGCCGTCCTCGCGGTGCTGGTGGCCGCGCGCGGGCACGTGGTCTCCGCCGACCGGCTGATCGACGACCTCTGGCACGACCGCGCCCCCGCGCAGGCGCTGGCGTCCCTGCAGGCGTACGTCTCCAACCTGCGCAGGCTTCTCGAACCCGGACGGGCGCCGCGCACGCCCGCGCAGGTGCTGGTGAGCGCTTCTCCGGGGTACGCGCTGCGGCTGGCCGGGGACGCCGTGGACGCGTGGGAGTTCGAGCGGCTGCTGGACGAGGCGCGCTCCCTCGACGGCGCGCCGGCGCGGGCCCGGGTGGAACGGGCGCTCGGGCTGTGGCGGGGACCCGCCTACGCCGAGGCGGCAGGGGCCGGATGGGCCCTCGCCGAGGTGGCGCGGCTGGAGGAACTGCGGCACGTGGCGCGGGAGCTGCGGGTGGCGGCCGGGCTGCGGGCGGGCGACGCGGCGGAAGCGGTGCCCGAGGCCGAGGTGCTCATCAGGCAGGCCCCGCTGCGCGAGGAGGGCTGGCGGCTGCACGCCCTGGCCCTGTGGCACGCGGGGCGGCAGGGAGACGCTCTGGCCACCCTGCGGCGGGCCCGCGAGGTGATGGCCGAGGAGCTGGGGCTGGATCCCGGGCCGGCGCTGGCCGGGCTGGAGTCGGCCATCCTGAACGGGCGGGTCGAGGCCGTCGTGGCGCCGGTGGCCGCCGCTCCGGAGGGTGAGGGTACGCGGGCCGTACCGGATGGCGGGGGGTTCGTGGGGCGCGCGGACGAGCTGGAGGCGCTGCTGCGCGCGGCCGCCTCCGCGCGCTCCGGCGGACCAGGAGTCGCGCTCGTGAGCGGGGAGGCCGGGCTCGGCAAGACCTCGCTCCTGCGGCGGCTGCGCGACCGGCTGGCCCGTGACGGGTGGCTGGTGGCCGCGGGAAGCTGCCCGCGGGCCGAGGGGGTCCCGCCCGCGTGGGCGTGGGGTGAGATCCTGCGGGCCGTCGCCGCCCACGCGCCGCCGCCGGCCGAGCTCGCGGCCACCCTCGCGCCGCTGCTCGGCGAGACCGCCACCGTGTACGGCGACGCCGCCACCGGCCGCTTCCTCATGCACAGGGCGGTCTGGTCGTGGCTGGCCGGAGTGTCAGGTGAACGCCCGCTGGCCATCATGCTCGACGACCTCCACTGGGCCGACGCCGAGACGCTCGCGCTGATGTCCGGGCTGGAGGGCAGGGTGCTGCTCGTGGCCGCCTACCGCGACGACGAGCTCGACGGCGGTTTCACCGAGACGTTCGCCGCGCTGGCCAGGCGCGAACCGCTGCGCCTGCCCCTTCCCGGGCTGGCGCCGGAGGCGGTGGCCGCCCTGCTGTCCGGGCTGAGCGACGTGCCGGTCGACGCCCCCACGGTTGCGGCGCTGACCGAGCGCACCGGGGGCAACCCGTTCTTCGTCCGCGAGACCGCCCGCCTGCTCGACAGCGAAGGCGCCTTCCGGCCCGCCGCCGGCGCGCGGGCGCTGCTCGACGGGGTGCCGCAGGGGGTGCGGGAGGTGCTCCTGCGGCGGCTGGCCAGGCTGCCGGAGGGCGCCGTCAGCGTGCTCAGGCTGGCGGCGGTCGCCGGGCGGGAGGCGAGCGTCGACGTGCTCGTCGCCGCCTCCGACCTCGGCGAGGAAGCGGTGCTCGACGGTCTGGAGTCGGCGCTGATCGCCGGGCTGCTCACCGAGCCCGAGGCGGGACGGGTGCGGTTCGTGCACGCGCTGGTGCGCGAGACGGTGGCCGGGGAGGTGTCGCTGGCCCGCGCGAAGCGCCTGCACCTGCGGATCGGCGACGCCCTGGAGGCCCGCTACCCGGACGACGCCCCGGCGCTGGCCTATCACTACGCGCGGGCGCGTACCCCCAAGGCCGTCGAGTACGGCGTGCGCGCCGCCGAGCTGGCCGAGGCGCGCTTCGCCCACGCGGCCGCCGTGGACCTGCTCACCGACGTCCTGGCCTGCCTGGACGGCCACGAGCGCGAGGGCGCCGGGCACACCCCCGCCGAGCGCATCGACCTGCTCGGCAGGCTCCTGCGCGCCCAGGTGCGGGCCGGTGACCTCGGCGGCGCCAGGGCCACCAGGCAGCGCGCCATCGACGCCGCCGGCGGCGAGCCCGGCCTGCAGATCGCCGCCTTCACCGCGTGGACGGGCCCGGTCCCCTGGCAGAACCACGCCTACGGCAGCGTCGACCGCCCGCTCGTGGCACTGCTGGAGCGGCTCATGGAGCGGCCCGGCCTGGAGGAGGAGGTGCGCTGCCGCCTGCTGGACGCCTACGCCGCCGAACTGGCCGCCCAGGGCGCGCCCGAGGCGCGGGCCGCCGCCCGGCGCGCCGTCGCGATCGCCGCGGGCCTGGACGACCCGTCGCTGCTCGCCCGCGCCCTGTCCACCCTCGCCCACGACCTCGACCCGGTGCTCGACGCGCGGGAACGCGCCGGGATCGCCGAACGGCTCGCGCGCGTGGAGACGCCCGAGTACCAGTGGTACACGCTGTTCCTGCGCGCCACGGTCGCCGTCGCGGGGAGCGAGCCGGAGCGGGCTCTGGAACTGGTCGGGGAGAGCCTGGAACTGGCCAGGCGCTACCGGATGACCGAGCCGGTGAACGTGGGGGAGTGCGCGCTGGCCACCCTCGCCCGCATCCGGGGGGACGACGTCGCGGCCCGCCGTACCTATGCCGAGGCCACGGCGCGGATGGCCGCGCACGGCTCGCTGCACGCGCACGGGTACCTGCTGCTCGTGCGGGCCGCCTTCATGGACGAGGACCTGCCGGAGGTGGCGTGGCGGCTGCTGCAGGAGTACGGCGGGCTCGCCGCGGACCTGGTCGCCGTGGTCCTGGCGGCGGAGGGACGGCTGGAGGAGGCCCGCGAGATGCGGCGGCGGGCGGTGCCGATCAGGGCCGACTACTTCTTCCCCGTCTTCGCCGCCTTCCGCGCGATGGCGATGGTCGCGCTGGACGAGGGTGCGGGCGCGCGTGAGCTGTACGACGCGCTGCTCCCGCACGCCGGCGGGCCGCCCGCGGGCGCGGGCAGCATGTCGGTCGCGCTGCCACCGCCCGCGCACACGCTCGGGCAACTGGCCCGCCTGCTGGGCGAGGAGGATACGGCCCGCGCCCACTTCACCAGCGCCGCCGAGATCGCCGCCCGCTGGGGCGCCCACCGCTGGGCGGCCGACTCCCGTGAAGCGGCGGTCGGCTCGCGTGATGCGGGCCGCCCGCTGCCGTGATGCGGGCTCCGGCTCCCGTGATGGCGGGCCGCCGGCTGGCGTGAGGCGGGTCAGGTCAGGATGGCGTAGACGGTGCTGGCGTGGGCGGCCGGGTCGGCGGCGCCGTCGGGGGTGAGGGTGACGTCGGAGAACGCCAGCGTCCTGCCCAGCTTGGTGATCCGCACGTGCACCAGCACGTCCTTGCCCGCCACCGGCCGCTGGAACGTCGTGGACTGCTGCACCGTCGTCATCGGCACGAAGCCGCCCCTGGCCGAGGAGATCGCGATCACCGTGGCCGTGTCGGCGGCGGCCATCATGGCCTGCCCGCACAGGCCGCCGCCCTGCCTGGCCAGCGCGTCGGACCAGGGCAGCCGGACCACGGCGTGGCGTTCGCCGACCTCTTCCACGCGCAGCCCGAGGTCCTGGATCCAGGGGGCGAAGTAGTCCCGGAGAATCGCGTCGCCTTCTTCAGGTGTCACGGGGTCATCATGCACGCTGGGGGCCATGGGTGTGGAGACCGTTTTTCTGCCGTCGACGTACGAGAGTGGCGTGCCCTACGAGTTGTTCGCCCGGTTGCGGGATGAGGCGCCGGTGCACTGGATTCCGGAGCTCGCGGTGGGGCCGTGGCAGGCAGGGCCCGGATATTTCGGTGTATTTCGGCATAAAGAGGTCAAGCACGTGCTGCGTACACCCGAGGATTTCTCCTCCCATCGCGGCGCCACCCAGATCCGCGATCCCGCGACGCCGGCCGACCTCGCGTTCGTGCGGGCGATGATGCTCAACACCGACCCGCCGGACCACTCCAGGCTGCGCAGGATCGTGGCGGCGGCGTTCTCGCCCCGGGCCGTGCGGCTGCTGGAGCGCACGATCGCCGGGCGGGCGGCGGCGCTGTTCGCGGCGGGCGAGTGCGACTTCGTGGAGGTGGCGGCCGACCTGCCGGTCTGGACGCTCGCGCACGTGATGGGCGTGCCGGACGGCGACCGGCGGCTGCTGCACGACTGGGCCTCGCGGGTGATCGGCTACCAGGACGCCGACTACGCGGGCCTGTCCACGGCCGACGCGCGGCGGCTGAGCCCCATGGGACGGCTCGCGCTGGCGGCCCGCCCCGAGCTCGAACCCGGCGTGAACCCCCGCTCGAAGGCCGCCCTGGCCGACATGTTCGCCTACGCCAAGGCGCTGGCCGCCACCCCGACCGACGAGACGTCCGTGATGTCGGCCATGCTCAAGGGCGGCCTCACCGAGGACGAGTTCCAGAACATGTTCTTCCTGTTCGCCGTCGCCGGCAACGAGACCCTGCGCAACGGCATCCCCGGCGGCCTGCTCACCCTCCTGCGTCATCCCGCCGAGCACGCCCGCCTGCGCGCCTACCCCGCGCTCCTGCCGTCCGCGATCGAGGAGATGCTGCGCTTCTGGCCGCCCGTCATGAACTTCCGCCGTACGGCCACGCGCGACCTCACCCTCTCCGGCCAGGACATCAAGGAGGGCGACAAGGTCGTCGTCTACCACGCCTCCGCCAACCGCGACCCGGCGGCCTTCGCCGACCCTGACCGCTTCGACGCCGGCCGTACCCCCAACGACCACGTCAGCTTCGGTTTCGGACCGCACTTCTGCCTGGGCGCGCATCTGGCCAGAGTGCAGATGCGCGCCGTCTTCACCGAACTGCTGCGCTGGGAGGTCACGCTCATCGGGGAGCCGGTCCGCCTCACCTCCAACTTCCAGAACGGCCTCAAGCACCTTCCCGTACGGCTGCGCCCGGCTTGATCTGCGGTTTGTGTCCGATTGCGATGTGGGTAAAGGCCGGGCAAGATTTCGTGCCGTGAAACGAGCAGCAATGATCAAGGACTGGGCTCTGCCGTACTGGACCAGAGGCCAGGCGGGGCGCGAGACGCCACCGGACCTCTTCCGGGTCCTCTACTACGGCTGGCTGGCGGCGTTCTCACTCAAACTGCTCGGCTCTGCCTGGGACGTCTCCTGGCACTTCAAGTGGCTGCGCGACGACCTGGCCCCGCCGCACCTGCTGAACTCGGCTGGAACGGTCCTCGCCCTGGCCCTCACCATCGTCCACGGCTACACCGGTTACGGCGTCGACAGGACGGCGCTGCGGCTCATCCAGTGGGGCACCGGGATCTTCCTGGTGGCGGTCCCGCTCGACCTGATCAACCACCGCGTCAACGGCCTCGACATCACCTCGTGGAGCCCGTCGCACATCCTGCTGTACGTGGGCACGTTCTTCATGATCGCCGGGGTGATCCGGGGCTGGTTCACCGGGGCGCCGCCCGGCCGGGAGCGTACCGTGGTGCTGGGCGCGTTCTTCGCGTTCTTCCTGGAGAACGTGCACTTCCCCGAACAGCACCAGGAGTACGGCGTGCTGTCCATCGGCGCCTGGGACAACAACTCCGCCTACGCCGAGCCGATCCTGCTGCAGTTCGCCGCCGACCAGATGGGGCGGGAGGTCGACCGGACCACCATGGTCGGCTTCTCACTGCCGGTGCCGGACGCGCTCTATCCCGTCTACGCCGTCGTCGTCGGCATGACCGTGCTCGCCGTCGCCCGGCTGATGATCGGCCGCTTCGGCAGCGCCACGCTGGTCGCGCTCGCGTACGTGGGGTTCAGGACGCTGGTGTGGCCGATGCTGACCGCCACCGGGTTCCCGCCGTCGGCGGTGCCGTTCTTCCTGGTCGCCGGGGCGATCGCGGTGGACCTGGCGTTCGCGATCAGGATGCCGGTGGTACGCGCCGTCGCCGGGACCGTCCTCGCGACCGCCGCCGTCTACGGCGGGCTGATCGCGCAGAGCGCGCTCATGGGCGGCGTGTACGGCACGCTCAACGGCATGGAAGGACTCCTGGGCGCCCCGCCCCTGGCCACGGCGTCGGCTGTCTGGGCGGGAGCGGGACTGCTGGCCGCCTGGCTGGCCTGCGAATGGTTCGTCAACCGCTTCGAACTCCACCCCCTCGAACCCCGCGACGTCGTACCCGCCTGAGCATTCCGCTGGCCGTGTGGGGGTTGTGTCCGCCTCAGCCGATCGAGGCGCGGGTGATGGCTACGGCGACGCCGTAGGCCAGGCCCATCACGGCCACCTCGGCGCTCGCCCAGCCGACCACGGAGGTGGCCTTTCCGGCGGCGATGCCGGGCAGCAGGCGCCACCTGATGTGCGCGGCCAGCGGCACGAGCAGCGCGGTCAGCGCGACCTTGGTGACGACGAGCAGGCCGTACTCGGTGGTCAGGATCGCGCCCGGCAGTTCCACACCCGGCGTCAGCGCCAGCGTGCCGAGGCCGCTGACCAGCCCGGACGCCGCCACCAGCACCAGCGCGAGCGTCGCCAGCCGGGAGAACCTGGGCAGCGCCGTGGCCAGCAGGTCGCGGCGCGGCGCCAGGAACACCACGGTGGCCAGCAGCCCGCCGGTCCAGGCGGCGGCGCCGATCACGTGCAGCTCCATCGAGATCATGATCGGGTCGTGCCAGACGGAGTCGACCGCGTGCCCGGTCACCGGGATCGGCAGCAGCCCGAACGCCGCCACCACGATCCGCAGCTCCGCCGGCACCTTCTCGCCGAACCGCACCGCCATCAGCCCGATCCCCGCCGCCGCCAGCGCGCACGCGGCGCTGAACAGCAGCCCCTGGCCGGTACCCACCCCGTTCACGTAGGCGGTGATCATGCCGAGGGTGGGGACGCCGCCCGGGTTGAGCTCGGCGGCCTGGAAGACGATCGTGACCAGCGCGCAGATCGCCCATGCCCAGGCGGCGGTGACGGCCAGCGGGCGCACCCGGCGCAGGACCGGCTCGGTGCGCTCCGGCTCGTCGAACCCGAGCAGCTTGGGCAGCAGGCTCAGCCCGACCGTCGCCACGGCGGCCACGTCGAGCAGCACCCGCACGACCGGCAGCCCGAAGGCCACCACCGGCCCCGGCAGCACGATCCCCGGCACCGCCTCCTGCGCGGTCACCGTGCTCGCCACCACAGCCGAGGCGACGGCGGCCAGCACGAACACCCCGGCCATTCCACGCACCCCAGCCGACCCACGCACCTCGGCGCTCTCACGCGTTCCGGCGCTCTCGTGCGCCTCTGCCGGACCGCGCGTCCCGGCCGGGCTGCGGTCGGTGCCCGGACCGGGTGTCCCGGCCTCGGGCTCGTCGCTCTTGCGCACCGGTGTGGTGCCGCTCATGCCCGCGTGCCTTTGTCGCCTGGGGACGGGGGCTCCGTGGCGGGCTGGGCGCTTCGGCGCAGGGCGATCACGGTTCCGGCCCCGAGCAGCAGCAGGGCGCCGACGATCCAGACGACCGCCATCCCGGCCCCGCCGTTGGCCGCCGCCTCCGCGGCCCGCGCGCTGAGGTCGGCGGGCTGTGCCACCGCGGCGGCACCGGGCTGCCCGTCGCCGGGCGGCGACTCGCCCGCCGGGGCGGACAGCTTGAGGGTGAAGCGCACCTGGCCGGTCACCGGGTGCCCGTCCGAGGACAGGATCCGGTAGCCGACCACATAAGCGCCGTTCGCGGTCAGCGCCTTCAGCGGTACGCTCACCCGCTCCTTGGCCACCACCGTCGCGCCCGCGGTCAGCGCCTCGCCCCCCGGCCCGGTCAGGCCGATCTGCGCGTAGCCCTGCCGTACCGGCTGGTCGAAGACGAGCGTGACCCGCTGCGGCGCGGCGGTGAGCACCGCGTCCGCTCGGGGATCGCTGGAGACCAGCACGTTGTGCGCCCGCGCTGGAGCGATCCAGCCGCCGACCGCCGCACAGGCGAGCAGCAGGACCGTGAGAAGCCGCCTCACCGATCTTGACCTTCCCTCGAACACCTCGAAACCCGTCTATGGTCCCACCTATGGATGACCTGTTCGGCGGTGCCGCCCCCTATTACGCCAGACACCGCGCCGACCACGGCGACGCGGCGATCGACCGGCTGGCCGCGGCGTTCGGCGCGCGGGCCACCGTGCTCGACCTGGGCTGTGGCCCCGGCACGGTGGCGATCCCGCTGTCGGAGCAGGTGGAAGGGGTGCTGGCGGTCGATCCGGCGGAGGAGATGCTGGCCGAGGGGCGCAAGCTCGGCGCCGGGCGGGCCAACATCCGGTGGCTGGCCGGCGACTCGACCACGTTGCGGGAACTGCCGGGTTTCGGCCATGTGGTGATGGGCCGTTCCTTCCATTGGATGGACCGGCGGACGGTCCTCGCCGACCTGGACGACCTGCTGCCGCCGGACGGGATCGTCGCGCTGGTCGGCCCCACGCGCGACCACGAGAACCTGCCGTGGGAGCCGGTGACGCGGCGGGTGCGGGAGGAGTTCGGGGTGAACGGGCTGACCGCCCGCGACTCCTTCCAGGCCAGCGGCAAGCACCACGACGAGGTGCTGGCCGACTCGCCGTTCGGGGACCTGGAGGCGGAGGTGTTCACCTGGCGGCGCGACCGGGACCAGGGCGACGTGATCGGCCTGCAGCTCTCCTACTCCTACTCGGCGCCCGCCCGCCTCGGCGAGCGCAAGGACGCCTTCGTCGGCGCGCTGCGCGCCGCCCTGACCGCGGCGAACCCGTCCGGCCGCTGGGTGGAGGAGGTCCGCACGCAGGTCCTGCTCGCCCGCCGTCCCTGAGCACACATGCTCTAAAGTACGGCGAAGCAAACCGTAATCGGCAAAAGGGAACCGGCGATGAAGGTGCTCAGCGGAGCCATGCACTACTTCCGGACGCTGCCCCGGCAGTGGCCGGACCGGCTGGGCAAGCTGCGGGCGATGGGTGTGGACACGGTCGAGACGTACGTGCCGTGGAACCTGCACGAGCCGCGCCCCGGCCGGTTCGACTTCACCGGCCTGGCCGACATGGAGGGCTTCTTCCTGGCGGCGGGTGAGGCCGGGCTGAAGGTCATCGTGCGGCCCGGGCCGTACATCTGCGCCGAGTGGGAGAACGGCGGGCTGCCGTCATGGCTGCCCGGCCCCTACCGCTGCCACGACCCGCGCTTCCTGGAGCCGGTGGACCGCTTCTTCGACGAACTGATCCCGCGCATCGCCGCCCACCAGGCGACCAGGGGCGGCAACGTCGTCATGGTGCAGGTGGAGAACGAGTACGGCTCCTACGGCACCGACCCCGTCTACCTGCGCCACCTGGCCGACGGCCTGGTACGGCGCGGCATCGACGTCCCGTTGTTCACCTCCGACGGCGCCACGGACCTGATGCTGACCGGTGGCACCCTGCCCGGCGTCCTGGCCACGGCCAACTTCGGCAGCGGGGCCGAGCGGCAGTTCGAGGCGCTGGCGCGGCACCGGCCGGACGACGACCCGTTCTGCATGGAGTTCTGGAACGGCTGGTTCGACCACTACGGCGAGCGGCACCACACCCGCGACCCGCGGGACGCCGCCCAGGCGCTGGAGGAGATCCTGGAGCGCGGTTCCGTCAACTTCTACATGGCCGTCGGCGGCACCAACTTCGGCTTCTGGGCCGGGGCCAACGCCGACGGCGACACCTACCAGCCGACCGTCACCTCCTACGACTACGACGCGCCGATCTCGGAGAGCGGGGCGCTGACGCCGAAGTTCTGGGCGTACCGGGAGGTACTGGGCCGCCACGCCGACCTGCCGCCGGTGCCGGAGAGCGTTCAGGAGACGCTGCCGCCGCAGCGGGTGGAGCTGGGCGAACGGCTGGCGTTGCTCGACTGCCTGGACGTCCTCTCGGCCGGGACCGTGCGCAGCGCGGCCACGCGTACGTTCGAGGAGCTCGGCCAGGACTACGGCCTGGCCGTCTATCGCACGCGGATCCCCGGGCCGCGCGGCGACGCGCTCCGGGTGCGCGTCAGGGGCCTGCACGACCGGGCGAACGTGCTCGTCGACGGCGCCGTCGCCGGGGTGCTGGAGCGCGACGGGGCCTCGGACGTGGAGGTCAAGACGCCCGCGGAGGGCGCGGAGCTGACGCTGGTGGTCGAGGCGATGGGCCGGGTCAACTACGGCCCGCTGGTGGGCGAGCGCAAGGGCGTCCTGGACGGCGTCCAGCACGACCAGCAGTACCTGTTCGGCTGGGAGATCGACCCCGTGCCGCTGTCCGACGTCTCGGCGCTGCCGTGGGGGCGCTCGTCCGCTGCCGAGGGCCCGGCCTTCCACCGCGGCACCCTCCACGTCGAACGGCCGGCGGACGGCTTCCTCGCGCTGCCCGGCTGGGTCAAGGGGCACGTGTGGGTCAACGGCTTCCACCTCGGCCGCTACTGGGACAAGGGCCCGCAGGTCACCCTGTACCTGCCGTGGCCGCTGCTGCGTGAGGGCGCCAACGAGATCGTCGTGCTGGAGATGGACGGCGCGCCCCGGGACGCCCGCGTCGAACTGCGGCCGGAGCCCCAGCTCTAGCTTGCGTACCGGTCCCGGGCTGGAGGGCCCGGGACCGGCCTCTCGGTTCCACCCCCACGTGACGCGCGGCCGCTCGGGGTTCCGGCCGCGCCGCTCGTTGGAACCGGAGGCGCCCCCAGGTGGGCGGTGGGGGCGCCCCGGCGTTCCCTAGGTGGCGGCCTAGGGCGTCCAGGTCAGCTCTTGGTGGTGCCGCCGCGCTGGCCGCGGCGCAGGGGGAGGGACTGCTTGGCCAGCCGCCGCGAGAGCGCGCCGCCCGACGCGGTGCGTTCCGTGGTCCCCCGCGAGGCCGCCCTGACCTTCGCGAAGGGTTTCGGCGTCTCCACTTCGGATCGCCGGCCGGTACTGTCCTCGTGCTGCTCGCGCGACTGGCGCGACTTGGAACTCACACGGAACACCTCCCCGATTTATGGCTATATGTCCGCTTTGTCGGGAAGTGAAACACGCAATCGCCGCCCGGCCAGCGCCGCCGCCCGCACGGCGCCCGCCGGGAACATCCTGGCCCCGCGCCACGCCATCCGCCCCGAGGCCGGAGCCACGATGAGCGCCTGGTCGCGCGCCACCCCGCGCAGGATGTCGCGCGACAGCGCGTCCACCGAGTACAGCCGCCCCTGAGCCCGCACCGCCGCGCTCCTGGCCTGGCGGCCCATCTCGGTCTCCGGCAGTCCCGGGTTGGCGTGGTCGAGCAGCGGCGTGTCGGTGAACCCCGGGCACACCACGCTCACCCGCACGCCCCGCGCCGCCGCCTCCGCCCGCAACGCCAGCGACAGCCCGACCACCGCGTGCTTGGTCGTGGTGTACGGCAGCATGAACGGCGCCGGCACCAGCCCCGCCATCGACGCGGTGTTGACCAGATGCCCGAACCCCTGCTCCAGCATGATCGGGTACGCCGCGTGCACCCCGTGGACCACGCCGCGCAGGTTCACGTCGACGGCCTTGTCCCAGTGCGCCAGGGACAGTTCCTCGGTGGCGCCCCCGATGGCGATGCCCGCGTTGTTGAACACGAAGTCGAGCCGCCCGCGCTCCTGCCGTACCCGGTGGAAGAGGGCGGCCACGGCCTCGGCGTCGGTCACGTCGAGCGGGGCGAAGTCCAGCCCGAACTCCGCCGCCACCCGCCTGCCCGCCGCCTCGTCGAGGTCGGCGATCGTCACCGCCACGCCCTTCAGGGACAGGTCCCGGGCCAGCGCCCGCCCGATTCCGGACGCGCCTCCGGTGACGATCGCGCACTTCACCCGCCCGGCGGGCGAGGAGTTCACGCGCTCTTCCCGCTCGGCGCCCAGATGCCCATGACCTGCCAGATCCGCCGGGTGAGCGGGTTGACCAGGCCGACGTCCACGCACAGCTCGCGGGTCTTGCCGACCGAGTCGCGGATCTCCGCCGCGGCGGCCTGGCTGTTGGTGTAGACGTCCCTGACCACGTGCGGCGGGACGTTGAAGCGCTTGATCATCGGGCCGGGCGGGGCCAGCATGATCCGGGCCATGACGCCCAGGATGATCGGCGAGATGATCCCGAGCAGCAGCCTGCGGTGGCGGGGCATGCGCGGCACGCGGTTGCGCAGGTAGTGCCGGGCGAAGGAGATGTGCCTGGCCTCCTCCGCGATGTGGATGCGCATGATCGTCTCTTCGAGCGGGTGGTGCTTCCTGCCGTCCTTGAGCATCTTGCGCTGCACGTGGTCGATGGGGTCCTCGCCGCCGAGCACGAAGATGAAGAACAGCTCGGTGGAGATCAGCGGGATCCACGGCGCCACCTGGGCGATGAGGCTGAGCGGCCCCGGCATGCCGCGTACCGGCATCTTCGTGCGGTTCACGAACTCCTGGAACATCATCCCGTGATGTCCCTCTTCGATGGTCTCGTGGTAGACGTAGCGGAATTCGGGCGCGCCGTTGGGCAGGCGGTAGGCGTAGTTGAGCAGGCCCCGCTTGAGCAGGTTCTCGAACTGCAGCCCGATCTTCATCGCGGTGGCCACCCTGAACAGCCCGATCCGCGCCCTGACCTCGGGGGAGCGGGACCGGTACCACGCGTGCGCGCCCAGCTTGTCGACCTCGGGCAGTTCCCAGCGCGGGTCGTCCTGGTCGATCAGGAACTCGGGGTCGTCCCAGGGGATGTCCTTGTACGGCTCCCAATGCTTGTCGACCGAGGCCTTCGAGAGGCGATGGATGACCGTCTCGTAGGCACTGCGGTCGGCGACCGTCTCGTCGGATTCCCGTGCGGCGGTAGAGCTCGGTGCGGCTGTCATCGCAGGCACTCCTCTCCTCGCCACGTAATTGTACGGAGCATCCAATAGCGAGGGAAGAGTGACCCGGCTCACACGTCGTCGACCGTCAGGCCCACCTCCATCGCGGCAGCCGTACGGACGAGCAGGAGGACCTTGCGGCGGGAGATGAGCTTGTCGTGCACGTGCAGCTGTACGGCGAGGCCGTCGATCATCGCGAAGATCCGCCAGCTGGAGGCCTCGGGATCGGCGCAGGTGAACTCGCCGCACTCGACCCCGGCCGCGATGATCTCCTTGAGCACGGTCCTGCCGTGCACGTCCATGCGGCGGGTGGTGGCCTCCAGTTCGGGGTTGCGCATCGACTCCGACCATGCGTCGATCCAGATGCGCCAGCCCGCGGCCGAGGTGCCCGGCGAGCTCAGCCTGATCAGCGCGCGCAGGCGCTCCGTCGGCGAGTGCGGCGAGCGCTCGATCTTGCCGATGGCGTTCAGATGTTGCCTGGCCGCGTAGGCGAAGGCCTCGGCGATCAGCTGTTCCTTCGTCTCGAAGTGGTAGAACAGCAACGCCTGGCTCACGCCCGCCGCCCGGGCGATGTCGAGGGTCCGGGTATGCCCGAACCCACGGGCCGCAATCACCTCGCAGGCCGTCTTGAGGAGATCCTCACGTCGTAATCGGCTGAAACCCCGTGTCACAGCCGAGAACTCTATTACCCTCGGTAACCATCAGCGAGTGGGATCCGCAGGACAAACCGGGCACCGTGCGTCGAATCCTCGATCGTGAGCGTCCCGTCGTGGCTCGTGGCGATCTCCCGGGCGATCGGCAGACCCAGTCCCGTGCCGCCCGCGTCGCGGTTGCGGGAGGCGTCCAACCGGGTGAAACGCCGGAAAACCACCTCGCGCTGATCGGGCGCGATGCCGTCCCCGTCGTCCAGCACCTCCAGTACGGCCTGCCCGCCCTCGGCCCGAACCGTGATCGTTATCGACTCGTCGGCATGCCGCTCGGCGTTGTCGACGAGATTCGTCAGCAGGCGGGCCAGCCGTACCCGGTCGCCCATGACCGTCGCGCCCGGCTCCAGCGAGGTCGCCACCTGCTTCGACCTGGGCCGCCCCGACTCGGCCGCCACCAGCTCGCCCAGGTCCACGCGCTCCGTACGGCCCGGCGCCCCCGCCTCCAGCCTGGCCAGCGTGAGCAGGTCGCCGACGATGGCCTGCAGCCGGTCCAGGCTGGCCAGCACCTCCCTGCCCGTCCGCGGCCAGTCGGTCTCGTCCGGGTAGAGCAGCGCCTCCTCGACCTGGGCGCGCATGGCGGTGATCGGGCTGCGCAGGTCGTGGGAGGCGTCGGAGGCGAACCTGCGCTGCTGCTCCACCGCCACCTCCAGCCGGTCGAGCGTGTCGTTGACGGTCCTGGCCAGGTCGTCCAGCTCGTCGCGGCGCGGCGAGCGCGGCACCCGGCGGCCCAGGTCGGTCGCGGTGATCTCGGCCAGTTCGGTCTTGATGTCCTTGACCGGCCGCAGCGCGTTGCCGACCGCCGCCCACGCCACCACCGAGCTGGGCACGGTGAGCACGAGCGCGCCGGCCAGCAGGCCGAGCGCGTAGAGCGGGCTGATGTACCACGGGATGTCGGGGCCGAAGGCGTAGGACATCCAGTAGTTGCCGTCCACGCTGACGCGGAAGCCCACGGTGGTCAGGCAGGGGTTGCCGGGCAGCAGCCTGGTGCAGGTGGTGGTCGACACCCGGCCGTCGTCCTCGGTGGGCTTCAGGTTGGTCAGCGGCGGCAGGCCGAGGAGCCGCTTGCTGGCCTGCCGTACCTTCGACTCGTTGTCGACGACCTGCAGGGCGTCGATCTCCTCGGTGGGCGTGACGGACTTGAGCTCGCCGACGGGTGCGAAGCGCTCGACGTTGAAGGCGACGCGGCGGGCCGCCTTGGCCACGCGCTCGGTGACGTAGTCGCTGATCACCACGTGCACCAGCGGCGTGACGAGGATGGCCACGACGAGGTTGAGCACGAGCGCGTTGCCCGCCGCGATCGCCGTCATCCGGCTTCTCACCGACCATCGGGTGAACACCTGGTCACGGCTCCCTGAGTGGCAGTGAGAGCACGAACCGGGCGCCGCGCGCGGAGTCGCCGATGGTGAGCGTGCCGTGGTGGCTGGTGGCGATCTCGCGGGCGATCGGCAGGCCGAGGCCGGTGCCGCCGGCGTCGCGGTTGCGGGAGGCGTCCAGCCGGGTGAAGCGCCGGAAGACGATGTCGCGCTGGTCGTGCGCGATGCCCGCGCCGTCGTCCAGGATCTCCAGTACGGCCCGGCCGTCCTGCTCGCGCACGGTGATGGTGATGGTGTGGTCGGCGTGCCGCTCGGCGTTGTCGATGAGGTTGGTCAGCAGGCGGGCCAGCCGCAGCCGGTCGCCGGTGACGACCACGCCCGGGTCGAGGGAGGTGACGACCTTCTTGACCCTCGGCCGGATGGTCTCGGAGATGACGAGGTCGGCCAGGTCCACCGGCTCCTTGGCCCCGGAGGCGCCGGCGTCGAGCTTGGCCAGCGTGAGCAGGTCGGTGACGATGGCCTGCAGCCGGTCCAGGCTGCCGACGATCGCCTCGGCGGTGCGCGGCCAGTCGGCGGTGTCGGGGTAGAGCAGCGCCTCCTCGACCTGGGCGCGCATGGCGGTGATCGGGCTGCGCAGGTCGTGGGAGGCGTCGGAGGCGAACCTGCGCTGCTGCTCGACGGCGGTCTGCAGCCGGTCCAGCGTCTCGTTGGCGGTGAGGGCGAGGGCGCGGATCTCGTCGTGCGTGATCGGCACCGGCACCCGCTGGCCGAGGTCGGTGGCGGTGATGTCGGACAGCTTGGAGCGGATGGCGTCCACCGGCGCGAGCGTGTTGGCCACGACCTTCCACGTGCCGAACGCCACCAGCACGGTCAGCGCGATCGAGATGCCGATGAGGAAGGCGAGCACGCTCAGGTGCACGTACCAGGGCACGACGGGGCCGACCGTGTAGACGTACCAGTCGCCGTCCGGCTCGTACACCCGGAAGGTCGACACCACCATGCACTGGCCGGGGTAGGCGTACAGGTCGCACTCCACGCTGATGTTGGCGGAGTTGTCGGCGGTGGGCGTGGTGCCGGACACGCGCGGCTTGCCCTTGAGGTTGGGCGAGGAGGCGACCACCTTCCCGTCGCTGTTGAGCACCTGCAGGGCGCCGCCGGGCTCGGGCGCCATGGTGGACGGCAGCGTGCCCCGCTTGATCAGGTGGACCACGCGCAGCGCGGCGCCGACGACCTCGTTGGCCCGGTACTCCTCGGCGGTCTCCCTGATGGCGACCAGCACGAACGTGTTGACCACGAGGCACAGCAAAGCGATGGTGAAGCTCGCGAAGAGCGTCAACCTTCCCCGTACCGAACCCCGAAAGCGCGCTATCACGTCCTCCCCCGTGATCAGGTGATCACACTAGGTGCCCTCATCTCTAATCAACGGAGATTCATCGATAAATCCGGACAAAACGACGCCAGAGCAATGCTCTATGAATGCGACTTCGGGCTAGTTAGAGTAAGTGAGCACTGATGCCAAGGAGACGATGTGAACCTTGATGAGTATCGGCGCGAGGCCCGTGCCTGGCTGGCGGAGAATGCCCGGGAGGACGATCCGAAGGCCTTCATGGCCCGGCTCCACGACGCCGGATACTCCGGCATCACCTGGCCGAAGCAGTGGGGCGGGCAGGGCCTGACCCAGGCGGAGGAACGCGCCTTCGCCGCCGAGGCCCGCCACCACAACCTGCCCACCTACGTCTTCTCGATCGGCCTGGGCATGTGCGGCCCGACCATCCTCGACCGGGGCAGCGACGAGCAGCGCGCCCGCTTCCTGCGCCCGCTGCTGCGCGGCGAGCACGTGTGGTGCCAGCTGTTCTCCGAGCCCGGGGCCGGCAGCGACGTGGCCAGCCTCCAGACCAAGGCCGAGCGCGACGGCGACGGCTGGGTCGTCAACGGCCAGAAGGTCTGGACCTCGGTGGCCCAGCACGCCGACTGGGGCCTGCTGCTGGCCAGGACCGACGTGGACGTGCCCAAGCACAAGGGCCTGACCATGTTCGCCGTCGACATGCACCACCCCGGCGTCACCGTCAAGCCGCTCAAGGACATGACCGGCCACGCCAGGTTCAACGAGATCTTCTTCGACGACGTGACGATCCCCGACGCCGACCGCATCGGCGAGGTCAACGACGGCTGGGGCGTCGCCGTCACCACCCTCCTGCACGAGCGCCTGTCGATCTCCGCCGGCGTCGGCATGAGCGGCCAGCGCGACAACCCCGTCTCCTTCGAGGCCCTGCGCGACAAGCTCGACACCGGCGACCCCTACGTCCGCGACCAGCTCGTCGAGCTGCACATCCGCTCCCGCGCGCTGTCGCTGTTCAACCAGCGTCTGTCGCAGGAGACCAGGGCCGGCGTCTTCCCCGGCGCCCGCGGCAGCGCCGCCAAGCTGCTGCTGGCCGAGCTGACCATGTTCCAGGCCGACCTCGCCACCTCCCTCGCCGGACCCGACGCGGTCACCGACGACGGCCTGTCCCAGGCGATCGCGCTGGCGCCCGCGCTCGCCCTCGGCGGCGGCACCAACGAGATCATGCGCAACATCGTCGGCGACCGGGTGCTCGGGCTGCCGCCGGAGCCGCGCGTGGACAAGACCGTGCCGTTCAAGGACCTGAAGGTGGGGACCCAGTCGTGAAGCTCGTGCTCAGCCAGGAGCAGCAGGACCTGCGCGCCGCCGTACGGTCCTTCCTCGCCGCCGCCTCGCCGCTCGCCCAGGTGCGCCGCGACATGGAGTCGCCCGACGGGTACTCCCGCGAGGTCTACGCGCGCCTTTCCGGCGAGCTCGGGCTCACCGGCCTGATCGTCCCCGAGGAGTACGGCGGAGCCGGCGCCGGCCACGCCGAGCTCGCGGTCGTCCTGGAGGAGACCGGCGCCGCCCTGCTGCCCGGCCCCTTCCTGGCCACCACCTTCGCCGCCATCGCGCTGACCAGGGCGGGCGACAAGGAACTGCTGCCCGGCATCGCCGACGGCGGCCTCGTCGCCACCTACGCCGCCGACCCCGGCCACGTGCCCAACGGCATGGAGGCCGGCCTCATCCTGCTGGACGACGGGAACGAGTTGCGGGCCGTACCGGCTGAGGAGGTCACCAGGGAGCCGCTGGAGACGCTCGACCTCACGCGGCGCCAGGCGCGGGTCACCGCGCCGCCCGGCAGGCTGGTCACCGACGACCCCGAGACGCTGGCCGTCATCCGCGACCTGCAGGCCGTCGCCCTCGCGGCCGAGCAGCTCGGCGTGATCAGGGCCGCGCTGGAGGCCATCGTCGCCTACGCCAAGGTCCGCGTCGCCTTCGGCCGCTACATCGGCTCCTACCAGGGCGTGAAGCACAAGCTGGCCGACATGCACGGCAAGCTCGAACAGGCCGAGTCGATCGTCCGCTACGCCGCCTGGGCCGGGGACGAGTCGCCCGCCGACCTGCCCGAGGCCGCCGCGCTCGCCCAGGCCTACGTCGGCCGCGCCTGCTTCGAGGTGGCCCGCGACCACCTGCTGCTGCACGGCGGCATCGGCTTCACCTGGGAACACGACGCCCACCTGTACTACAAGCGCGCCAAGGCCGACGAGGTCCTGCTCGGCCCGCCCCGCCGCCACCGCACCCGTCTCGCCGAGCTGCTGGAGCTGTGATGGACCTCAGCCAGACCCCGGGCTTCTACGCCATCGCGGCGGCCGATCCGGGCCGCACCGCCGTGATCGACGTGGACGGCGCCGCCACCAGCTACGGCGACCTGCTCACCCGCGTCAACCAGGTCTCCCACGGCCTGCGCGCCCGCGGCCTGGGCAACGGGGACGTGGTCGCCGGCATCCTGCGCAACGGCGTCGACGCGGTCGTCATGCTCATGGCCACCGGCCAGATCGGGCTCTACTACGTGCCGATCAACTGGCACCTGACCGAGCCCGAGGTCGACTACATCATCCAGGACTGCGACGCCAAGGTCGTGGTGACCGGCCCCGCGGACGTGGCGAGCCTGGCCGAGGGCCGCCCCGGCACCGCCCCGGAGGACCGCACCTCGGGCGCCGTCATGTGGTACACCTCCGGCACCACCGGCTTCCCCAAGGGCGTGCAGCGCCCGCTGCCCGGCGCGGAGCCGGAGGCGATCGTCCCGCTGTACGTCTGGTTCCTGGGCGAGGTGTGCGACCTGCGGCCGGGCGACGGCGTGCACCTGGTGACCTCGCCCATGTACCACTCCTCCCCGTGCGCCCACACCCAGTTCGCCCTCCACCTCGGCCACACCGTCGTCATCGCCCCGCGCTTCGAGCCGGAGCCGATCCTGGCCCTCGTCGAGCGGTACCGGGTCACCAACGCGATGATGGTGCCGACCATGTTCCACCGGATGCTCCAGCTCCCGGCCGAGGTCAGGAAACGCTACGACCTCAGCTCGCTGGGCCAGGTCATCCACACCGCCGCCGCCTGCCCGGTCGCCGTCAAGCAGGGCATACTCGACTGGTGGGGCCCGGTCCTGTACGAGTACTACGGCTCGACCGAGTCCACGATCGCCTTCTCCGTCAAGCCGCACGACTGGCTGGCCCGCCCCGGCACGGTCGGCCGCCCCGCCCCCACGTTCGAGGCCAAGATCCTCGACGAGGCGGGCGAGGAGCTCCCGCCCGGCGAGCCCGGCATGATCTACGTCAAGTCGAGCCTCGGCACGTTCGAGTACCGCAAGGACCCGGCCAAGACCGCCGCCAGCATGCGCGGCGAGTGGTACGCCCCCGGCGACATCGGCTACCTCGACGAGGACGGCTTCCTGTTCCTGTGCGACCGCCGCACCGACCTCATCGTCTCCGGCGGCGTCAACATCTACCCCGCCGAGATCGAGGCCGCGATCCTGGAGCACCCGGCCGTGGCCGACGTCGCGGTCATCGGCGTGCCGGACGAGGAGTGGGGCCACAACGTCGTCGCCCTCGTCCAGCCACACGCCCCCATCACCGCCGACGCCCTGCTGACCCACCTGGAGCCGCGCCTGGCCCGCTTCAAGCACCCGAAGGTGATCGAGTTCCGCGAGCGGCTGCCCCGCACGCCTACCGGCAAGCTGTCCCGGAGCAAGGTCAGGGAGGAGTACCTGGCCGCCCGCTGATCAGCTCGCCGCCGCCGGGCTGAAGCTCCGCTCGGCGTGCCGCACCGCCGTCACGGCGCCGAAGGCCAGCAGCCGGACCAGGCTCTCGTCGGTGTGCGGCCACGCCGCCACGTCCCCCTCGGTGATCCGGTACGGCGCCAGCGCCGCCAGCAGGGCCAGCCGCGTGGGCGCCACCTCGGCGGCGGGCAGCCCGGACAGGGCGTCGGCCAGCCAGGAGCCGCCCATGGGCGGGTGGCCGCCGTCCCAGCGGGCCACGGCCGCCGCCACGCGCTCCGGGTACGTCAGGAGGGTGCCGCCCCGCTCGGCGACCTCGGTCAGCGCGGCGTAGGCCGTACCGGCGGGGGAGCCGTGCGCCCAGGCGGGCGCGGCGGGGTGCGGCGCGTCCAGGAGCCGCAGGCTTTCGCCCGGCGGCAGCAGCCGGCGCGCGGGCCGGGCCAGCGTACGGCCCGCCGCCCGGCGCACCAGCCGGGTCTTCTGCAGCCCTCCCGGCAGCACGTCGGGCGTGTGCAGGGCGGTGACCATCCGGTTGATGAAGTGGAAGGCCAGCGCCGTCCCCAGCAGCTCCGGCGCCTCCGGGGCGTCGCGGGTCTCGCCCCTCGCCCAGGCGTACAAGGCCGCCTGGCGCGGCTCGGCCGGCCTGCCGCCCGCCAGCAGGGTCTCGGCCAGCGCGTGGTCACCGGTCGCGTGCAGGAACAGGGTGTGCGCGCCCACGCAGTACGGGCACCGGTTGGCCGTCGACACGCCCAGCGCGACGACCTCCCGCTCCGTCCTGGACAGCGGCCCCGCCATCAGCGACTCCCTGAGCAGCGACCAGGTGGCGGCCAGCAGGGCGGGCACGGACGACACGGCCATCAGGGCGGGCATGCGGGTCAGTCCCACGTCGGCGGCCTGCCGGCGGTAGACCTCGGCGACCAGGCCGGTGGCGGCCTTCGGCTCGGCTGGGCTGATGTGCAGGAATCCCATGCTCACTCCGTCTCGATCAGGTGACTCGGGCGCAGGACGCCCTCCGGGTCCCAGGCCTTCTTCAGCTCGCGCAGGCGGGCGTAGGCGGCCGGGGTGAAGGCGTCGGCCGTCCTGGAGGTGTCGGTCAGGAAGTTGAGGAACGCGCCGCCGGTCGCGTGCGGGACCTCGATCGGCTCACCGGCCATCACCGAGAACGGCACGTCGCGATGCCCCGCCGGGCCGCCCGGCGCCGCCATGGCACCGCCCCACCTGCGGATCTCGATGCCGCCCACCGGTGACTCCAGGAGCGCGGCGATCAGGTCGTCGGGCAGGTCCCGCACGTACTCGAAGCCGTTGCCCAGCGGCATCGGCCCGTGGGCGGGGGCCAGTACGCTCACGGCCCGCTCGTAGGGCAGTTCGGCGTACTCGCCGCTCAGCGGCTCGCCGGCCGCCGACAGCAGCGGGGCCAGCACCGACTCGGGCTCGCCCACCGCCACGACGCGCACGCCCAGCATCCGCGTGCCGTCGGGCAGCCTGATGACGAAGACGGCGGCGTTGACCGTGTCCGGCTGCTCCCAGTCGCGGAAGGCGGCCAGCGTCTCGCCGGCGCGCTCGAAGGCGTGCATGGTCATGCCGGCCACCATCCGCGCCACCGGGAACAGGCGGAACTCCAGCCGGGTGACGACGCCGAAGTTGCCGCTGCCGCCGCGCAGCGCCCAGAACAGGTCGGGGTGGTGTTCCTCGCTGGCCTCCAGGATCCGGCCGTCGGCGGTGACGACCTCGGCGCCGACCACGTTGTCGGCGGCGAGGCCGTACAGGCGCGACAGCCAGCCCGCGCCGCCGCCGAGCGTGTAGCCGGTGACGCCGACCGACGGCACGCCCGCCAGCGGGGCCAGTCCGTGGGCGGCCGCCGCCGACAGCACGTCCTCCCACACCGCGCCCGGCTCCACGACCGCCACGCGGCGCACCGGGTCGACCTCCACGCCGGCCATCCGGGTGGTCTTCAGCAGCAGGCCGCCGTCGGCCGGCGCCAGCGTGCCGTGGCCGGTCGCCTGCACGGTCAGGGGAAGGCCGCGTTCACGGGCGGCCAGCAGCGCGGCCCGCACGTCCTCGGCGCCCAGCGCCTCGGCGACGATCGCGGGCCGCTGGTCGACCGCCTGGTTCCAGGTCCAGCGGCCGCCGTCGTAGCCGGGGTCGCCGGGCTGGTGGGTCGGGCCGGAGAAGGTGTCGATTCGCATGCCATCGACGATCGCCGCCGGATCGCCGCAGGTCGTCGTACCAGCGAACGCACTTGCCTACTCTCCGGGGAGTAGCACCCCCGGAGGACGCGCTGTGGCGATATATGGCGTAGTTTGCCGCCATGAGCAGGCCCGATCTCCTGATGGCGCCCGTCGTGGCGGCCGTAATGGTGGCCAACGCCGCCCTCACTGGCAAAGCAGGCCCGATCGGCTACGCGCTGCTGCTGGCCGCCGCGGCCGCCATGCACTTCCACCGGCGCGCGCCCATCCCGGTGCTGGCCACCACCACCGGGCTCGCGCTCGTCTACTTCCTGACCGTCGAACCCGAGATCGCGGCGAGCGTGCCCGCCCTCATCGCGCTGACCAGCGTGGTCAGGATCCAAGGCCGGCCGTACGCGCTCGCCTCCGCGCTGACGCTCATCCTCGGCATGATCGCGGCGAACCTCCTGGCCGGTCTGCCTCCGGTGGCCGCGATCAAGGGCGGCTTCCTCGTCATGGGCTGGTACGTGGCGGCGATGGCGATGGGCGTGGCGCTCCTGCAGGCCGACGAGCGGGCCGCCGAGGCCGAGCGCACCCGGGAGGAGGCCCTGCTGCGCCGGGCCGAGCAGGAGCGGCTCTACATCGCCAGGGAACTGCACGACACCCTCACCCATGCGATCTCGGTCATCAAGGTGCAGGCGGGCGTGGCCGTACACCTGGCGAAGAAGCGCGGCGAGGAGGTGCCCGCGTCGCTGCTGACGATCCAGGAGGCCAGCGGCGACGCGATGCGCGAGCTGCGCGCGACGCTGGAGGCGCTGCGCGACGAGACGGTCGCGCTCGCGCGGCTGCCCGGACTGGTCGAACGGACCAGGGCGGGCGGCCAGGACGTGCGGCTGACCGTCGGCGGCTCGCCCCGCCCGCTGCCCGAGGAGGTCGAGCAGGCCGCCTACCGGATCGTGCAGGAGGCGCTGACCAACGTCACCAAGCACGCGGGCGGCGCGGCCGCCGCCGACGTGGTCGTCAACTACGGCAGCGCCGAGCTGGTCCTGCAGGTGGACGACGACGGGCACGGCCGGTCGGCGGGTACGCCGGGGGTCGGGCTCACCGGCATGCGCGAGCGGGTCGCCGCGCTCGGCGGCACGCTGGCGGCGGGGCCGCGGCCCGAGGGCGGGTTCAGCGTGCGGGCGGAGCTGCCCGCATGATCCGCGTCCTGCTCGCCGACGACCAGAAGCTCATCAGGGCCGGCTTTCGCGCGCTGCTGGACGCCGAGGAGAACGTCGAGGTCGTCGGCGAGGCGGCCAACGGGCAGGAGGCGATCGAGCTGGCGCGGGAACTCCTGCCCGACGTGGTCCTGCTCGACATCCAGATGCCGGTCATGGACGGCATCGAGGCCACCGCCGCCATCGCCGCCGACCCGAAGCTGGCCGGCGTCCACGTGGTGATCCTCACCAACTTCGGCCTCGACGAGTACGTCTTCTCCGCGCTGCGCGCGGGCGCGGCCGGGTTCCTGCTGAAGGACACCGACCCCGGCGACCTCGTACACGCGGTCGGCGTGGTCATGCGCGGCGACGCGCTGCTGTCGCCCGGCATCACCCGCAGGCTGATCAGCGAGTTCGTGACCCGGCCGCCGCTGACGCTGCCGCCGGGGGAGGCCAACCTGCTGACCGCGCGCGAGCGCGAGGCCGTCGCGCTGGTGGCACGCGGGCTGACCAACGCCGAGATCGCCCAGAGCATGGTGGTCAGCCCGTTCACCGCCAAGACGCACGTGAGCAGGGCCATGACGAAACTGGGCGCGCGCGACCGCGCCCAGCTCGTGGTGTTCGCCTACGAGTCCGGCCTGGTCAGGGCGAAGGGCTGAAGACCAGCTCGGGGGAGTGGCCGCGGCCTTCGCCCAGGTAGAAGCGGACCGTCATCGTGCGCTCCGCGGTGTCGAGGAACGAGGTGTACAGCGTCCGCATCGACGGGTCCCCGGACTGCGCCACCTCCAGCAGGCTCGCGCGCAGGTCCGCCGGGCTCATGACCGCGTCCTGGCTGCGCTCGTGCAGGGTACGCAGGCGGGCGTAGGAGGCGAAGGACCCAGGGGTGTCCGCCGGCAGCGCCTTGGGGTCGGGGTGGCGGTGCAGCAGGTGGTTGGTCACGCACAGCGCGCCGTCACCGGCCTCGGTCACGTGGCCGGGCCCCTCCCACACGAACGCCTGCCCCCGCGCGTCGGCGATCAGGTAGTGCAGCGGCATCCCGAAGTCGTACGTCGTGGCCTCCCGCAGCGCCGCCCTGGCCTCCTCGGCCGTCTCACAGGTGTCCAGGAGGAAGCGGGGCAACTGCACCGAGTTCACCCCGGCCTGCGGGGAGAAGTCCTCCGGCGGCTCGGCGCTCTCGAAGTCGGCGATCAGCAGCACCACGGCGAGACCGGCCTCGTTGACGCCGTCCATGCAGCCGTCGAACTCCGTCATCGTCAGCACCGTGCTCGCCAGGCCCTCGGCGGGCCGGGTGGTGATCACGTGCGGGCGCGAGGCCATCGGCAGCTCGTCCGGCACCGGAGGGGTGCCCATGAGCTCGCTCGTGGTCATGGTGAAGAAATCGTAGTTGCGGCCGATCCTGCCGTGCCCGTCCGTGGCCGCCGAGGGCGGCACCCACAGCGCCGAGCAGGCCTGCGGCAACGCGGTCAGCCCGTCGAGCGTGACCTCGTCCTGCTCGGGGTCGAGGCCGAGTGTGGCGGCGGCGCCGTTCATGCGGGCCAGATGCTGCGGCCAGTGGCGGGCGAACCACTCCCTGCGCGCCCGGTTGACCTCGGGATCGGCGGGGGCGGGCTGCCAGCCGATCCGGTGCGCCTCCTGCGCGAGCTGCCCGCCGATCTCCTCCTGTGAGCCGGCGACGGTGATGTGGCGGACGAGCTGGAAGTCGTCCCTGCTGCCTGCGACCTGCGTGATATCCATGCCCCAGACGATGCCGCCGGCCCCTGACCGCGGGCTTACCGGTCGCTGGCCGCCCTGCCGTACCGGTCGGCCAGCGCCTTCACCGCGGTGGCGAGCTCCGGCGGGTCGAGCACCTCGAAGTCCACGTCGAGGAAGCCGATCCAGACGGCGATGCCGGTGAGGTTGTCGCCGCCCACCCGCATCAGGCAGCGCTCCTCGCCGTCCGGCTCGATCTCCAGGCCGAGCCCCAGCTCACGCATCCGCTCCGCCGGCGCGTGCAGCAGCACCGTTCCGGTGTGCTCCCACATCGCGGTGCTGATCCCCTTCTCCACGTACGCCGCCACGTCGCCGGGCAGCTCCCGCGGCACGAACCGCGGCCCGGTGGCGGGCACCTTGAGCGTGATCCGGTCCACCCGGAACGTGCGCCAGTCGGCCCGCTCGACGTCCCACGCCATCAGATACCAGCGCCCCCTGCGATGCACCAGCCGGTACGGCTCCGCGTCCCGCCTGCTCACCGCCCCGCCGTGCCCCACGTAGTCGAAGCGCAGGCGCTCATGGTCACGGGCGGCGTTGGCGAGCGTGGTCAGCACCTCGGGCGGCACCGACGGCGCCTCGCCCGGGATGTGCACCGTGTGGGTGTTGAGCGCGCTGACCCGGCGGCGCAACCGCGAGGGCAGCACCTGCTCCAGCTTGGCCAGCGCGCGTACCGAGGTCTCCTCGATCCCGGCCACGCCACCGCCGGCCGCCCGCCCCAGACCGACCGCGACCGCCACGGCCTCCTCGTCGTCGAGCAGCAGCGGCGGCAGCGCCGCCCCGGCGCCGAGCCGGTAGCCGCCGGCCACGCCCGGGGTGGCGTGAACCGGGTAGCCGAGCGTGCGCAGGCGCTCGACGTCGTTCCTGACCGTCCGGGTGGAGACCTGGAGCCGGTCGGCCAGCTCGGGTCCCGACCACTCTTTGTGGGCCTGGAGCAGGGACAGGAGCTTGAGCAGGCGGGCCGAGGTTTCCAGCATGTGGCCCAGTGTGCCCGCTAACGAGGAACGTTCGCTTCCGCATTGACCACGATCTTGCCGAGGAAGTGGCCGTACTCGCTGAGCCGGTGGGCGTCGGCCGCTTGTTCGAGGGGGAACTCGGCGGCGATGGGGAGGCGGATGGCAGCGATTTCTTCCGAAATTTCGCGAAGTTTGATGGGGTTGGATGATCCGCTGGAGAAGCGCACCCCGTGGCTGCCCGCACCGGGATCGGCGATGCTGACCACTTTGTCCGGATCGCCGGTAAGCCTGACCGACATCGCCACCACATCCCTACCCGAGGCGTCCAGCACCAGGTCCACCGGCTCCCCGATCCGCTCCTCCAGCCCCTCGCCGTAGGTCACCGGGTGCACGCCCAGGCCTTTCAGGTAGGGGTGGTGGGGTTCGCTGGCCGTACCGACCACCCGGAGCCCCGCCCGGATCGCCAGCTGCGCGGCGGCCAGCCCGACACCGCCCGCGACAGCGTGAATGAGCAACGTCCGCCCCTCCTTTAGCCCAAGCAGCCCCAGCGCCCGAGCCGCCGTCTCCACCGCCACCGGCAACGCCGCCGCCTCGACATGGCTGAGCCCGTCAGGCTTGAGCCCCAGCTCACCCGGCACGGCCAGCACATAATCGGCCAACGCCCCGGTATGCCGCCCCACCACCCCCTGCCCAACCCGCAACGGCTCCCCACCCACACCCACGCCCGCACCCGCGCCGTCCGCGCTCGTGCCGTTCACGTCTGGTCCGATTGCGTCGATCACGCCTGAGAACTCCAGGCCCGTCCCCGTGGGCCCGTCCAGGGGGATGCCGAAGGCGCCGCTGCGGATCTTCCAGTCCACGGAGTTGACCCCGGCCGCCCTGACCGCCACCCGCACCTGACCAGGGCCGGGCACGGGGATCGGCACCTCGTCCACTCGCAGCACCTCGGCGTCACCGTGTTCGGAGTAGCGCACCGCCCGCCCATGGGTCACCAGCACCGCCTTGCCGACCACTTCGCGTGCTTCCAGAGCCGCGTGGGCCCGATGCGCCTGGTCCAGCGGCACCGCCAGCCCGATCGTGGGCGTGATCCCGGCGGCCAGCGTCCGTTCCGCCAGCCGGTGCAGCGCCTCCGGCTTGAACTGCACCTGCTCGATCCCCACCAGCCGCACCCCGCGCCGCTCCGCCTCTTCGGGACCGACGGCCGCGAACTCGCCGCTGAGCACCCCGTACCCGAAGAACACCCCGCCCGGGACGGTCAGCGCGAAGGCGTCGGCCCCCACCTGCCCGCCCACCCCGTCGAAGACGACGTCGAACTCCAGGTCGCCGGAGGCCAGGTCCGGGTAGTCGACCACGGACGAGGCGCCCAGCGAGAGGGCACGGGCCCGCTTGGCCGGGCCCCGGGAGGCCCCGACCACATGGGCGCCCGCCCTGGCCGCCAGTTCCACGAGCACCAGCCCGAGCGCCCCGCCCGCCCCGGTCACCAGCACCCGCGCACCCGGCTTGAGCTCGGCGGCATCGAGAAGGCTGAGCGCCGCCGGTCCCACCTGGAGCAGCGCGGCGGCCGAGACCAGCGAGACGTGATCCGGCACCTCCACAAGCGCGGACAAGGGCGCGGCCACCTGCTCGGCATACCCGCCACCGGGCAGAAGCGCGGCGACCCGCCGCCCTGCCCAGGAGGCCGCCTCCGGAGCAGACCGGACCACCCCGGCCACGGCCGTCCCTGGCACGTAGGGCGGCTGGGTGCCGAACCACTCCCGCCCCCAGCCGGTGCGCAACTGCACCTCGATCGACAACACGTCGGCCGCGCGCACCTCGATCACAACCTCCCCTGGCCCGGCGGCCACCGGGGAGGACTGACGAACCCGCAGGACTTCTGGGCCACCGAACCGGGTCACTTCGACAATGTTCATACCGGGAGTCTGGTACCTCAACCAACCTTGAGGTCAAGCGGGCGCCGTAACGGCGGGGACCACGTCCGACGTGAGAAGCGATCCCCCCGATCGGCGCCGGCCCGGGTCGGTGGGTGGGGTGGGGGTGGCGGGAGCCGTAACGGAAAAACAGCCTGAAGAAACGTCAGAAAGAGAAAGCCCCGACAGAGCCGCGCCGTCAGAAGAGAGCCGTCAGAAGAGAGCGGTCAGAAAAGCTTGCCCGCCTGCTGGACCAGGGTGAGGATCGTCAGCGAGCCGAAGAACGCGACGGACCAGAACAGGGCCGCCAGCCGGTACGAGCGGACCTTGATCGCGTCGGGCAGCGACCGCCGGTTGAGGATGATCAGCAGGATCGAGTACACGAACATCATCACCGCCGCGAAACTCGCCGAGAACACCAGCAGGATCAGCGGCTGGTCGAAGCCCAGCAGCAGGATCGTGATCCCGAGCACGGTCATCGTCCACACCGTGAGGAAGTAGACGCGATTGACCGTGATGTCGCGGTTGCGGAGGTAGACGGTCTTGATGACGTCCGAGGCCAGCCGCGAGGTGTAGTCCACGATGCCCATCGCCGAGGCGAACAACGACAGCGCGCCGATCACCCAGAACAGCACGCCGAACCACGGCCCCACCACGCTCTGCAGCGTCTCGCCCTCGACCTTGAGGAAGGTGATGCTGTTGGCCAGCCCCTCCTTCCCGAACACCGTCGAGTACGCCAGCATCGACATCAGCGCGATCGTCAGGAACGAGACCACCGCGAACGTGGACCCCTGCTCGATGTTGGCGAACCGCCACCACTGCCGCCACCGGGCGAGGTTCTCCTTGGTCGGGGCGAACTGGAACCCCGTGGACGCCGCCGCCTCCTCGTGCCCGGTGACCGGGCTGACCAGGCGCGGCACGTACGCGCCCATGCCGAAGCCCTTGTCGCGGATCCAGTTGCTCTGGCACAGGTTCTGCCCGCCGCCCGCCCCGGCGTAGGCGATGGCGCCCATGAGCACCGCGAACTCCAGCGGCGGCACCGGGAAGCTCGCCCCGACGGTCAGGCCCTTGCCCAGCTCCACCCAGGCGTCGGCGTTGATCGCGAACAGGATCGCGACCACCGCGAGCGTCAGCACGAGGGCGATCTTCACGAAGATCACCCGCTCCAGCACGGTGTAGATGACCGGGGCGAGCGTCAGCCCCAGCGCGATGACCAGCAGCATGCCGATCGCGATGTAGCGGACGCTCGGCTGGCCGCCGCCGGTCAGGTACGTGACCATCGTCGCCGAGGTCGTCACCCAGCCCGGCCACAGGTTCGAGCAGAGCGTCATCAGCACGAAGACCAGGCCCCAGTGCTTCCACATGCGGCTGAACCCGGTCAGCGCGGTCTCGCCGGTGGCCAGCGTGTACCGCTCGATCTCCATGTTGAGGAACCACTGCGTGACGATGCCGATCAGCGCGCCCCAGATGAAGACCAGGCCGACCTGGGAGGCGATGTAGGGCCAGAGGATGAACTCGCCGGAGGCCAGTCCCACGCCCGCGCCCACCAGGCCGGGCCCGATGACGCGCCAGGTGGTGCGCGGTGGTTCTGGCAGGTCCCTTACGGTTACCGGGGGGAGAACACGGTGCGGGACGGTGGGGGTGAATTCCGTCATGCACCGACGTTAGCCAGGCTGTTCGCGCTCTGACAGCTTTAGTACATATTCTCCACGGTCCGTGAAATCCACGACCCGCGCGCCCTCGCCCATCAGCCCGCCCAGAACCTCGCGCAGCGCCATCCGCCACGCCTTGCCCGCCTCGGGGTTCTCCCGCCGCAGCGTCTCGATGTCGCGCGGCGTCGCCACCAGCACGACGGGCCCCTCAACCGGCCCCACGACGGGCATCCCGTCCCGCTCCGCCACTCCGGCCGTGGCGTTCTCGATCGGGTACGGCGCCGCCGCCTCGTCCAGCCGCCACACCGCCAGCAGCCGGTCGGACCGGTCGCCCTCGTTGATGGCGTCGACCATGACCCCGTAGAAGTCCTCCAGGTACTCCTCCGGCCGCGCGCCCAGCTTCACCAGGTTGAAGCGGGCGTTACGCCGTACGAGCGGGTCGAACGTCCAGCTGATCTTCGTGATTCCCCTGGCCAGCGCCCAGTCGCGCTGGTGCCGCTTGAGCGGCAGCCCGATGCCCTGGCCGGGCAGCGCGCCGGTCACGTGGGAGTGCAGGGTGCCGCCCGCGGCCAGGATTCCCACCGATCCGCCGACCAGTTCCCCGTCACGGTAGGCCCCGGCCACGTAGCCGCCCGTGTGCGAGAACACCTTCATCAGCTCCACGGTCACCGGCGGGTTGCCCGGCTCCGGCTGCCAGATGTCGTCGAACAGGCGGTGCAGCTCGGCGAACTCCCGCCGGTCGTGGAGTTCGCGGATCTCGAGGTCGCTCACGTGTCCCTCACTCACCCGCCAGGACCGCCGACACCAGAGCGCGCAGGAGCTCCGTGCGGCGCGGCATCTCGGCGACGATCACGTGTTCGTGGTCGGCGTGCGCGCCGCCGCCCACGCCGCCCAGCCCGTCGAGGGTGCGGCAGCCGACCCCGGCGGTGAAGTTGCCGTCGGAGGCGCCGCCCACGTGCGCGCTGGTCAGGGGTTCCGGGCTGAGCCGCTGGGCCAGCGCGAACAGCTCCGCAGACATGGCCTCCTCCAGCGGCGGCCGGTTCGGTCCGCCGCTGACCTCGATCCGGGTGCCGGGGGTCGTGGGGGACAGGGCGCGCATGAGCTCGTCCACGCGGGTCTGCGCCGCCGCCGACGACACCCGCACGTCCACGCCGACCCGGGCGTGCGCGGGCACGGTGTTGACGGTCGAGCCGCCGGACAGCACGGTCGGCGTGACCGTGGTGGCCGTGGCCCGGGGCAGCTCGCCGCCGTCGACGATCCGGGCCAGTTCGTCGATGGCGAGGATCTGGCGGGCCAGTTCGACGCCCGCGTTGGCGCCGTTCCACGGTTCGAGTCCGGCGTGGGCGGCCTTGCCGTACACCTCGACCCGATAGTCGGAGGTGCCCTTGCGGGCGGTCTTCAGCGCGCCGCCGTCGGCGCTGGCCTCCAGCACGAACGTGGCGGCCAGCCCGCGCGCGGTCTCCTCGATCAGCCCGCTGGACGTCGTCGAGCCGACCTCCTCGTCGCCGGTGATCAGCACGCTGACCCCGTCGAGGCTCGGCAGGCCCGCCAGCGCGTGGAACGTCTGCACGAGCCCGGCCTTCATGTCGAACACGCCCGGCCCGCGCGCCACGCCGTCCACCACCGACCACGGGTGGGTGCGCAGCGTGCCCATCGGCCAGACGGTGTCGTGGTGGCCGAGCAGGAGCACGCGGGGCTCGCCGAACGTCCAGCGCAGGTGGGTGACGCCGTCCACGACGATGAACTCGGGCTCGGCGCCGAGGTGCCGGGCGCCCATCGCGCCCACGACCTTGGCGCTGCGCGCGACCGCCTCCAGATCGCTGGAGAACGACTCACACGTGACCAGCTCTTCGAGTTCCGCGATCATACGAGCAGCTCCCCCAGGAAACGGTGGACGTTCCCACCGATGATCTTCACGACGTCGTTTTCCGGCACCCCGCGCCGCAGCAGCCCCTCGGTGACCATCGGCAGCCCCGCCGGGCCCTCCAGCCCGGGGATCGCCTGCAGCGGGTCCACGCCACGCAGGTTGACGTCCTCGCAGCAGGGCGGCGTGAGCTCCTTCAGCACCTCGTACACGAAGTCCGGGCCCAGACCCACATGGTCGATCCCGGCCACCGTGGCGATGTGCTCGATGTGGTCGAGCAGGTTGTCGAGCTGAGCCTTGGAGCCGTCCTCCAGCAGGAACGGGGCGAAGAAGTTCACGCACACCACGCCGCCGCCCGCCGCCACGGCGCGCAACTGGTCGTCGGTGAGGTTGCGGTGGTGGTCGCGCAGCGCGCGGGCGCTCGAATGCGTCGCCAGGAGCGGCCTGGCCGACAACTCCAGCACGTGCGCCACCCCCGACGCGCCCAGGTGCGAGATGTCGAACACCATCCCCAGCCGCTCCATCTCCCGCAGCGCCGCCACGCCGTGGGAGGTCAGGCCGCTGCCGGTGGCGTCCTCGCCGCTGCCGTCGGCCAGCGGGGTGCGCCCCCAGTGCGCGATCGAGGCGACCCGCACGCCCAGCCGGTGAAGGGTCGAGATCAGCTCCACACTGGCGTCGAGTCCCGGCATGCTCTCCATCGCCAGGACGAGCGCGATCTTCCCGTCCGCGAGCGCCGCGTCGATCTCCGCTCCGGTACGGCACAGCGCCACGGCACCGGAGTTGCCCTCGGCGATCACGTGGGCACACTCGATCATGCGCAACGTCTGCCGGAGCGCGCCCTCCGGGCGGTACTGGTCGTCGATGAACACCGGCAGCACCTGCAGGTTCACCCCGCCCGCCTGAAGCTGGGGCAGCCAGCGCTCGCGGAAGAACGAAGCCCAGTTCTCCGCCGGTCGCGCCGAGACCGCCATCAGCAGGTCGTTGTGCGTGTCGGCCACGACCGAACGCTGGTGGAGGGGTGTTGTCATGCCAACGACGTTATCGCGCCAGGTGGCCGTGATCGCTCGTACCCCAGGCCAAATCCACCCCTGGTGGATGGGACCGCGCGACAAACGATGCCGTGCCCCGCTAGCCGAAACGGTAGGCGGGTAGTGGCGGTAGCGCGGTCAGCTTCCGGTACAAAGGAGTGGGGCCGGGCCAGTTGTTGGTGACGCGGCCTTCGCTGGTCTTGTACCAGCTCCGGCAGCCGTTCCCCCACACCATGCGTGACATGGCCACGTCCAGTTGCCTGCTCCACGCCGTCATCGCCTCGGGCCTGACCTCCATCGGTCCCCGGTCCGAGAGGTACGGCAGGCAGTTCATGATGTGGTTCACCTGGCATTCGATCATGAAGATGATCGAGTTGTGGCCCAGGTTGGTGTTGGGGCCGTACAGCAGGAACAGGTTCGGGAAGTCCGGCACCGAGATGCCCAGGTACGCCTCCGCCCCCTGCTTCCACCGCTCGTCCAGCCGCTGCCCGCCACGGCCCGTGAACGCGATCGGCGCGAGGAACTCGGTGCTCCTGAACCCCGTCCCGTAGATGATCGTGTCCGCCTCGCGCAGCCCCCGCGTGGTCTCGACCCCCTTGGCGGTGATGCGGACGATCCGGTCGGTCACCACGTCCACGTTGGGCCGGGTGAGCGCGGGATAGAACCTGCTGTCGATGACCACCCGCTTGCAGCCCGGCGGGTAGTCGGGCGTGAGCTTGGCGCGCAGCCCGGGGTCGGCCACCTGCGCGCGCAGATGACCGAGGGCCCGCTTCCTGAGCAGCCCCTCGCTCCATCCGCGGGCCAGCGCCGGGTAGAGCGTGCCCTCGGCGTAGCGGTAGATCCATTCGCGGTACGCGCGCTGTAACCCGGGCACGAAGTGCAGCGCCAGCCGGGTCAGCGGTCCGAAGGCGGCGTCGGGCTTGGGGATGACCCAGTTCGGGGTGCGCTGGAACACGTCCAGATGCCCCGCCCTCCCCGCCACCGGCGGGATGAACTGCGCGGCCGACGACCCGGTGCCGATGACGGCTACCCGGCGGCCGCTGAGGTCGTGGTCGTGGTTCCAGCGAGCGGAGTGGAAGGAGACGCCTTCGAAGTCCGCCATGCCGGGGATGTCGGGCACCAAGGGCCGATTCAGCTGCCCAACCCCGGCCACGACGACATCGAACTCCTCAATCCGCACACCTCCCACCCCGAGCACTGACCGCTCATCCCGAGGCCCGTCGTCCTGCGGTCCGTCCACCCGCGGGCTGTCAGCCCTGGGTCCCTCGTCCTCGGGGATGTCAGCTCCAAGGATGTCAGCCCCAGGTCTCTCATCCCGAGGGACGTCAGCCCCAGGGATGCCAGCCCCAGGTCTCTCAGTCCCAGGGATGTCAGCCCGTAGGCCGTCGTTCCCGGGGCTGTCGGCCTGGGGTCCGTCGTGCCGGAGGCCGTCCGGCGGGCTGGTTCCGGGGTTCGGGGGTGGGGTGGACTGGGTGGCGGGGGCGTCGGCCGTACCGGAGGGGCGGGTGGTGAGGTGCCAGTGGTCGCCGTCGAAGACCGCCGCCGAGACCTCGGTGTGAAAGCGGATTTTCCCCCTGACGCCGTATTTATCGGCGCAATGGGCGAGATAGCCCAGTATCTCGGGCTGGCCGGGGTAGCGGCGGGTCCACGAGGCGTACTTCTCGAAGGAGAAGGAGTACAGATGGGAGGGGATGTCGCAGCCCGCGCCCGGATAGCTGTTGTCGCGCCACGTGCCGCCGACCTCGCCCGCCTTCTCGAAGACGGTGTAGGAGGTGATGCCCGCCCGTTCGAGCTGGATCGCCATGCAGAGCCCACCGAATCCCGCACCGATGATCGCGATCCTAGGTGACATAACGCCCTCCGCGTCAGGATCCACTTACATTACGCCGAACCCTGTTCGGACGACACCCCCGCCACAACACGCCTGACGCCTCGGTCCGGGCCGGTAGTCTGCGCAGCGTGACGCTGGCAGAAGTGATCGGAACGCTCGAAACGGCCTACCCGCCCGCCACCGCCGAATCCTGGGACGCGGTCGGCCTGGTCTGCGGCGACCCCACGCTTGAGGTGCGGAAAGTCCTGTTCGCGGTGGATCCGGTGGCGGTGGTCGCGGAGGAGGCCATCGCGTGGGGAGCCGATCTGATCGTCACCCACCACCCTCTCTACCTGCGCGGCACCACGAGCGTCGCCACCACCACCCCCAAGGGTCGCCTGGTCCATACCCTCATCAAGCACGACATAGCCCTCTACACCGCTCACACCAATGCCGACGTCGCCAACCCCGGCGTATCCGACGCGCTGGCCCGAGCCGTGGGCCTGACCGGCGACCTCGTGCCGCTGAGTCCCTTCCCCGACGACCCCTGGCGCGGCCTGGGCCGGATCGGCACGCTGCCGTCCCCCGTCACGCTGGGCGACTTCGCCGAGCGGGCGGCCGATGGCCTGCCCAAGACGTCCTGGGGTATCCGGGTGGCGGGGGATCTGTCCCGTCAGGTCTCGCGCGTCGCCGTCAGCGGGGGCGCGGGCGACTCCCTCCTCGGTACGGCCCGCGCCGCCGGAGTAGACGTCTTCCTGACCGCCGATCTGCGGCACCACCCGGCCAGCGAGTTCATGGAGGCCGACGGTCCGGCGCTCATCGACGCCGCGCACTGGGCCACCGAATGGCCATGGCTGGACAGCGCCGCGTCCATCCTGGCCTCGAGTGGCGTTAACGTTGAGACGCGCGTCTCCGCCACGGTCACCGATGCTTGGACAAGAGGATATTGATCATGAAAGCAGCCCCTGAAGCACAGAAGCGACTGCTCGACCTGGCAGAGCTCGACTCCGCGGCCGACCGGCTGGCCCACCGCCGCCGTACCCTGCCCGAGCTGGCCGAGATCGACGAGCAGACCAAGCGGTTCGCCAAGCTCTCGACCGAGGTGATCGAGGCCGAGACCGAGGCGGGCGACCTGGCGCGCGAGCAGACCAAGGCCGAAGCGGACGTCGACACCGTGCGCACCCGATCGGAACGCGACCAGAAGCGCCTCGACTCCGGCGCCGTGACCTCCCCCAAGGACCTGGCCAGCCTGCAGTCCGAGATCACCTCGTTGCACCGCCGCCAGGGTGACCTGGAAGAGGTCGTCCTGGAGATCATGGAACGCCGTGAGGCCGCCGACGCCAAGGCCGTCGACCTGGTCGCCCAGCGCGACGCCCTCGCCTCCACCAGGGCCGTCGCCGAGGACCGCCGCGACGCCGCGCTCGCCGAGATCGACAAGGACGCCGCCGACGTGCAGCAGCGCCGCGGTGACGTCGTCACGGACATCCCCGCCGACCTGATGACCCTCTACACCAAGCTCAAGGGTCAGTACGGCGTCGCCGCCGCCATGCTCTACCGGGGCCAGTGCCAGGGCTGCAAGGTGTCGCTGTCCATCGCCGAGATGAACCGCATCAAGGCCGCGCCCCACGACGAGGTCCTGCGCTGCGACGAGTGCCGCAGGATCCTGGTCCGTACGCCAGAGTCGGGCCTGTGACCTCGTACGTCATCGAGGCCGACGGCGGCTCACGGGGCAACCCGGGCCCCGCGGGTTACGGCGCCGTCGTCCTCGACGCCGCCGACCGGCAGGTGCTGGCCGAGACCGCCGAGGCGATCGGCGTCGCCACCAACAACGTGGCCGAGTACCGCGGCCTGATCGCCGGCCTGACCGAGGTGCTGCGGCTGGGCGGCGAGGGCGCCACCGTGGCGGTGCGCATGGACTCCAAGCTGGTCGTCGAGCAGATGGCCGGAAACTGGAAGATCAAGAACGAGGGCTTGCGCCCGCTCGCCCTGGAGGCCAACCGGCTGGCCGGGCGGCTACGGGTGACCGAGTGGACCTGGATCCCCCGGGAACGCAACAAACACGCCGACCGCCTGGCCAACGAGGCCATGGACGCCGCGGCCAAGGGCCTGGCATGGCAGGCCGGCGACCAACCCGACCCCGGACCCCCAACCCGCGCAGACCGTGGCGAACCCGCCCTTCCGAGCGAACCACCGGCGGCCCCCGCCAGCCAGCGTGGATCCGACGAACCAGGCACCGGGAGCCGAGCCGGCGAGTCAGGCGCCGGGGGCAGAGCGGGTGAGCTGGGCGCCAGGGGCGACGTCGGCGAGCCAGGCACCCGGAGCGGAGCGCGTGAGCCGGGCGCCAGGGGCGAAGTCGGTGAGCTGGGCATCGGAGCCCGTGAGCCTGGCGCGTCCAAAGCTGGCCGGGGCGCCGCCGGGCAGGCGGCTGGCGGGGCCGGGCAGACGGAGCTTTTCGTCGACGGTGGTGCACCGGCCGGAGCGGTTGCGCGCAAGACGCCGCCTCCCAGCGTGGATCTGTCGGCGCCCTCCGCCTCCACCGCCGCACGCCAGACCAGGGCCAAGGGGTCGGGCTGGGGTGACGCCACGCGCGTCGCCACCTCCCTGCTGCTGCTGCGCCACGGCGAGACCCCGCTGTCGGTGGAGCGGCGCTTCTCCGGTCTGGGGGACGCCGAGCTCACCCCCAACGGCCTGGCCCAGGCAGCGGCGGCCGCGGAGAGGTTGTCGCGGGAGCCGTACCGGCTGGATGTGATTGTGAGCTCGCCGCTCAAGCGCGCCCGGCAGACCGCGGAGGCGGTCGCGGCCCGCGCGGGGCTCGGCGTGGAGGTGGACGAAGACCTCAGGGAGACCGATTTCGGGGCGTGGGAGGGGCACACGTTCACCGAGATCCAAAGGCGCTGGCCAGAGGAACTGGCCGCGTGGCTGGCCGAGCCGTCGGTGGCCCCGCCGGACGGCGAGAGCTTCGCCGAGGCCGCCCGCCGGGTGCAGCGCGTCAGGGACCGCCTGGTCGAGCAGCATCTGGGCAAGACGGTCCTGGTCGTGTCGCACGTGACGCCGATCAAGATGCTGCTGCGGTTCGCGCTGATGGCGCCGCCGGCGGCGTTGTACCGGATGCACCTCGACCTGGCCTGCCTGAGCCTGGTCGACTATTACGCGGACGGCAACGCCGTGGTGAAGGCGTTCAACGACACCGCGCACCTGCGCTGAATAGGAGTGATAACCTCGCTGCCAGACGAGCCGGCCGGGCGGCCGCGTCGGGCCCGCGAGGGTCCGCCGAGGAAGGTCCGGGCTCCACAGGGCAGGGTGGTCGGTAACGCCGACCCGGGGTGACCCGCGGGACAGTGCCACAGAGAACAGACCGCCTCCCCTTTTCGGGGAGGTAAGGGTGAAACGGTGGTGTAAGAGACCACCAGCGCCCACGGTGACGTGGGCGGCTCGGTAAACCCCACCTGGAGCAAGGTCAAGAAGGGCGTCTCGCGAGAGGCGCCCGCGCACGGCGTTCGAGGGCTGCCCGCCCGAGCCGCGCGGGTAGACCGCTTGAGGCCGCCGGCAACGGCGGCCCTAGATGGATGGTCGCCCCCTCACCAGAGGGACAGAACCCGGCCTACAGGCCGGCTCGTCACCATAGTCTGGCTGGAACGTTCCCCGTTTCGTGTCTACGGTCCGCATATGGCCGACAGGCGGCAGCACGTGAAGGGGCACTACCGGCGACGCCCTGGAGGCGGCCGGACCTGGGTGCGGCCGCACCTGCGCATGGGGCGGGTCGCCGGAGCCTCGGTGGGGGTCTTTGCCCTGCTGCTGGGGATCTGGCTGGCGGCAGGGGCGATGGGAAGCGGTGCGGAGCCGGTGCCGCCCTCGCCCCTGCCCGCGAGCGAACCGCCCCCACCCGCCCCGCCGACCGAACCTCCGCCGCCGGAGCCGCCCCCGGAGCCGCCCGCTGAGTCGCCTCCTCCGGATCCGCCCACGGGTGGATAAGGCCCGGGCGGGACTCGGTTAACCTGAGGCACATGATTCGACCCGCGACCCCCGACGACGTCTCCGAGATCCTGGCCATGGTCGCTGAGCTGGCCGATTACGAGAAGGTGCCCCATGAGGCCAGGGCGACCGAGGCGCAGTTGCGTACGGCCCTGTTCGGGGAGCGGCCCGCCGCCTTCGCGCACGTGGCCGAGGATGACGGGGAGCTCGCCGGGTTCGCGTTGTGGTTTCTGAGCTTCTCGACGTGGCGTGGCGTACACGGGATCTATCTTGAGGACCTCTACGTAAGGCCGCAGCACCGAGGCGGCGGGTACGGCAGGGCGCTGCTGGCCGAACTGGCCAAGATCTGTGTGGACCGGGGCTACCAGCGCCTGGAATGGTCGGTTCTCGACTGGAACGCCCCTGCCATCGGCTTCTACAAGAAGCTCGGCGCCATCCCCATGGACGAGTGGACCGTCTACCGCCTCACCGACGAGCCGTTGCGGGCCCTGGCGGAGTGAGAGGCGGAGGCATCGGCAACCCCGCCCCTCACTCACGTCCCTGGGAGTCGGGACGCTCTTCACGCTAGAACCGGAGAATGGCCCCGTCTGCGGAAGATTACGCAGAACGGGCGGCCCAGGCGGCCAGGATGGCCTGTTCCTTCTCGGGTTCCATGCCGTGCTTGTGCTTCTTGCCGTAGACCCGCTCGTCCTCGGGGATCTGCCGCAGCCACTCCCAGGTGTCGCGCACGGTGTCGGCCACGGGACGGCTGCGCAGCCCCGCCGCCTCGGCCTTGGCGGTCGAGACGGTCCAGAAGTTGGCCATGTCGGGCTGGGCGGGAGCCCACAGCGGAAGCTCCATCCACACGCCGGCCTCGTGCTCGATCAGGAAGTCATCGGCGATCCACACGAACTCCGCGTCCGACCCGGTCTCCCGCCTGCACATCCCCAGCCACTCGCCGTAGGTGGCGTTGCCCCGCGGCCCGGTGACGATGAACCGGTCGGCCACGCCCTTCTCGGCCTGGTCCAGCGTGAAGACGGCGATGTCGCGGGCGTCGATGAGCTGCATGGGCTGCGCCGGGTCGCCGGGGGCCAGCACCTTGCCGCCCTTCGAGACCCTGGTCAGCCACCACGGCAGGCGGGCGACGTTCTCGTGGGGGCCGAGGATGAGGCCGGGCTGGATGATCAGGGCGTTGCCCGCGAAGCCCTGCTCGACGGCGCGCTCGCAGCCCGCCTTGAGCACGCCGTAGTCACCGGCGTCGGAACCGGCGTCCGGCGCGCAGTCCCAGAGCGGGCTGTCCTCCGAGGTCTGCTCGGCGGGAAAGTTCTTGAAGGCGGAGATGGTGGAGATGAAGGCGTACGTCGCCGCCCGCCCGGACAGCAGCCGCACCGCCTCGCCCACCACCTTCGGCACATAACCGGAGGAGTCGACCACCAGATCCCAGGTGCGCCCGTCGACCAGCCGCTCCAGGTCCGCGGTGACCTCGCGATCCCCGTGCACCGCCTCGACACCGGGCAGGTCGGGCCCGCTCTGACCTCTGTTGAACGTCGTGACCTCATGTCCTCTGTCGAGCGCTTCCTGCACGATCGCGCGGCCGAGGAACGCGGAACCTCCGATGACCAGAACTCTCATAACTGCATTCTTCGCGTACGGCCCGCCAATTCCGTCACCTCTTCACCGAGAGCGTAGAAGGCAGCGGCGGCAGCATGTGCACCCGAGCCGACCCGATGTCGAAGTAGAGCCCGACCAGCTCCAGCTCCCCGGCCTTCACCTGCTCGTCCACCCGCCGGTACGTGCGCAGGTTGAGCAGCTGCTGCTGCACGTTGACCCGGCACAGCCGATCCAGCGGCCCGCTGTCGCTCCCGTCGCTCTCGGATTCGATGAACCGGGCCAGGCTGTGGTTGCCGTGCCGCAGCCAGCGCCGCAGCCCCGGCAGACTGCCCGCCTGAAGCCCGCCACTGAGCAGCCCGGTCATCGCGCCGCAGCCCGAGTGCCCGCACACCGTGATCGTGCGCACCCCCAGCACCTGCGTGGCGAACTCGATCGCGGCCACGACCGAGTCGTCGTGCGGCTCGCTGCCGCGCCGGGGCACGAGATTGCCGATGTTGCGCACGGTGAACAGGTCGCCGGGGCCGCTCGCGGTGATCAGGCTCGGCATCACCCGCGAGTCGGCGCAGGTGATGAACAGGTGCGAGGGCGTCTGCCTGCGGGCCAGCTCGGTGAAGATGGGACGGACCAGCGGAGCCGTACGCCGATGGAACTCACGCGCGCCCGCCGTCAGCTGGCACTCGACCTCGACCGGTCCGACCTGCTGCGGCACCAGCGACGGCCGGACGGTACGCCGTCTGCGGTGCGCCCACGGCAGCCACCAGCGGTCCGGTGCCCGCGGCGGGGTCTTGGCGGGGAACATGCGCGAGCCCGAGGCCGCCATCGCGTACCACTCGTCGTGCATGTCGTCGATGTCCACGTGACCGCCCATCCGCTCGTGGTCCACCCGCCACGAGTGGATCGCCTCGAACGCGGCGTTGTCCATGAAGTCGATGTTGAGGTCGAGGTCGACGCTGGCGCCCTCGGGGATCGAGCGCAGCTCGGCGGTCAGCCGGGGCACGCCGAGGAAGGTGAGCGAGCCGGAGATCGTCGCGTGGTAGTGGCCGTCCTCCTCCGGGCGTACGTTCACCGTCACCCAGGTCAACCGGCGCAGGGCCAGCAGCGCGGCCAGGCCCAGCCCGGCCACCACGCCCTCGGCCAGCCCGAGCAGGACGACGCCGACCAGGGTCACGATGTAGACGGGCACCTCGCCGTGGCCGTGCACCTTCCTGACATGGCCCAGGTTGACCATCTGCACGCCGATGAAGACCAGCAGCGCGGCCAGCGCCTCCATCGGGATCAGCTGGATCGACCAGCCGAAGCCCAGCGCGAACAGCAGCATCCAGACGCCGTGCAGCACCGTCGACCAGCGGCTGCGCGCGCCCGCCTTGACGTTGGCGGTGCTGCGCACGATCGCCCCCGCCACCGGCACCCCGCCGAGCGCCCCGGTCACCATGTTGGCCACGCCCTGGCCGGTCAGCTCGGTGTCGAGGTCGGAGCGCGGGCCCTTGTGCGTGCCGTCGACCGCGACCGAGCACAGCAGCGACTCCACGCTGGCCAGCAGCGCGACGAGAAGCACCGCGACGACGATACGGTGCCCGTCGCCCTGCGGCAACACCGGGAAGGCCCAGTCGGTGAAGCTGCCGGACAGGTCGACCCTTGTCACGTTCCAGCCGAACGCCCACGCCGTCACCGCGGCGGCCAGCAACGCGGCCAGCGGCGCCGGCACGGCCCTGACCGGTTTCGGGAGCTTCGACCAGATCGCCAGTACCGCGATCGTCAGCACGCCGACCGCGAAGCCGTGGTCGTGATGGGCGGCGATCTGCGCGGGCAACTCGATGAGGTTGGCGACCGCCGAGGTCTGCGGGCTGCCGCCGAGCACCACGTGCAACTGCGACAGGGCGATGACCACGCCCACCCCGGCCAGCGTGCCGTGGATGACCGCGGGCGAGACGGCCAGCGTGGCCCGTGCCGCGCGGAAGAGGCCGAGGACGATCTGCACCGCGCCGGCCAGCAGGGTGATCATGCAGGTGGCGCGCCAGCCGTACGTGTGCACCAAGTCCACCACGACGAGCGACAGACCGGCGGCGGGCCCGCTCACCTGTACGGCGGAGCCGCCCAGCGCGCCCGCCACGATGCCGCCCACCACGCCCGAGATCAGGCCCGCGGCGAGCGGCGCCCCGGAGGCCATGGCGATGCCCAAGGACAGGGGCACCGCGACGAGGAACACCACCAGCGAGGCGGGCAGATCGTATCGGAGCGTGCGGATCACGCTACTCTGTGTGTCCCTGATCATGCGAGCAACTCTAGTGCCCTACTGACCAGGGATTACGCCTAACTCGGGCTTTTGATGATCACCGGTAGTAGTCGGGATAGTCCTGCTGCTCGGGCGCCCGGCGGCGGCCGCCCTGGCGGGCCGGCTGCTGCTCCTGGCCGTTGGGGTACATCTCGCCGTAGCTCGGCCAGCCGGGGCCGCTCGCGGGCGGCTCGGGCCAGGCGGCGCCGGGAGTGGCGGCATTGGCCGGGGCGTAGTCGCCCGTCTCGTAGGCGGGGTAGGGGGCGGGCTGGGGCGCGGGCTGCGCGGTGGGCGCGGCCAGCACGTCGTCGTAGGCGGAGACCGCGCGGGCGGGCGCCGTGGGGGTGCCGGAGGCGGGCGTGGGGCCGGTGACCTCACTGTCATCGGCGACGGCCCAGCCGGCGCGGACCTCGTAGGAGTTCGGGAAGTCGTTGGCGGGCGGAGCGGCGTACGCGCCCTCGAAGGCCGGCCAGGAGTCCGCCGGGCCCGGCGTCACGGGCGTCGGGTCGTCGAGCACGTCGCGCACCGGCGTCGCCGGCCACGAGCCGGAGGCGGTGGGAGCCGGGGAGACCGGGCTCTGCCACGTCTCGGCGTTGTTGACGTAGGCGGGGAAGGGGTCGCTGGTGGGCGCGCCGTGCAGGGAGCCGTTGGGGATCGCGGTGAACGAGCCGCTGTTGGTGGGGGTGAACGACGGCGAGGGCGGCGGGGTGGTGGGGGCCGCGGGGAAGGTGCCGCTGTTGCGGGCGGGCTCCTGGCGGGGCGGCGGGGGCACGGGCTGGGCGCCGGCGCCCAGGATGCTCATCACGTCCGAGGTCGGGGCGGCGAAGGTCACGGTGCGCTGGTCGGCCAGGTCGGCGGTGGACGGAGCGGGAGCGGGGGCGGCCGCCTTCTTGGCCCGCCGCGACGGGCGCGTGGGCGGGGCGGGGGCCTCGCTCGGGACCGCTTCCATGTGCTGCGTCGGCTCGACGAGGTCGGCCAGGTTCGCCTTGGCCGCCGCGGGGGCGGGCGTGGGAGTGCGCTGCGGCAGCGGCTGCTGGACGGTGGCGGCGTTGGGGTCGGGTTCCGCGGCGGCGCTCACCGGCTGTTCCGGCTTCACCGGGCGCGGGGCGCCCATCGGACGGTCGACGTTCACCGGGCGGGAGGCGCCCTTGCGGGCCGCGACGGTGCCGCCGGCGCCGAAGCCGCCTTCCTCCGCATCGCTGCGGATGTTCGCCCAGAACTCCTCGTCCTCGTCATCGGAGCTCGGGTTGCCCCACTCGTCGACGCCGCGTTTGCCACGCTGGCCGGTGCGTACCGGCCGGGGCTGCTTCACCTCGTCGATCGGGCTGAAGTCCGGGCTGAAGTTGTTCATCCGGGGCTCGTGCGCCGCGAACTCGTCGGTCGAACGCGCTGTCCTCATCTCTTCCCGGTCGGCCATCTCCTTCAGCCGCTCCGGAGGCAGGGAACTCTCCCTCTTGTTCATCGAACGCATGCCCAGTGCCACGACGACGAGCACGAGGAGCACGACAGCGACCAAGCTGACTACGACCGCGATCATTGCACCACCCTCAAAGCCATGGCCTCCCAGTGGCGCCGGTGAGATCGCGCGGCCATCGACGCGACCTGCCCCCATTGATCACCGACGTCTAACAATTGGATCTGATTCTGTCGGACCACTATGAGCGTTGTCACACCCTAAGTGAAGAATTGGTAACCATTACTACCTGCGGTGTTCGACCTCTCACTCGATGTGGACCACCGTCAGTCGCCCCCGGGCGATGGTCCGGTCCGCGATGTTCTTCAGGACCTTGGGGAGAGAGGCGCCCCCTTCGACCGTCACCGGCTCGTCCAGCGCGTAGACGCTGAACCGATAGGTGGCCTCTTTGTCGCAGGGTGGCTCGTAACCTTCCTTGCCGCTGGTCACCTTGGCCTGGCCGGTGTCGTCGTCCGGCAGTGCCTCGGTGGCGTTGGGGCCGAGCTCGGTCCAGTCTGGCGGAATGTTGTAAACAACCCAGTTGACCGCGGGATTGGCGCCGGTGTGGGTGTCGAGCACGATCGCGATCGACTTGGCCCCAGGCAGCGGCTCACCCGACCAGCGCAGCGGCGGGCTGCCCTGGTTGCCCTTGCAGGAATATTCGCGGGGCAATGGCTTGCCCTCGCGCAGTTCTGGACTGGTGACGTTGAGCTGGCCGATGTCCTTGGCCATCGACCGGCCCGGAAGGAGCGCGCAGCCCGACGACGCGAGCGCCAGCGCGACCGCCGCCGAGAGGACGACGGCCCGTCGCACGCGTGTCGCCGTGTAACGCAGCCCCATGCCGGATGATGCTACGCGGCTCACGGCGGTGCGCCGACCGTTTCGCGAGGGTCGGTGGCGGGGGAAGGGCCGGAAATCATCCAGAATCATGGGATGGAGAAGGTGAGCTTGACCACAAGCATGACCTTCGCCATTCTCGGCCCGCTCGAGGTTCGCCGGGACGGCGAGGTCGTGGAGATCACAGGTCAGAGGCTACGCACCCTCCTTGGCCTGCTGGTTGTCGAGGCGGGCAGGACCGTTCCCCTGGCGACGCTGATCGCCGGGGTGTGGGGGGACCGGCCGCCTGACGGGGTCGCCAATGCCCTTCAGGCACTGGTTTCCCGGCTTCGGGCGGCACTCGGCAAAAACCCGGTGCGCCAGCTCATCGTCGCGGAACAGGCCGGATACCGGCTGGTTGCCGGTCCCGACCAGGTGGACGCGCACCGCTTCGCCGTACTGGCCAGGGAAGGGCAGGCGCGGCTGGCCGAGGGGGACGCCGCGACGGCGGCGGGGGTGCTGCGGGAGGCGCTGGCGCTGTGGCGCGGGCCCGCGCTCGCCGGCCTCGCCGACCTGGAGGTGGTCGCGGCCTACGTCGCCCGTCTCGACCATCTCCGGCTGGCCGCGGCGGAGGACCGGATCGAGGCCGACCTGCGGCTCGGGCGGTCCGCCGACGCCCTCGACGGGCTGGCCGGGCTGCTGGCCGCCCACCCGCTGCGCGAGCGGCTGCACGGCCTGCGCATGCGCGCCCTCCACGGGGCGGGCCGCCGCGTGGAGGCGCTGGCCGCCTACGAGAGCGCCCGCCGTTCCTTCCGCGACACCCTCGGCGCCGACCCTTCTCCCGAACTGGCCCGGATCCACCTGAACCTGCTCCGCGACGAGCCCGCGGCCCGCACCGAAGAGCCCCGTGAGCGGCGGGCGGGGAATCTGCGGGCCAGGCTGACGAGCTTCGTCGGCCGTGATCGTGATGTTGCTCGCATCGGCGACCTTCTGGGCCGGCACCGCCTCGTCACCGTGCTCGGACCCGGCGGCGCCGGCAAGACCCGGCTCGCCGTCGAGGCCGCCGCCGCGCTCGCGCCGCCCGGCGGGGCCTGGCTGGTGGAACTGGCCGGAGCCGCGGACGTCGCGCAGGCCGTGTCCGCCGCCCTGGACCTGCGTGACGGCACCCGCGTGCCGGGCCCCGAGCTCCCGATCGAGCGGCTCGTGCGGCTCATCGGCGACCGCGAGCCGCTGATCGTCCTGGACAACTGCGAGCACGTGATCGACGCCGCCGCCGAGGTGGCCGAGCGCGTGCTCGCCGCCTGCCCCGGGGTACGCGTGCTGGCCACCAGCCGCGAACCCCTCGCGGTCACCGGCGAGACGAGCTGGGCCGTGCCGCCGCTGGAACTGCCCCCGCCCGGCGCCGGCGACCCCCGCGAGTACGCGGCCGTGCGGCTGTTCGCCGACCGGGCGGCGGCGGTCCGCCCCGGCTACGCGCCGGACGCCGCCGAGGCCGCCGAGGTCGCGCGGATCTGCCGGGCGCTGGACGGGCTGCCGCTGGCCATCGAGCTGGCCGCCGCGCGGATGCGCTCGCTCGGCGCGAGCGAGGTGGCGGCGCGCCTGGGCGACCGGTTCTCGTTGCTGACGAGCGGCAGCCGTACGGCCCAGCCGCGCCACCAGACGCTCCGGGCGGTGGTGTCGTGGAGCTGGGACCTGCTGCCGGAACCCGAGCGCGAGCTGGCCGCCCGGATGTCCGTCTTCGCGGGCGGGGCCACGCTGGAGGCCGTGGAGCAGGTGTGCGCCGCCGACCTGGAGCCCCTGACCCGGCTGGTGGACAAATCCCTCGTCGTGTTCGAGTCCGGGCGCTACCGCATGCTGGAAACCATCCGCGCCTTCGCCGCCGAGCACCTGCCCGAGGGCGACCGGATCCGGCGCGCGCACGCCGCGTACTATCTCCGCTTCGCCGAGGACGCCGAGCCCGGCCTGCGCGCCGCCGGTCAGCTCCGGCACCTCGCCGCGCTCACCGCCGAGCACGACAACCTCGACGCCGCGCTCCGCTGGTGCGTGGCGAACGCGGCGGCAAATCCCGAGGCGGGGGAGATGGCGTTGCGGCTGGTGGGGGCGCTCGGGTGGTACTGGTGGCTGCGGGGCAGCCGGCTCGAAGGCGCCCAGCGCTCGGCCGAGGCGCTGGCCGCGGCGCCGTCGGCTCCCGCGCACCTGCGTGCCCTGGGGCTGGCCGTACACGGGATCAACGCCGTCGGCGCGGCGCTGCCGTGGGAGGGGGCGCGCGCCGCGCTCGCGCAGGCCCGCCGTCTCGGCGGTCCTGGTCATCCGCTGGTCGCGCTGGCCATGCCCATGTTCGTCCTGTACGGCGGCGCCCAGCAGACCTCCAGGGAAACCGGCGACCCCATGGCCGGCGACCTGCTGAACCACGCCGACCCGTGGGTCGTCGCCTCCGGCCACCTCATGGCCGGCCTGCTCAGCTACTACAGCGGCCACATCGCCGCCTGTGAGGCCGATCTGCGGGCGGCGCTCACCGGCTACCGCGCCGTGGGCGACCGGTGGGGCATCAGCTCCGCCCTCGCCGCCGTGGCCGACCTCCACGTGCTGCGCGGCGAGATCCACCAGGGCATCGAGGTCATGGGCGAAGCCCTGGAGGTCATGCAGACGCTCGGCGCCGTCGAGGACACCCCCTACCTGCGCGCCCGCCTCGCGATCGCGCTCAACCTGGCCGGCGACCGCGCCCGCGCGGAGCGCCACCTGGCCGAGATCGCCGGCCTGGTCGTCCGCTTCGGCGACCGGGTGGGCGAGGCCGGGGTCACCGCCGCCCAGGGCGACCTGGCCCGCCACGACGGCGACCTGCCCACGGCGCTGGCCTGTTACGGGCGGGCGATGGCCATCATGGAGTCCTCCGACGGAGTGCCCAAGCCGATGATCGCCGCCGTCAACACCGCGCTGGCCCTGGTCGCCCTGGACAAGGGCCGGCTGCCCGACGCCCGCCGCCATCTCACGCTGGCCCTGGAGCAGGCCGCCGCCTCGGGCGACGCGCAGCTGACCGGCCTGGCCGTGGTGGGCTGCGCCGCGCACGCGCTGGCGACCGGCGACGCCGCCCGCGCGGCCGTCCTGCTGGGCGCGGCCGCCGCGGTCAAGGGCCTCACCACGGTCGTGGACCCCGACCACGCCCGGATCACCCACGACACCCGCTCCGCTCTGCCACCCGGCTCCTTCGACATCCACTTCGCCCAAGGTCAGACCCTCGACCGGCCCGCCGCCCTGGCTATGGCCGGTTCGCTCACACGCGGGTCCTGAAGACCCTGATGGCCAGCGGCGCGAACACCGCCACGAACCCGGCCGCCCACAGCAGCGAGACCAGCGCCGGCGTCGCCACCTCGCCCCCGATGAGCAGCCCCCGGATCGCGTCGGCCAGGTAGGAGACAGGGTTGACCTCCGACCAGGCCCGCAACCAGGCCGGGAACGTCGCCGGATCGACCAGCGCGCTGCTCGTGAAGGTCAGCGGCATCATGGCGGAGAACGTGATCATCTGCACCTTCTCCGGACTCGACGCCCTGAGCCCGATCAGCACCGACATCCACGACATGGCCAGCGCGACCACCACCAGCAGCGCGAGCGCCCCGAGCACCCCGGCCACGCTCGTCTGGACCCGGAAGCCCAGCACCATCCCGAGCCCCATCAGCAGCGCGAACGCCCACACCTGCTTGAACGTGTCCGCGACGATCCGCCCCGCCAGCGGCGCCGTGCGCGCGATGGGCAGGCTCCGCAGCCGGTCGAACACCCCCTTGCTGATGTCGGTGTTGAGCCCGATCGCCGTGGACAGGGTGTAGAACAGTGCGTTCTGCACCACCAGGCCGGGCAGCGCGAACTGCAGGTAGTCCCCGGTGGAGCCGGAGATCGCGCCGCCGAACACATACGTGAACAGCAGCAGGAACATGATCGGCTGGATGCTCAGGTCGAGCAGGTCCCAGGGGTTGTGCTTGACCTGCACCAGGCTCCGCCAGGCCAGCGTGGACGTCTGCCGGACGGTCGCGCCCACCCCGGCCCGCCGTTCCAAGCGCACAGCCGTCGCCGCCATCTAGACCACCACCTTGGAATCGGCACGGTGGCCGGTCAGCGAAAGGAACACCTCGTCCAGGCTGGACTTGCGCAGGGCGAGCTCGGCGGCCACCACCCCCAGCTCGTCCAGCCGCCGCACCACCGCGGGCACCACCCGCGGATCGTGCACCGCCGCCGTCACCTTCCCGCCGGCGACCTCGGGCGGCGTCTCCACCACGGCCCGGACCACCTCGGCCACCAGGTCGAGCTGGTCGGACCGCAGCGGGCTCACCTCCAGCACCTGCGCGCCCGTCATGGACTTGAGCTGGTCGGAGGTTCCGGAGGCGATCACCCTGCCGTGGTCGAACACCACGATGTCGTCGGCCAGCTGGTCGGCCTCCTCCAGATACTGGGTGGTCAGCAGCACGGTCACGCCGTCGGCCATCAACCCCCGCACCACACCCCACAGGTCGGTACGGCTGCGCGGATCCAGCCCCGTCGTCGGCTCGTCGAGGAACAGCACCTGAGGCCGCCCCACCAGACTCGCCGCCAGGTCGAGGCGCCTGCGCATGCCGCCGGAGAAGGTCTTGGCGGCCCGGCCGCCCGCGTCGGCCAGGTCGAAACGATCGAGCAACTGCCGCGCCCGCGCCCGCGACTCCGGCCTGGACAGGCCGAGCAGGCGGCCGATCATGAGCAGATTCTCCACGCCGGTCAGCATCTCGTCGACCGCCGCGTACTGCCCGGTCAGGCCGATCAGCGAGCGCACCTGATGGGACTGGCGCACCACGTCGAACCCGCCCACCGAGGCCCGGCCCGCGTCGGGGGCCAGCAGGGTGGCGAGGATTCTGACGGCGGTGGTCTTGCCCGCCCCGTTGGGGCCCAGCACGCCGAGCAGCCTTCCCGGCGGCACCACCAGGTCGACACCGGCCAGCGCGGTGGTCTCGCCGTAGCGCTTGGCGAGGCCCTCGGCCTCGATCGCGTATCGCATGGACCCCACTGTGGCCCACGTCACTGACAGTTCTCTGACCCCGCGTGCGGGCCGCTGAGATAACGCTGACGCGAGCCGCGCCTAAGCTGGTCGGTGTGAGTGAATCCGAGCCCCGAGCGGGGACGCTGCGTGACCCGGCGCACCGCGTCTCGCCCAAGGCCAGGCAGCTGTGGATGCTGGAGTCGTTGATCGGCTTCGTCCTCCTGGTGGGCGGGGCGATCGTGGTGGCGCGTGTGGTGGGCGGCAGCGGGTGGGGCTGGGTGCCCGGGTGGCTGTCGGCCGACTCCTGGCTGCTGCCGGTGGGGGTGGGCGTGGTGGCCACGCCGTTCCTGGTGGCGGAGCCGTTCGTGCGCTTCGCCGTCCATCGGTGGGAGCTGTCGGGAGACGTCGTGTACGCCCGCTCCGGCTTCCTCACCCGGGAATGGGTGTTCGTGCCGGTGAGCCGGATCCAGACGGTGGACAAGGCACAGGGCTGGCTGGAGCGGCTGTTCGGGCTGGCCACGCTGGAGATCCGCACCGCGTCGCACGCCGGTTCCTCCACGATCAAGGGTCTGGAGTACGGCGTGGCCGCCGGGCTGGCCGACCAGCTCGCCCACCGGGCCGAGCACCTCAGGGACGACGCCACATGACCCCCGACCCCCACCACCCGGCGCCGCGACCCGAGGCGGAACCGGCCCAGCCCGGACCCGGAGAGGCCGAGAGGCCGGCCACACAGCCCGATCCCGCAGCCACCCGGCAAGTGACAGACGGCCCGCATCATGGCGAGCCGGGCGTTCAGGGACCGGCTGGCGGTGCGGCTGTGCCGGTGCGGCTCAGTCCCAAGGTGCTGCTCATCGACCCGGTCCGCATGCTGCCCTCGCTGCTGCTGCCGCTGGTCGGCGTGCTGTTCGTGGGCGGGTTCTCGCCGCGTTCGTTCCTGTGGGCCGCGCTGGGCGTCGCCGGGACGGTGGCGTTCGCGGTGGTGCGCTGGGCGACGTTCAGCTACCAGCTCGCGGGTGACCGGCTGGAGATCAAGCGGTCGCTGATCAGCCGTTCCGTCCGGACCATCCCGCTTGAGCGCATCCGCGGGGTGGACGTCTCCATGCCGCCCATGCACCGGTTGCTCGGCCTCGCCGTACTCAAACTCGACACCGGAGCCAGCGGCGGCAGCGAGCAGGAGGGCGAGCTCGACGGCGTCACCCTCGCCGAGGCCGAACGCCTCAAGGCGGTGCTCCTGCGCGCCCGCGCCCAGGAGCGGCCGCAACCGGCTCCCGACGCCCCTCAGCCGCCGCGGGAGAACGAGCGGGTCATCATGCGCGTGCCCCGCGCCTGGCTGCTCTACGGGCCGTTGTCGGGGGCGTACCTGCTGACGCCGTTCGCGCTGGCCGGTGGCGCCATCGGCCTCGCCTTCCAGTGGGGCGACCAGCTCGGCTTCGGCCGCGACGCCGCATGGGACGCCGGGCAGTGGCTCTGGGACCGCCCCTACCTGCTGCTGGTCGCCGTCGTCCTGCTGGTGGTCGCGATGCCGGTGGTGGGCGGGGCCATGTACGCGGTGTTCAACTGGAACTTCACGCTCAAGGAACGCGACGGCTACCTCGTCGCCGAGCGCGGGCTGATCAACCGCAGGAGCGTGTCCCTGGAGTCCCGGCGCGTACGCGGCTACGAGATCGCCGACGCCCTCGCCGAACGCTGGGCCGGAGTCGTACGCGTCTGGGCCATCGTCACCGGCCTCGGCGACTCCCAGGCCCGCGGCCAGCTCCTGCCCGACGTGCCCCGCGCCGTCGCCCACCAGGTCACCGGCGCCGCGATCGGCCCCTTCACCGCCGAGCTGCGCCCGCACCCGCCGGTGGCGCGCAACCGCCGCCTGTTCCGCGCGATCGCCCCCTGGGCCGCGCTGGCCGCCGTCGCGCTGGCCGCCGCCCTCCTGACCGCCGCCACGGCCTGGTGGGTACTCGCCGTCGCCGCCCTCATCCTGGCCGGGATCGGCGTCCCGCTGGGCCTCGACCGCTACAAGTCGCTGGGCCACGGGTACGACGGGATCCGGCTGTCGGTGCGTTCCGGGTCGCTGCGCCGTTCACAGGCGGTGTTCGAACGCCGGGCGGTGGTGGGGTGGCGGATCCGCCAGACGTGGTTCCAGCGCCGCGCGGGCGTCATGACGCTGGTGGCGGGGGTGGGCGCGGGCGAGGGCGGCTACTCGGCCGTCGACGTCTCGGAAACCCAGGCGGTCGCCTTTCCCACCGAGGTCACCCCCGACTGGCTGGCGCCCTTCGGTTCCTGATCGCGCTCTCTGCCCGGGGTCTGTGGCCGGCGTCTGTGGCTCTGTGCATGCCCCTTATCTCTTACGGCAAGCCAAGCGGGCGCCCCCCGCCGCCGTGCGCCGGGCCCGGTCGTCAGGCGCCCGGCAGTCGCACGAACGACCCGCCGTAACGACGCACGGCCGGCCACTTACCGTGGCCGGCCGTACCCGGAGCCTCAGTCCTGCTTGCGGGCACCGAACATGATCTCGTCCCAGGTCGGGACGGAGGCGCGCCGCCCCTTGGAACCCTTGCGCGGCTGCCGGGCCGCAGGCGCGGGCGGCGGCGACGGAACGGGCACCGTCGACGGGTCCTTCGGCTTGGGCTTCGGCTTGGCGATCGGCTCGTCCTTGCCGTCCCTAGCCGCCGGCACAGCCGCCTCCTCGCCCTTGCCCGCCTCGTCCTCCTGAACCTTCCCGGCCTTGGTCTCCTCGACCGGCGGCTTCTCGGCAACCGCCTCTTCCGCCTTGGCAGGTTCCACCTCGGCCACCTCAACCGGCGGCGCCACAGGCTGCGGCGCCTCGGTCTTGGGCTCTTCGGCCTTCGGTGCTTCAGGCTTGGGCGCTTCGGCCTTGGGAGCCTCGGGCTCCGGGGCTTCGGCCTTGGGAGTCTCGGGCTTGGGGATCTCGGGCTTGGGTGGCTCGATCGGCTGGGCGGCGGCCTTCGGCTCAGGGGCGGGCTCAGGCGCAGCAGGCTGTACCACGACAGCCTCGACCGGGGCCTCCTCCACAACAGCCTCGGCGGCCACGGCCTCCACGGGCGCCGCCTCGACCGGCTCTACCACCGGCTCAGAGGCAACGGGCTCCGCGACAACCGGCTCCTCGACAACCGGTTCGGCCGTGAGCTCCTCCACGGTGGCGGCGGGCTCGTCGGCAGCGGCAGGCTCGGCGACCGGCTCGGCGGTCTCCGGCTCCCGGACGTCAGGCGCGGCAACCGCCGCCTCCTGCACGACCGCCGCCTCCTGCACAACCGGGGCGACCGGGGCGACGACCTCATGGACGACCGGCTCAGCGGCCACAGGCTCCTGGGCGGCCGGCTCAGCGGCGGTCGCCTCAGCGGCCGGTGGCTCCTGGACCGCAGGGGCCGGTGGCCCCTGGACGACAGGGGCCGAGGGCACCTCGGCGACAGCGGCCGCGGGCACCTGGATGACGGGTGCCGGGGGCTCGTGGGTGGCCGGTTCGGGGGTCGCGGGCTCCTGGACGGCGGGGGGCTCCTGGGCTACCGGCTCCCGGGGTACCTGCTCCTGGGCTACCGGCTCCGGGGTTGTGGGCTCCTGGGGGAGGGGCGCGGGGGCCGGGTCGGGGGGGCGCGGGGCCGGGGCGTAGATGGGGTCGGTGTCGCGGGGCTGCGGGCGTTCCGGGCGGTTGGTGGCGAAGTCCGGGTGCCAGGCCGCCGGTGCCCGGCGTACACCCTCTCCACCCCGCCCGTCGAAGTCGGATGTCTCGTCCTCGAACGGGTACCCGCGCTCGGCCTCCCTGGAGGGGGTCTCGGGCGGGCGGACGTAGGCGCCTTCGCCGCGGGCCGGTGAGTACGCGTCCCGGTTCGGCGGGAACCCGTCGCGGCCGGTGCCCTCCTTGCCCTGCGCGTACCCCTCACGTCCAGGCGCGAAGCCTTCCCGGGCGGGCGGGAAGGACTCGCGTCCGGGCGGGAAGGCGTCGCGGCCGGGAGGGAATCCGTCACGGCCGGGCGGGTAGGCGACGGCCGGGCCGTCGCCGGGCCTGGCCACGGCGGGCGGCTCGTGCCGGATCACCGACGGCAGCGGCGGCACCGGCTGCAGCTTGGCGGCCCGCGGCGCGAACGGCGTGACGGTGGTGTCCTCGGCGGGCGGGTTCGGGTCGAAGTCGGCCGCCGACAGTCTCATGGACTCGTCGTCATGCGGCGTGACGTGCCGCTTGCGCGGGTCGAACAGCCACTCCGCGTGCCGGGTGTGACCGTTCCAGACGTAGCCGAGCTTGACCCGCCACAGGCCGTCGTCGCGTTTGGCGGAGTCCCAGTCGATCTCGTCGGTGGGCACGCCGCGGCGGGTGAGGCGCTCGGCGACGAGTTCACCGAGCGTGGGTCCCGGGGCGGACTCTCCAGGCATGCGAACGGCGACGCGCTGCGCCTGCTGGGCGACGTACTCCCGCTCCTGGAGCACGGGACCCTCGAACCAGCGGACACGCTCGACCGGGATTCCCGCGGTCGCGGCGATCTCTTCCGCGGTCTCTCCAGCGCGAATGCGTGCCTGGATCTCCTTGGGGCGCAACGGACTCTCCACTTCGATCTCGTACTGGCCGAGACGGGAGAAGTTTCCGCGGACGGCAGCGCGGAGCCGGTCGTCCACGGGGAGCGTGAACCGCGTACCCCGCCCGGCTGTCGCCAGGACGAGATACGTGCCGTCCTCACTCACCGCGACGAGTCGGAGCTCCTGCATGCGAGTCCCTTCGTCAGCGCGCTCATTCTTCCCCCGGACCCTTGAGTCTCTCGCGTGTGCCGGTTGCCTGCCAGCACCGTACCCGGCATGTCCGAACATCGCCTGCCTGGGATACTCCCCAAGCGTTGTGACGCCGGTCACATTTGTCGATTCCATCCTTTATAGCCCGCCGGAGTGCAGCAGGAGGTTAGGGGTCCTCGACGGATTCTGGCGAATCACGCCACGGGTCGCCGTGGACTTGAGCCAAGACGCGAGAGTTGACGGGCTGGAGCCGCGATGGGACTCCAGGTAGAGGGCGGCGACTCCGGACACGTGCGGGGCGGCCATCGAGGTGCCGCTCTCCTCGCGCGTGGTCCCCTCCAGCCAGGCGGAACGCACGTCGACGCCCGGCGCGTAAAGATCGACACAAGGGCCGTGGCCCGAGAACGGCGCCCGCCGGTCCGCGGAGTCGCTGGCCGCCACCGCGAACGCCCGGCGGGCCGGTGACACCGAGCAGGCGCTCTCGCCGGAGTTGCCCGCGGCGGCCACGACCAGGACGCCCGCCCGGGTGAGGTTGCTCACGGCGGCGTCCAGCGCGGGGGAGGGCTCGGCGCCGATCGACATGTTGGCCACGGCGGGGCCGCGCGCGTGCCTGCGCACCCAGTCGGCTCCGGCCAGCACGTCCGACATCGAACCGAAGCCGCAGCCCAGCACCTTCACCGAGGCGATCCTGGCCTGCGGGGCCACGCCGTACGTGCGGCCCGCGGCGACGCCCGCCACCTGCGTGCCGTGACCGCTGCAGTCGGCGCCGCGCCCGCCGGTGGCGTCGAAGGCGCGCCAGGCGCGGTCGCCGAACTCGCGGTGGCCGACGTCCACGCCGCTGTCGAGCACGTAGACGGTGACGCCCCGGCCGGTCGCCGTGGTGCGGTGGCGGCCGTCGAGGGGGAGTTCGCGCTCGCCGAGCCGGTCCAGTGCCCAGCCGCCCATAGGGTGGACCTGCCGGTCGGGTTCGAGCGAGCGTACCCGCGCGTCGGCCCGCAGTTCGGCCGCCTCCCTGTCGCTCAGCCACGTCGCGAATCCGGGCAGGACGGCCGTGTAGTAGCGGCGTACCCGCCAGCGCGTCTCGCTGACCAGGTCCCGCGCGTCGCCGCGTGTGTGCGCGGTCACGATGTACGGGCGGGTGGGCTCCGTCACCACCGGCCGCGCGGACAGTCCTGAGGCGGGTTCGGTCACGGCGAGCGGGGCGACGGTCGTGACGGCCGTGGCCACGGCCGCGGCGGCATAGACGGAGGGCAGTCCGAATCGGCGGGGCACGGCCCTTGAGCCTTCCTGTCACGCAGGTCACAGGAACAACAGGACACGCACTCGCGTCTATTCACGAGGAAGCTCTTTACCTGTCGAATGACAAGAGGGGACTGATCTGGAGGATGAGCGGCGAGCAGCGGAGGTTCGAGCTGAGCGTGCCGCAGGTCCTCGGTGGAGCCCTGGCCGCGGTGACCGCCGCGGTGGCGGCGTCGTATCTCGGCGTGGCGGGGACGGTGATCGGCGCGGCCGTGGCCAGTGTGGCCAGCACGGTCGGCAGCGCGATCTACACGCACTACCTGAAGCGGACCGGCGAGAAGGTCAAGGAACACACGGTGCTCGCGTGGCGCGAGCACGAGGACGGCGAGGAGGTGCCGCCGCACCGCGACGGCGAGGGGGAACTGGCCACCGCGGCACAGGCGACCCTCCGCGACGAGCCGCCGCCGGAGCCGGGCGCGGGGGAGGCGACCCTGGTCATGGCGGCGGTGGAGAAGCCGGAACGGCGCCGCCCGCTGCCGTGGCTGAAGCTCGGGTTCGCCGCCGCGCTGGTCTTCGCGATCAGCATGGGCGCGATCCTCGTCTACCAGGCGGCCAGCGGCTCGGCGATCCCCGACCAGCTGCCCGGCAAGCGCCCGGCCTCGGTCAGGGAGGAACCCAAGGGACCGGTCAGGGAGGACGAGCACACCACGCCGCCCACCGAGACCCCGGCCACCCAGGACGAACAGGAGCCCACGCCGACCCCGACGCCCACTCCGACACCCAAGCCGAGCAAGACCAGGACGCCGACCCCCACGCCGACGCCGACCAAAACCGGCGAGGCGGAGCCGTCGGGCGAGCCGACCACGGACCCGCCCGAGGAGACCGGCCAGCCCGAGGAGGAGGCCACCCCACCCCCGGACGAGGCACCCGCCGACCAGGAACGCGCCCCCATCCCCTGACAACCCCTCCGATCCGGTACGGCTGACGACGAACTCTGTGTCAGGAGGCCGGTGGGAGGACGACCTGCAGCCGGGTCGGACCGCCCTCCGGGCTGGACAGGGTGAGGACGCCGTCGTGCGACTCCACACGCCGCCTGATCCCGGCCAGCCCCGAGCCCCCGCCGGTCTCCTCGCCGGCGCCGCCCCTGCCGTCGTCCTCCACGGTGATCCGCAGCGCCTCGCCGTACAGGATGACCTCGACGTCGACCCGGGTGGCGCCGCTGTGGCGGGCGACGTTGGTGAGGGCCTCGGCGACGGTGAAGTACGCGGTGGCCTCGACCGACAGCGGGAGCGGCCCGAGTTCGCCCACGCTCAGGCCGCACGGGACGGCCGACCCGGCGGCCAGCGCCGACAGCGCGCCGGACAGGCCCTTGTCCTCCAGCACCGGCGGCAGGATGCCGCGCACGACTCCGCGCAGTTCGGCGAGGGCCTGCTCGGCGGCGGTCTGGGCGCGTTCGAGCGCGGGGTCGGCGGCCTCGGGGTTCCTGGAGAGCGCGCGCCTGGCGGCGGCGACGGTGACGACGACGGCGACCAGCCTGTTCTGGGCGCCGTCGTGCAGCGAGCGCTCGATCCTGCGCAGTTCGGCGGCATGAGCGCGCAGGGCGGCGGCCCGCGTGGCGGTCAGCCGCGCGACCCGCGCGGACAGGTCCACCGAGGCGTGCGGCGACAGCAGCCTGCGGCCGGGCAGGCTCTGCAGGACGGCCAGCCGCGGCCCCAGCACGATGGCCAGCCCCAGCCAGAGCACCCCCGACAGGCCGACGGCCAGGACCGCGGGCCACGTCTCCGCGCGTACGCCGAGCGAGGAGCCCACCTCGCCCGCGGGCAGGAGGTGCCACCACAGCGGGAACGTCACGTCGCGCAGCCCCATGATCGGCAGCGCGAGCCCGGCGAGCCCGAGCACCAGCCCCATCGTGGAGTGGACGGCCACCCACGCCAGGTCGCGCCGTACGGAGGGATCGTGCCAGGCCGCCTTCATCTGCTCGGCCCAGTTGCCCTCCGCCGGTTCGCCGTAGGGGGAGATGACCGGCTCGCCGCGGCGGCCCAGGCGGGCGCGTTCCCGCTCGGCCACGGACCTGGTCAGCCCGATCATGCCGGGCAGCGCCAGCAGGCCGACGCCGGCGAGACAGCTCACCAGCGTCACCCACCACGCCATCGCGACGAACAGGGCGAGTACGGCGGTGCCGAGCCCGCCCGCGAGGCGGTCCAGAGCCTCGAGGGCGTCACGCGTCATGCCTCAAAGGGTATGGACGTCCCGGGCCGCCTGGCACTCCAGCCAGCTATACGACTCAGCCGAGGACGGTGTCCAGGTAGGGGTTGGTGAAGACGCGGCCGGGGTCGAGGCGGTCGCGCAGCGCCACGAAGTCGGGCAGGCGCGGGTAGACGGTCGCGAGGTAGGCGGCGTCGCGGGTGTGCATCTTGCCCCAGTGGGGGCGGCCCCCCAGCCTGGTCATGATCTCCTCGACGCCCTCGAAGTAGGCGGGGTTGGGGGTGGGGCGGTAGATGTGGCAGGCGATGTAGGCGGAGTCGCGGCCGTACGCGGTGGACAGCCAGGCGTCGCTCGGCGGCGTCACCCGCACCTCGACCGGGAAGGTGATCTTCCAGTCCATGAGCTCGACCAGGTCGCGGGTCTCGCGGAGTGCCTGGCCCAGGTGCTCGCGCGGCACGGCGTACTCCATCTCCAGGAAGCGCACGTCGCGCCGCGCGGTGAAGATCTTGTAGGAGGTGTCCACGGACTCGGAGTCGCCGAGCGCGGCGGCGCTGACGGCGTTGATGCGCGGGATCAGGCCGGGGGAGCGGGCGCCGAGCGCGCAGGCCGCGCCGAAGAGCGTGTTCTCCAGGAAGACCGCGTCCAGCCAGTGCTTGAACGCGCTCGGCGGCCGGGCCGGCCCCGGGTTCCTGTTGTTGGTCTTGACCAGGCAGGCGTCGGTGTGCGGCACCCAGAAGAAGTCGAGGTGCTCGTTGGCCGAGGTCATGGAGTCGAGCGAGGACAGGATCTCGGTGAGGGGGAGACGGCGGCGCCGGTTGTGCAGCAGGAACGCGGGCTCGACCTTGAAGGTGACCGCGGTCAGGACGCCGAGCGCGCCGAGCCCGACCCGGGCGGCGTCGAAGAGGTCCTCGCCCGGCTTGACCGTGGCCACGGAGCCGTCGGCGAGCACGAGCTCCAGCTCGACGACCTGGTCGGCCAGGCCGCCCGTGTCGCGGCCGGTGCCGTGGGTGCCGGTCTGGATGGCGCCGGAGACGGTCTGCTCGGTGATGTCGCCCATGTTGGCGAGCGCGAGGCCGCGCTGGTCGAGCAGTTCGTTGAGGTGGCTGAGCGGGGTGCCGGCGAGGACGGTCACCCGGTCCTCCGCCCACGTCCTGACGCCGGTGAGACCGGTGGGGCGGAGCATGATGCCGTCGGTGAGGGCCACTCCGGTGAAGGAGTGGCCCGTTCCGACCATGCGCAGCCGCCGTCCGGTGCGTGTGGCGTCCCGGACGGCGCTGACCACGTCTTCTACCGAGGCGGGTGTACGCACCTCGGCGGGGGTGCCCGACTGGTTGCCGGCCCAGTTGGTGAAGACCATGACGCGCCCCCTGGAAAGGATCGTTCCGTTAAACGTGAACGATACTCACCTCTCCCAGCCTTCGGGAACAGGGTAGATGTCGCCGGGCTGAAGGTTCTGGCTCTTGAGCAGTGTGGAAACGGTCACCAGCGTGTAGCCGCGGCTTTGGAGCAGCTTGACCAGGCTCGGCATCACGTCGACCGTCTGCTTGACCCAGTCGTGCATCAGGATGATGCCGTCGCGCTGGGCGACCGCCAAGGTCTGCTTCTTGATCTCGTCGGCGTTCTTGGTGGCCCAGTCACGCGAGCCGGCCGTCCACAACACGATCGGCATGTCGAACTCCGCCGCCACGTCCGACACCTGGATGTCGGCCATGCCGTACGGCGGGCGCAGCAGCTTGGGCGTGACCCCGGTCGTCTTGTAGATGATGTCCTGGGTCTTCTTGACCTCGTTCCGGATGGCCCCCGGCTCGAGATCGGTGAAGTTGGGGTGCTTGTAGCTGTGGTTGCCGAGCTCGTGGCCCTCCTTGGCCATGCGCTTGGCGAAGGCGGGCCGCGTCTTGACGTACTGGCCCTCCAGGAAGAAGGTCGCCTTCGCGTTGGCCTTCTTCAGGGTGTCGAGGAGCTTGTCAGCGTACTTGCCCGGCCCGTCGTCGAAGGTCAGCGCGAGGCATTTGACCTGCGTGCAGTCGACTTCAGGAGCGGCCGACGCCGGCGCTGGGGCCAGAGTGACGGTGACAGCGGCGATGGCTAGAAGTGAAGCAATTTGTCGGGACATTACGGAGCTTTCGTGAGTTGAGGGTGTTGCTTGAGGGATCTCCCGACCGTAGCGGATCAGCTCTTCGCCGGTGAAGGCGCTTCAGGAATCCTCAGCAAACCCGAACCTGACACCCCGACGAGGGCCGCGAACAGCGCGCACGCCAGGGAGAAGGCGTAGGCGTTGGAGGCGCCGAACGCCTCGGTGAGCCGCCCGCCCGCCCACGCGCCGAGCGCGACGCCGAAGCCGATCGAGGTCGAGATCCAGGCCATTCCCTCGGTCAGCAGCGAGGGCGGCACCAGGCGCTCGGTCAGCGAGAAGCCCGTGATGAGCGTCGGCGAGATGGCCAGTCCCGCGACGAACAGCGCCAGCGCCATGATCCGCGTGTCACCCACGAACATGATCGGCAGCAGGCCGACGACGAACACCCCGAGCGCCCGCACGAAGCGCCCGCGCATCGGGATACGCCAGTGCCGCGAGCCGAACCACAGGCCCGAGACCATCGAACCGCCCGCGAAGCTGGCCAGCAGGAAGCCCGCGGCCCCCTTGGCTCCGTGTTCCTCGGCGAAGGCCACGGTGATCAGGTCGACCGAGCCGAACACGGCGCCCAGGCCCACGTACACGGCCGACAGCAGGGCCACGCCCGGGATCAGGATCGGCGTGCCGCCGGCGGCGCGCACCGCCACGATCGGCGGCTGCGTACGCCGCTGCGCCGCCAGCGCCAGCGACCCGCCCAGCATCGCCACCACGGCGACCACCAGCCCCGCGTACGGGTTGACATAGGTGGCCAGCAGCGTCACCGCCGCCGGCCCGGTCACGAAGATGACCTCATCGGCCACCGACTCGAACGCGAAGGCGGTGTGCAGCTTGCCCGAGCCGCCGTGCAGGTTCGACCACCGCGCGCGCACCATCGAGCCCAGCGAGAGCGAGGTCGCGCCGACGAGCAGGCCCGAGGCGTAGAGCGTCCATTCGGGCAGCCGGAACCCGGCGCTCAGGATGAGCGAGACCAGGGCCACCGCGTTGACGACGGAGAAGGGGACGATCACCCGGTTCTGGCCGAAGCGGTCGGCCAGCCGTCCCGAGAACGGCGCCGCGATCGCATAGGAGACGTTGACCACGGCCGCGACGGCTCCCGCTGTGGCGTAGGACTCGGTCAGCGCGGAGATCAGAAGGACGATCCCGATCCCCAGCATCGACATGGGGAAGCGCCCCACGAATCCGGCCAGGACGAAACCCTTGACTCCGGGCGCGTTGAACAGTCCCCGATACGGCCCGACCACAAAATCCCCCTATCGCCGCGTGACACCCTTCTGCAGACCCTCGCGGAAGCGCAACTGATTTTGGGTAACGTGTCCCGCGTGTCCGCTCTTCCCTCGATCCGTTCCGCGGTGCTGCTCGTGGCCGCGGTCGCCGTGGTCACCGTGACGAGCGGCGGCGTGGTCTTCCTCGTCCGCGACGACCTGTTCACCGACCCGGCCCGGCCCCAGCCGACCCGCCGCGCCCAAGAACCGCAGGCCAGGCCGGAACCCCTGGAACGGATGGTCCCCGAACAGGTGAAGGACTTCGGAAGAGGCGGCCCCGGCATCACCCCCACCCCGCCCAGGGTGCTGGCGATCGCCCGCGCCACCGTGCCCAAGCAGGCCCGCTACGCGCTCGGCCGGCTCAAGCACGTGCAGAAGGTGGCGGTCGTGGACGCGGGCGCCATCAAGATCTCCGGCACCGGCCTGAACGTGCTGGCCGTCACCCCGGCCGACTTCCGCGCCTGGACCCCGAAGCCGGTCGCCGACGAGCCGGCCGTCTGGAGCGCGCTGAGCCGCGGCGAACTGGTCGCCGACACCGCCGCCACCCGCAGGCTCGGCATGGTGCTGGGCGCGGACTACCAGGTGGACGGCGGCCCCAGGCTCCGGCTGGCCGCCTCGGCCGGGCTCGGGCTCAAGGGCATCGACGGCATCGTCAGCGCCGAGACCGGCAAGGCGCTCGGCGTCGCCCCGGGCGTGGCCGTGCTGCTGCACGGCAAGGAGGGCAAGGTGGGCACCGCCGGGGTCGCCAAGCTCCTCGGCAAGGGGGCCCAGGTGATCGGGCTGGGCGGCAGCCGTACCCCGGCGCCGCAGGAACAGCGGGTGGCGTCGGTGGGACGGCCGGGCAGCTACCTCGACCTCTACAAGCAGGCGGCCACCCGCTGCCCCGGGCTGTCCTGGACGGTGCTGGCGGCCATCGGGCAGGTCGAGAGCGGGCACGGGCGCAACAACGGGCCGTCGAGCGCGGGCGCGCTGGGTCCGATGCAGTTTATGCCCGCCACATGGCGGGCCTACGGCGTGGACGGCGACGCCGACGGCAAGAAGGACATCTGGAGCCCGTACGACGCGGTGCCGGGCGCCGCCAACTACCTGTGCGCCAACGGCGCCGGCAAAGGCGGCGAGAAGCTCCGCAAGGCGATCTGGTTCTACAACCACTCGTGGGACTACGTGAACAAGGTCATGGGCTACGCCGAGGCCTACGCCCGCGCTTACACCTGAGGACACGTCTCCGTCGAGCACGGCACCGGCTCGGGACCGGCCATCAGCTCGCCCACCACGCGCACGAACGCCGGGTGGGTGCCGACCGTGGCCGCCCGCGCCATCGGCAGCCCCAGCTCCGCGGCCACCTCCACGGCCTCGGTGTCGAGGTCGTAGACGACCTCCATGTGGTCGGAGACGAACCCGATCGGCGCCAGCACCACCGGCCCGTCGAGCGTGCGCAGGTGGTCGCAGACGTCCGGCTCCAGCCACGGCACCTGCGGCGGGCCGCTGCGCGACTGCCACACGAGATCCCAGTCTTGGGTACGGCCCAGCGCCTTGTTGACCAGCTCGGCGCTGCGCCGCAGCTCGCTCTCGTAGGCGCTCTTCGCGTGGGCCAGCGGGATGCTGTGGGCGGTGAAGACGAGCCTGGCGTCGGGCCGGCCGAGCTCGGCCAGCGCGTCGCGGACCCGGTCGGCCATGGCGGTCACGAACCCCGGGTGGTCGCCGTAGTGGGGCAGCTTGACCAGCTCGGGCCCGCCGGGCAGCGAGATGCGCGCGATGTCCTCGTAGTACTGCCGGCAGGAGGAGTAGCCGGCGAAGGCCGAGGTGGCGAAGACCGCCGCCCTGCGCACGCCGTCGGCGCGCATCCGGCGCACGGTGTCCTCGCCGTAGGGCGCCCAGTTGCGGTTGCCCCAGTAGACGGGCACGTCGAGCGTGGGCCGCACGGCCTCGATCAGGTCGCGGTTCTGCTGGTTGATCGGGCTGATCCCGCCGAAGTGGTAGTAGTGCTCGGCGACCTCCTTGAGCCGCTCGCGCGGCACGTTACGGCCGCGCACGACGTTCTCCAGGAAGGGCATGACATCGCCGGGACCTTCAGGTCCGCCGAAGGACAGGATCAGCAGTGCGTCGTAGTTTCCCACGTAGGCAAGCCTAGGGGGCGCTGAGGTAGGTTCGATCGGGTGAGCGCATTCAACGACATTCGCGACTATGTGGCCATCCCTCGGGTTCTCTCGCTCAAGCTGTCCCCTGACGGCTCGCGGCTGGTGTCGGTGGTCCAGTCGCTCAATCCGGACGGCAAATCCTTCGGCACCGCGCTCTGGGCGATCCCCGTCGACGGCGCCCCCTACCGGCTGACCCGCTCGGCCAAGGGAGAGAGCTCGGCCGACTTCACCGCCGCCGGCGACGTGCTGTTCACCTCCGCCCGCCCCGACCCGACGGTCAAGGACGGCGAGGAGGAGGTCCCGGCGCTGTGGCTGCTGCCGCGCGAGGGCGGCGAGGCCCGCCAGATCGCCAACAGGCCCGGCGGCATCGGCGCCTTCAAGACCGCCGGCGACGTGGTCGTCTTCTCCGCCGACGTGCTCACCGGCGAGGAGTCCACCGAGGAGGAGCGGCGTAAGGCCCGCAAGGACGCCGGCATCAGCGCGATCCTGCACGAGGGCTACCCCGTCCGCTACTGGGATCACGACCTCGGCCCCGGCGGCCCCCGGCTGTTCGCCGGCCGGCTGAGCGGCGACCGCCTGGCGGAGGTGCGCGACCTGACGCCGGACGCCGGACGGGCGCTGGTCAACGCCTCCTTCGACCTCACCCCCGACGGCGCCGCCGTGGTCAGCACCTGGACCACGTACCTGCCCGGCGGGCAGCAGCGCACCGACCTGGTCGCCATCGACGTGGCCACCGGGGAGCGGCGCACCGTCGTGACCGAGGAGGGCCAGGACTTCACCGGCCCGCTGGCCGTCTCGCCCGACGGCACCAAGGTCGCCGCCGCCCGCGACCGGCACACCGCGCTCGACCTGTCGGCCCGCACCGAGCTGTGGATCGGCGACCTGGCCACCGGCCAGGGCCAGACCCACGCCCCCGACCTGTTCCCGGCGGACGTGGCCTGGGCGCCCGACTCCGCGTCCGTGTACATCGTGGCCGACCACCAGGGCCGCCGCCCGGCGTTCCTGGTGCCGATCGGCGGCGCGGCCTCCCGGCTCACCCGCGACGACGACGCCTACCTCGCGCTCAACCCCGCCGCCGACGGCCGCTCCGTCTACGCGCTGCGCAGCTCCGTGTCCTTCCCCGCCGGGCCCGCCCGCATCGACCTGCCCGGCGGCCAGGTCACCGACCTGCCCTCGCCGGCCGAGCGGCCCGAGGTCAAGGGCACGCTCACCGAGATCTCCGCCACCGCCGACGACGGCGCGACCATCCGCGGCTGGCTGGTGCTGCCCGAGGGCGCCTCGGCCGACGACCCCGCGCCGTTCATGCTCTGGATCCACGGCGGACCCGTCGCCTCCTGGAACGACTGGCAGTGGCGCTGGAACCCGTGGATCATGGCCGAGCACGGCTATGCCGTACTGCTGCCCGATCCGTGCCTTTCCACGGGCTACGGCCAGCGGATGATCGACCGCGGATGGGGCGACTGGGGCCCGCGCACGCTCGCCGACCTCGACGCGATCGTGGACGTCGCCCTCGCCCGCCCCGACGTCGACGGCGAGCGCGCCGGCGCGATGGGCGGCTCCTACGGCGGCTACATGGCCAGCTGGGTCGCCGGCCACAGCGACCGCTACAAGGCCGTCGTCACCCACGCCTCGCTGTGGAACCTCGACCAGTTCGCCGGCACCACCGACGCCGCCATGTACTGGCAGCGTGAGTTCGGCGAGCCCGGCTCCGAGCGCTACGCCAAGCTCTCCCCGCACCACGGCCTCAAGGACATCCGCACCCCGATGCTCGTCATCCACGGCGACAAGGACTACCGGGTGCCGATCGGCGAGGCCCTGCGCCTGTGGTGGGACCTGCAGCGCAGCGAGGTCGAGTCGAAGTTCCTGTACTTCCCCGACGAGAACCACTGGATCCTCAAGCCCGGCAACGCCGTCGCCTGGTACGAGACCGTCCTGGCCTTCCTCGCCCAGCACGTCCTCGGCCAGGAGTGGAAGCGCCCGGACTCGGTCGCATGACTGATTTCAGGACTGATTTCCTCAAGCTTGCCGAGGACATCGCCAGGGAGGCGGGCGCCATGCTGCTCGCCGAGCGGCCCGCGATGTCCGCGGTGGTCGAGACCAAGTCCAGCCCCACCGACGTCGTCACGGCGCTGGACAAGGCCTCGGAGGAGCTCATCAGGGCCCGCATCCTGGCCGCCCGCCCCGACGACATGATCCTCGGCGAGGAGGGCGGCGCCACCCCGGGCTCCAGCGGCGTGCGCTGGGTCGTCGACCCCATCGACGGCACCGTGAACTTCCTGTACGGCCTGGCCGACTGGGCCGTGTCCATCGCGGTCGAGGTGGACGGCGAGATCGTCGCCGGGGTCGTCAACGTGGTGCCGAGGGGCGAGGTGTTCACCGCCGCGCTCGGCGAGGGCGCCTGGCTCGGCGGCTCCCGGCTCGCCTGCAACCGGGACGTGCCGCTGTCCAGGGCGCTGGTCGCCACCGGGTTCGGATACTCGCCCGAGCGGCGGGCCGTACAGGGGGAGGTGCTCGCGGCGGTGCTGCCCAGGGTGCGCGACATCCGGCGGGGCGGCTCCTGCGCCACGGACCTGTGCTCGGTGGCCGCCGGCCGCGTGGACGCCTACTACGAGCGCGGCGTCAATTACTGGGACTGGGCGGCGGCCGGGCTCGTCGCCGCCGAGTCCGGCGCCAGGATCGGCGGCCTGCGCGGCAAGGCTCCGAACACCGAGCTGACGCTGTGCGCGGGCCCCGGCCTGTTCGAGGACCTGCACGGCCTGCTCGCTCCCCTGGACCCGGAGCGGGACGCCTGACGCGCACGTGAAACGGCCGGAGCCCCGCTGCGGGGCTCCGGCCGTTTCGTGCTTCCGGTGGTCAGCGAGGCAACGGCACCCCGTGGTCGTCCGCCAGGCGGCGCAGGTCCTCGATCTCGGCGTTGAGGGTGTCGGCGAGGTAGTCGTCGCCGGAGCACTTGGCCTCCTTCAGGCCACGATATGCCTGGTCGAGGCGGCGTTCGATCGTAGTGGTGAACTCGCCCATCTCACCTTCTCTCTCAGGGGGGTCGCAAAGAGCGCGCGAAAACCCGCGAGCACACGTCAGCGGGTGGTCCCGACGGCATACCCCGGACCCTCCGTTCCCGAAACATGGATTTGGCCGCGGCTTGCGGCTCGCGTGCTCACACATGCCTTACCGTGCGCTTATCGTCGTGTGCGGAGAATGTGAGCCGGGACCGGAGAGAGGTGTGCACACCGTGCGAGTGCTGGTGGTCGAAGATGAGCGGGTGCTCGCCGACGCGATCGCGACCGGGCTGCGCCGCGAGGCCATGGCCGTGGACGTGGCCTACGACGGGGGCGGAGCGCTGGAGCGTACCTCCTACATCGACTATGACGTGATCGTGCTCGACCGTGACCTTCCGGTCGTCCACGGGGACGAGGTGTGCCGCCGTCTGGTGGCGCAGCGCACCGCGTCGCGCATCCTGATGCTGACCGCCTCTGGCGACGTGGACGACAAGGTCGAAGGGCTCGGGCTGGGCGCCGACGACTATCTCGCCAAGCCGTTCGTGTTCGTGGAGCTCGTGGCAAGGGTACGGGCCCTGGGCCGGCGCTCCGCGCCGGCGCTGCCGCCGGTCCTTGAGCGGGGAGGCATCCGGCTGGACCCGGGCAAGCGGCTGGTGGAGCGCGACGGCAAGGAGGTCGTGCTCACCAAGAAGGAGTTCGCGGTGCTCGAAGAGCTGATGCGGGCCGAGGGCGCCGTCGTCTCGCAGGAAGACCTACTGGACAAGGCATGGGACGAGAACATCGACCCGTTCACCAACGTCGTGCGGGTCACCATGATGACGTTGCGCAAGAAGCTGGGAGAGCCGCAGGTGATCGAGACCGTACCCGGGGTGGGATACAAGCTGTGAGCGAACCGGTGCCGACCCACCCCATGATCAGCCCGCACTCGGAGCGGGCCGAAGGCAGGAAGGCGCCCTCGCCCAGCGGGGCGCCGTCGTGGGATGGTCCGCCTCCTCCCGAGTACCTCGGTTCGGCACCGCAGGGGTCCCTCTGGGACCTGCCCGGCAAGGTCAGCGTCCGCTGGCGCCTCACGATCGCCTACAGCGGGATGTTCTTCGTCGCCGCCGCCGTCGTGGTGATGTCGCTGTACACCATCGCCGGCTCCACGGTCGACACGGAGTGGCCCAACCTGAACCTGCGGGGCGTGGCGCCCATCGAGGCGACCATCGCCGAGGCGCAGTGGCGGGCGGTGCAGACCCAGACCAGGCAGAACATCCAGGAGGCGATGCTGCGCAGCAGCATCATGGCCCTGGTCGGCGTCGGCATCTTCGCCGTGATCATCGGCTACTTCGTGGCCGACCGGGCGCTGCGGCCGGTCAGCAAGATGACCGCCACCGCCCGCAAGCTCTCCGACGGCAACCTCAGCCACCAGCGCATCGCCCTGCAGGGCCCCGACGACGAGCTGAAGGAGATGGCCGACACCTTCGACGACATGCTCACCCGCCTCAACGTCGCCTTCGACACCCAGCGGCGCTTCGTGGCCAACGCCTCCCATGAGCTGCGCACGCCGCTCACCATCAACAGGACGGTCCTGGAGATCGCCCTGGGCGACCCGGGGGCCTCGGAGGATCTGAAGGCGCTGGGCCGTACCCTCCTGGAGGTCAACGCGCGCAACGAGAAGCTCATCGAGGGGCTGCTGCTGCTCGCCAGGAGCGAACGCGAGCTGGCCGTGCGCAAGCCGCTCGACATCAAGGACGTGGCGCAGACCGCGGTGGAGCAGGTGATGCCCTTCGCCGAGGAACACGGTGTGACAGTCACCACAGAACTGAGTCCGGCGGGCGCCGTGGGGGATCCGGTGTTGCTGGAGCGGTGCGTGAGCAATCTGCTGGAGAACGCGGTCAAGTACAACCTTCCCGATAACGGAAAAGTCTGGATCCGAACGGGAATGGCGGACGGGGCGTTGGTTGTTCAGGTGGCCAACACCGGGCAGCACGTCCCGGCGTACGAGGTGAACAGCCTGTTCGAGCCGTTCAGGAGGCTCCATGCGGACCGTGTGGATTCGGCGAAGGGATCGGGACTCGGGCTTTCGATCGTCCGTGCTGTGGTGCAGGCGCACGGCGGAAACGTCGCCGCTGTTCCACGTGATGGTGGGGGACTTGTCGTGACCATTCGGCTTCCTGGTCGTTGATCCCGGCGTGTTGATCCACCGCGGGCGTCTCGTTCGCGCCGTACATGTGGTTGGATGTGCCGTCGAACACGGTGGCGCAAGACGCCAAGGCTGTGGGTTTAGCCATATTTGGCTAACCATTGCCGTCGGCGGCGCGTCATGACGTGTTGGGAGGTTCGTCGACCTCTTCTCGCGGGTATCCGATGCAAAATCTCCCGCGAGGAACGGGCACAAGATGAACGTCCCGGACGTTAGACCACGCGCGACGAGCGCGAAGACATATAGATGAGGGGGATGGAGTAAGCACAATGGCTACCGACTACGACAGCCCGCGCAAGACCGATGACGACCTGGGGGAGGACAGCCTCCAGGAACTCCAGGCGCGGCGCACGGACAAGTCGTCCGGCAGCATCGACATCGACGAGACCGATCTCGCCGAGTCGCTCGAGCTGCCCGGTGCCGACCTGTCCAACGAGGAGCTCTCCCTGCGCGTGATACCGCGCCAGGCCGACGAGTTCACGTGTTCGCGTTGCTTCCTGGTGCACCACCGTAGCCAGCTGGCCTCCGAGCGGAACGGCCAGCAGGTCTGCCGGGAGTGCGCCGCCTAGTTGGGAGGCACCGTGGCAGCACCTGACAAGGAGAACGCCGAGCCCGACAGGGAGATCGGCGAGATCGTGGGCAAGCTCTCCCAACCCGGTGAGCTGGAGCCGGCCGAGCGGCGCAAGCTGCTCGGCCGACTAGCCCAATCTCTCGCGGCAGGCGCGAGGAAGGCACGCAAGAGCGGCGAGAGCCGAGGCCGATGGCTCGCCGACGTGTTCCTCAGCATCGCGCCCCGCATCCCCATCAGGGACCTGCAGACACTTTCCGAGCACCATCACGGCCTCACTGGTGAGCAACTCGCCGACGACCTGGTGCGCACCGCCCAGAAGGCCACCATGACCGTCGGCGCCATCGGCGGGGCACTGGCCGCCGCCGAGTTCGCCGCTCCACCCCTCCTGCTCTCCGCGCCGGCCCAGCTGGTCGCCGAGACGATCGTCGTGGCCGCCGTCGAAGTCAAACTTCTGGCCGAGCTGCACGAGGTCTACGGCGTCCGCGTCGAGGGAACCGGCACCCAGCGTGCCGTCGCCTTCACCGCGGCCTGGGCCAGGCAGCGCGGAATCGACCCCTTCGCGCCGGCCACGGTGACGCTGGCGATCGGCGCCGCCACCAAGACCGCGCTGCGCAACCGGCTGCTCAAGGTCCTGGGACGGCACCTGACCACGCTCGGGCCGTTCCTCACCGGCGCCGTCGCCGGGGGCGCGCTCAACCGGGCCGCCACCAAGCGGCTGAGCGAGGCGATCCGCAACGACCTGCGGGGCAAGCAGGCGCTGCCGACGCCCGGCAAGCGGGCCCTGGACCCCTGAGCCGCGTTCAGACGCGCAGGCCGTCGAACGTCATCTTCAGCACCGCGTCGGCCAGTTCGTCGGCCGTGCCGCCCCTGCCGGGCTGGTACCACTCGGTGATGGAGTTCACCGTCCCGAACAACAGCCGCGTCACCAGCGCCGGGTCCAGGTCGGGCCGGATCTGGCCGTCGGCCGCCGCCTCCTTCACCAGGTGCGCGATGAACCGGTCGAACTCGCGCCGCCGGTCCAGCGCCTGCTGCTCGGTCGCGCTGTTGCCGCGCACCCGCAGCAGCAGTGTCACGTACGGCAGGCGGTCCACCAGGATGCGGACGCTCTGCCGTACCACCCACTGGAGACGCTCGATCGCGGGACCGGTGCCGGCCCGCTCGTCGGCCACCACCTCGAACAGCCCGTCCAGTGCCCGGTCCAGCGCCCGCGCGAGGAGTTGCTCCTTGCCGGGCACGTGGTAGTAGATGGCCGACTTGGTGACGCCGAGCGCGCGGGCCAGGTCCTCCATGCTGGTCCCGTCGAAGCCGCGCTCATTGAAGACGCCCACGGCGATGGACAGCACGGACTCGGGGTCGTGTCCGCGCTTCCGCTGACGGGATGTGGTGGCCATATGGTCAATTATCCCGTCTTATACCGTCTGTCGATGACCCGTTTGAGCTTGCCGACGGATCGCTCCAGCGTCTCCGGCTCCACGATCTCCACCTCGACGCTCACCCCGACCGTGTCCTTGACCGCCCCGCGCAGCGCGGCTGCGGCCTCCCCGCGGCCCTCGAAGCCCGGCCTGGCCTCGACCTTGACGGTCATCACGTCCAGCCGCTCCGGCCGGGTCAGGTGCACCTGGAAGTGCGGCGACAGGCCGGGCGTGCGCAGCACGATCTCCTCGATCTGGGTGGGGAAGACGTTCACGCCGCGCAGGATGATCATGTCGTCGGTGCGTCCGGTCACCTTCTCCATGCGCCGGAACGCCGGCCGCGCGGTGCCGGGCAGCAGCCTGGTCAGGTCATGGGTGCGGTAGCGGATGATCGGCAGCGCCTGCTTGGTCAGCGAGGTGAAGACCAGCTCGCCCGCCTCGGCGACCTCGCCGGTGAACGGGTCGACCGTCTCCGGGTAGAAGTGGTCCTCCCAGACGTGCAGGCCGTCCTTGGTCTCCACGCACTCCTGCGCGACGCCGGGCCCCATCACCTCCGACAGGCCGTAGATGTCGACCGCGTGCAGGTCGAAGCGCTCCTCGATCTCCTTGCGCATCTCCTCGGTCCACGGCTCGGCGCCGAAGATCCCGACCTTGAGCGAACTGGCGCGCGGGTCGAGGCCCTGCGACTCGAACTCGTCGAGAAGCGCCAGCATGTACGACGGGGTCACCATGATGACCTCGGGCCGGAAGTCGTTGATGAGCTGGACCTGCCGGGGCGTCATGCCGCCGGAGACCGGCACAACGGTGCAGCCGAGCCGCTCGGCGCCGTAGTGGGCCCCGAGGCCGCCGGTGAACAGGCCGTAGCCGTAGGCGACGTGCACGATGTGGCCGGGGCGGCCGCCGGCGGCGCGGATGGAGCGGGCCATGACGCCGGACCAGGTGTCGATGTCGTCGCGCGTGTAGCCGACGACGGTGGGCTTGCCGGTGGTGCCGCTGGAGGCGTGGATCCGGACGACCTGCTCGCGGGGGACGGCGAACATGCCGAACGGGTAGGTGTCGCGCAGGTCCTGCTTGGTGGTGAAGGGGAATTGCGCGAGGGCGGCGAGCTCTTTGCAGTCGCGGGGGTGGACGCCTTGTTCGTCGAATTTATGACGATAAAACGGGACGTTTTGGTAGGCGTGGTTGAGCGTCCACTGCAGGCGCTCCAGTTGCAACGCGGCCAGTTCGTCACGCGAAAGCCGTTCCGCGGGATCGAGGTCCTCCGGCGCGGGCGCTCCGGCCGTGTCCATGGGCCGCTTCACGGCATCTCCCCGCTTCACGGCATCTCCCCACTTCACGGCATTTCCCTGCTTCACCACATCTCCCCGCTTCACCGCATCTTCCTGCTTCACCGCAGCTCCCTGCTTCTGCCGCGGAACTCCGCGACCACCCGGCCGCCGGAACCCGTCACCGTGATGTCGTAGATTCCGCTGCGTCCGTAACGCGTGCGCTCGGCCGCCGCGGCGGTCAGCACGTCGCCCTCCCGGGCGGGGGAGACGAAGGTGATCTCCGCCCCGGCCGCGACCGTCACCGGGCCGTAGGTGTTGCACGCGCAGGCGAAGGCGGTGTCGGCCAGGAGGAAGACGTATCCGCCGTGGCACAGGCCGTGCCCGTTGACCATCTCCGCGGTCACCGCCATCCGGCAGGTCGCCCGGCCCTCCGCCAGATCGAGTAGCTCGATGCCCAGTGCCTTGGAGGCCGTGTCGGCGGCGAGCATACGACGCGCGCTTTCCAACGGAAGTCTCCCTTGTCAACTGACCGAATGTTCGGTAAACACTTCACGTCCGGCGGATCCCTGTCAAGAGAGGGACAACATGTTCGAGCAGAACCGCGAGACCCTGGACCAGGCGCTCTCCGCGATCTCGGAACGGGGCTACTGGAGCGCCTATCCCGAGTCGCCGAGCCCCCGCGTCTACGGAGAGGGTGCCGCCGAGCGGGGCAAGGAAGCGTTCGAGGGCTATCTGGGCAGACCCTTCCCCACCGACCAGCCGTCCTCCGGTGACCCGGTCGGGGCGGAACGCTCGCCGTACGGGATCGAACTCGGCGTCACCTACCCGCGGCCGGACGTCGCGGCCCTGATCGCCGCCGCCAAGGCGGCGCTGCCCGCCTGGCGCGATGCCGGGCCTGAGGCGCGCGCGCTCGCCTGCGTCGAGATCGTCAACCGGATCAACAAGCGCTCCTTCGAGCTCGCCAACGCCGTGCAGCACACCAGCGGCCAGGCGTTCGTCATGGCCTTCCAGGCCGGCGGCCCGCACGCCCAGGATCGCGCGCTCGAAGCCATCGCGTACGGCTACGCCGCCATGACCGCCTCCGGCACCGCGGCGCGCTGGGAGAAGCCGGCCAAGGGCGACCCGCTGGTGATGGAGAAGAAGTTCACCGTCGTGCCGCGGGGCATCGGGCTCGTCATCGGCTGCAACACCTTCCCGACCTGGAACTCCTACCCGGGCCTGTTCGCCTCGCTCGTCACCGGCAACCCCGTCATCGTCAAGCCCCACCCGCGCGCCATCCTGCCGCTGGCCATCTCCGTCCAGATCGCCCGCGAGGTGCTGGCCGAGGCGGGCTTCGACCCCGGCCTCGTGCAACTGGCCGTGGAGGAGGGCGTGGGCCTGGCCACCGACCTGGCCGTCCATCCCGGCGTACGCATCGTCGACTTCACCGGCTCCACCACCTACGGCGACTGGCTGGAGGCGAACGCCCGCCAGGCGCTCGTCCACACCGAGAAGGCCGGGCTCAACACCGTCGTCCTCGACTCCACCGACGCCTACAAGGGCATGCTCGGCAACCTCGCCTTCTCCCTGTCGCTCTACAGCGGCCAGATGTGCACCGCGCCGCAGAACATCCTCATCCCGGCCGCCGGCATCGACACCGACGAAGGACACAAGAGCTTCGACGAGGTCGCCGCCGGGATCGCCGCCGCGGTCGGCAAACTCCTCGGCGACGACGCCCGCGCGGTGGAGCTCACCGGGGCGCTGGCCAACCCCGACGTGCTGGCCCGCGTCGACAACGCGCCCGCGCTGGGCGAGGTGGTCCTGGAATCGCGGGCGCTCAAGCACCCGACCTTCCCGGAGGCGACCGTCAGGACGCCCGTCATCGTACGCGTGGACCCCGCGCGATCCGACGTCTACACCAGCGAGCACTTCGGGCCCATCTCCTTCGTGATCCCGGTGGAGTCGACCGAGGCGGCGCTGAACCTGCTCGGCGAGACCGTCTCGGCGCACGGGGCGCTGACGGCGGCCGTGTACTCGACCTCGCCCGATGTGCTGGACCGGGCGGAGAAGGCGGCTTTGGAGGCCGGGGTCAACCTCTCCTGCAACCTGACCGGCGGCATCTTCGTCAACCAGTCGGCGGCGTTCAGCGACTTCCACGGCTCCGGCGCCAACCCGGCGGCGACGGCCTCCCTCACCGATCCGGGGTATGTGGCGGGCCGCTTCCACATCGTCCAATCCCGCCGCCCGGCCTGACACTCCGTTCTTGTGCCGTGTGATGCCTAGGGGCCGGGCCGGGGAACGGGCCACCCGCTCCGGCCCTCCGTGCACCCCGTCCGGCCCCTGTCATCCCGTCCGGCTCCTGTCACCCAGTCCGGCCCTCGGTACCCGGTCCGGCCGCTGTCACCCGGTCAGGCCCTGGGGGCCGCCGCCCGCAGCACACCATCGACCAGCGCAACCACCACCGGGCCCGTTCTCGCACCTGACGTCCTACAGCGGCGGCCCGCATCGTCCCGCTCTGAGGTTTTGCCCTTGTCGCCGCTGCCTTGACCGATGCCTCTGCCCGTGCCGCGAACCGTGAGGAGCCCGCATGACTGACAGCCACCCGGCCGCCGGGGGCCGACGGTGAACACCGTGCTCGTGGAGGAGAAGCCGGACCGGCTCGTGGTGCGGCTCCACCGGCCCGAGGCCCGCAACGCGATCAACGCCGAGATGGTCGGCGACCTCCACGCGGTCTGCAGCCTGCTGGAAAGCGACCCCAGGCCACTGCTGCTGACCGGCGGCAACGGGTTCTTCGCCGCCGGGGCCGACATCGCCGAACTGCTCGAACGCGGCCGCGACCAGGCGCTCCAGGGCATCAACAGCACGCTGTTCGAGCGAATCCGCCACCTGCCGATGCCGACGGTGGCCGCGGTCGACGGTTACGCCCTGGGCGGCGGCGCGGAACTGGCGTACGCCTGCGACATCAGGGTGGCCAGTACCCAGGCGAAGTTCGGCAACCCGGAGCCCGGTCTGGGCATCATCGCCGGCGCCGGAGCGTGCTGGCGGCTGAAGGAACTGGTCGGGGAGCCGCTGGCCAAGCTGGTACTGCTGGCCGGGCACACCATCGACGCCCAGGAAGCGCTGTCGTCGCGCCTGGTCGCCTCCGTGCACGAGCAAGAGTCCCTGGAGGCGGCGGCCCACGCCCTGATCGACCGCATGGTGAAGATGTCACCCGCCGCACTCCGCCTGACCAAGCTCGTCCTGGACGCCCCGCCTGCCGCCCACCCGGTCACCGACCACCTGGCCCAGGCCGTGCTGTTCGACGACCCCGACAAGCATGCCCGCATGCGGAAATTCCTGGACCGGAACAGGAAGGACAACAGATGACCGACGCACCCCCAGAGGAACCCCGCCGCCTGCGGGTGGCCGTCATCGGCGGCGGCCGGATGGGCGCCGGCATAGCCCAGGTCTTCCTTACGGCCGGAGCCGAGGTAACCGTCCAAGAACCCGAATCCGAAGCCGCCTATGCCCGCATAGCCAAGGGCCTGGCCATAGCCGCATCCAAATCCACCGGTCAACCCACCACCACACCACCCAGCCCCCAGCCCGCCAACCCCGCCTCGGTCAACCCGAGGTCTGTCACCCCTGGCTCCGTCGGTCCGGGGTCTGTCAGCCCCGGGTCTGTCAGCCCGGGGGCGGACATCCCGGGGTCGGTCAGCTCAGGGTCGGTCAGCTCAGGGTCGGTCAGCTCAGGGTCGGTCAGCTCAGGGTCGGTCAGCTCAGGGTCGGTCGGCCCGGGACCTGTCATCCCTGGGTCTGTCGGTCCGGGGGTTGTCGGCTCTGGGGGTGGTGGGGTCAGTGCGGGGGAGGCGTTGGGTCGGCTGGTGATGGGGCCGGTGCCGCGTGGTGTGGATCTGGTGATCGAGGCGGTGCCGGAGGATCCCAAGCTCAAGGTCGAGGTTCTGGCCGAGGCGGAGGCGCGGGCGGGGGAGCGGGCCGTACTGGCGAGCAATACGAGTTCGCTGTCGATCGGTGAGCTGGCGGCGGGGCTTGATCGGCCCGAGCGGCTGATCGGGCTGCACTTCTTCAACCCTGTGCCGGTGCAGAAGCTGGTCGAGATCGTTGTGACGCCCGGTACTCCGGGTGAGGTGCTCGGGCGGGCGCAACGGTGGGTGGAGCTGATCGGGAAGACGGGGGTGGTGGTCAACGACTCGCCGGGGTTCGCGTCCAGTCGGCTGGGGGTGCTGCTGGGGCTGGAGGCCATGCGGATGGTCGAGGAGGGCGTCGCCTCGCCCGAGGACATCGACACCGCCATGGAACTCGGCTACCGGCACCCGATGGGGCCGATCAAGCTCGGGGACCTCGTGGGGCTGGATGTGCGGCTGGCCATCGCCGAGTACCTGCACCGGAAGCTCGGCGAACGGTTCGAGCCGCCCCGGATTCTGCGGGAGAAGGTCGCCGCGGGGGAACTGGGGCGTAAGTCGGGGAAAGGGTTCTATACGTGGGAGGAGGATCGATGAGCGGGATATTTCAGGAAGTCATCGACGCGGACGAGCGCATCGAACCACGCGACGACATGCCCGACGCCTACCGCAAGACGCTGATCCGGCAGATCGCCCAGCACGCGCACTCCGAGATCATCGGCATGCAGCCGGAAGGCAGCTGGATCACCCGGGCGCCCTCGCTCAAGCGCAAGGCGATCCTGCTGGCCAAGGTTCAGGACGAGGCGGGGCACGGGCTCTACCTCTACAGCGCCGCCGAGACGCTCGGCGTCCACCGCGACGAACTGCTCGACGCACTCCACGAGGGCCGCCAGCGCTACTCCTCGATCTTCAACTATCCGACCCCCACCTGGGCGGACATGGGCGCGATCGGGTGGCTCGTGGACGGCGCCGCCATCGTCAACCAGGTGCCGTTGTGCCGGTGCTCGTACGGGCCGTACGCGCGGGCGATGGTGCGGATCTGCAAGGAGGAGAGCTTCCACCAGCGGCAGGGCTACGAACTCCTCTACACGCTCGCCCACGGCACGCCCGCCCAGAAGCGCATGGCCCAGGACGCGGTGGACCGCTGGTACTGGCCGTCGCTGATGATGTTCGGCCCGCCGGACACCGAGTCGACCCATTCCGCGCAGTCGATGGCCTGGAAGATCAAGCGCCACTCCAACGACGAACTGCGGCAGCGCTTCATCGACATGCTGGTACCGCAGGCCGAGATCCTGGGCCTCACCCTCCCCGACCCCGACCTGAGCTGGAACCCCGCGCGCGGCCACTACGACCACGGCGAGATCGACTGGTCGGAGTTCAAGCGCGTGCTGGCGGGCGACGGGCCCATGAACGCCGAACGCATGTCCCACCGCCGCCGCGCCCACGAGGAGGGCGCCTGGGTCCGCGAAGCCGCCACCGCCTACGCGACCCGCTCCAGCCCCCACCCATCCACCTCGGGCCCATCCACCTCTGGGGCGTCAGGTTCCAGGCTGCCGGACCGTGAGGCCTCCGAGGAGTCAGCCCCCGAAACGTCAGCACCTAGGCCGTCAGCCCCCGGGTTGTCGGACCCCGAAGTGTCGGACCGCAGGTTGTCAGACCGGGGGTTGTCAGACCGGGGGTTGTCAGACCGGGGGTTGTCGGATCCCGAAATGTCAGCCCACAGGTCGTCGGACCGGGGGTTGTCAGACCTGGGGCTGTCGGACCGCGGGTTGTCAGACCAGGGGTTGTCAGACCAGGGGTTGTCGGACCGTGAGCCGGCGGCGCGTGGGGTGCCGGGGGAAGGGGTGGCGGGATCTGGGGCGGTGCCGTGGGAAAGCGGTTCCGGGGTTGGGGAGGTGGGGTGATGTTGTGGGAGGTGTTCGTGCGGCCCAAGCGTGGGCTTTCGCATGTGCACGCCGGGAGCCTGCACGCCGAGGACGCCGAGTTGGCGTTGCGGCATGCCAGGGATCTGTACACCCGCCGCCAGGAGGGCGTGAGCATCTGGGTCGTCCCGGCCGCCGAGATCACCGCCTCGTCGCCGGATGAGAAGGACGCGTTCTTCGATCCGGCGGGGGACAAGCCGTACCGGCATCCGACCTTCTACGACCTGCCCGAGGGGGTGAAGCACCTGTGAACTCCCTGGAGATCGGTGACGACTGCCTCGTGCTGTCGCAGCGGCTGGCCGAGTGGGTGACGCGGGCGCCCACCCTTGAGGAGGACGTCGCTCTGGCCAACCTCTCGCTCGACCTTCTCGGGCAGGCCCGCTCCTTGTTGTCGCGGATCGGGGATGAGGACGAGCTGGCGTATCTGCGCGGGCCCGGGGAGTTCCGCAACTGCCTGCTCGTGGAGCAGCCCAACGGGGACTTCGCGCACACGGTGGTGCGGCACCTGCTGTACGCGAGCTTCCTGTTCGAGGTGTACGGCACGCATCCCGAGGACGGGGTGGCCGCCAAGGGCGTCAAGGAGATCGCCTACCACCGCGACTACGCCGCCCTCTGGACCAGGCGTCTCGGACTGGGGACCGACGAGAGCCACCGCCGCATGACGGCCGCCCTGGACGCGCTCTGGCCGTTCACCGGGGAGCTGTTCGCCCAAGACGCCCAAGACACCCAAGACGCCGGGAGCGCCGAGGGCGCCGGGGATGCCGGAGACGCGGGTGAAGGGGGCGGTTGGGGTGTGGGCGTGAGTGTGCTCAGGGAGCCTTGGGCGGAGTATGTGGGGGCGGTGCTGAATGAGGCGGGGCTGGCGGTGCCGGAGGGTACTGGGCAGCGGTATGGGGGGCGCAGAGGTGTGCACAGCGAGCACCTGAGCGCCCTCCTCGCCGAGATGCAGGCACTGCACCGCGAGCACCAGGGCGCCACATGGTGACGCTCGCGCAGGCCAGAGCGGTGGTCGCGGCGGTGCCGGATCCTGAGCTGCCGGTGCTCACCCTTGGTGATCTGGGCATCGTCAGGGAGGTCAGGCAGAGGGCGGACGGTGGGTTCGAGGTGGTGGTGACGCCCACGTACTCGGGCTGCCCGGCCATGGACGCCATCCGCGAGGACATCGGCCGGGCGCTGCCCGGCGCGGTGGTCACGACGGTGCTGTCGCCGCCCTGGAGCACGGACTGGATCACCGACGAGGGCAGGGAGAAGCTGCGGGAGCACGGGATCTCGCCGCCGGGCCGCCTGCGCGGCCGGGGGACGGTCGCGCTGGAGCTGAGCGAGAGGGGAGCGGTCGCGCTGGAGCTGAGCGAGTGGGGGGCGGTCGCGCTGGAGTTGAGCGCGCGGTGTCCCCGGTGCGGGTCGCCGGAGACGCGCCTGGTCAGCCGGTACGGCTCGACCGCCTGCAAGGCGCTCTACACGTGCCGCGTGTGCCTGGAGCCGTTCGACCACTTCAAGGAGATCTGACGTGAGCCGCTTCCGGCCCCTCACGGTCGCGGCCGTGGACCGGCTGACCGACGACGCGGTGGCGGTGACGTTCGAGGAGCGGCTGCCGTTCGTGCAGGGGCAGCATCTCACCGTGCGCGTCTTCCTCGACGGCCTGGAGGTACGGCGCAGCTACTCCATCTGCTCCCCGGCCGGCGGCCCCCTCAGGATCGGGGTCAAGCGGCTCCCGGGCGGGGCGTTCTCCGAGTGGGCCAACTCCATGCTCAAGCCGGGCGACATGGTGGAGGCGATGCCGCCACTCGGCCGGTTCACCACCCCGCTATATCCGGAAAAATCGCGGCATCATCTGGCCATCGCCGCCGGATCCGGCATCACCCCCGTCATCTCCCTGCTGACGACCACGCTGGAGGTCGAGCCACTCAGCCGCTTCACCCTCGTGTACGGCAACAGAACCGCCAGGGAGGTCATGTTCGCCGAGGAACTGGCCGACCTGAAGGACGTCTACGGCAGCCGGCTCAACCTCCTCCACGTCCTCAGCCAGGAGCCCCAGGAGGCGCCGATCGCCAGCGGCCGCATCGACGCGGACAAGATGCGCACCCTGCTGCCCCTGCTGGGCGAGGCCGACGAGTACTACCTGTGCGGCCCTATCGGCCTGGTCGAAACGGTCAGGGGGATGCTGGTAGGCGGACGGGTCCACTACGAGCTGTTCTACGCGGGGGAGCCGGTCGCGAGGGCGCATGCCGTACCGGATGGGGCGGTTTTCGACTTCACGCTCGACGGCCGCACCACGCGCGTGAACCTGCGCGACGACGAGAGCCTGCTCGGCGCCGCGCTGAGGGTGCGCGCGGACGCGCCCTACGCGTGCAGGGGCGGCGTCTGCGGCACCTGCCGCGTGAGGGTGAGCAGGGGGGAGGTCACGATGGACCAGAACTACGCGCTGGAGCCCGGAGAACTGGCGGCCGGATACCGGCTGGCCTGCCAGAGCCACCCCGTCACCGAGCACGTCACAGCGGACTTCGACGCCTGAAAAGGCGAAAAACCCGAAAACCCGAAAAAGCGGAAAACGGGGGAGCGGGGGAGCGGGGGAGCGGAAAAGCTGGGGAAGCGGAAAGCCGGAAAGAGCCGGGGAAGCGCCTGTTGTGAAGGAGCGGAAGAAGATGGCCAAGCCGTTCGCCTCATCGGAGGATCTGGGCGAGAAGCGGCAGACGCTGCATGTCCTGGCCGAGGGCGTCTACGCGCTCACCGCCGAAGGCGACCCCAACGTGGGCGCGGTCGAGGGCGAGGATTTCGTGGTGTGTTTCGAGGCGCTGGCCACCCCGGTCGCCGCCCGCGAGTGGCTGGCGAAGCTGCGTGAGCACACGGACAAACCGGTGCGCTACCTGGTCCTGTCCCACTATCACGCGGTGCGGGTCCTGGGCGCGTCGGCGTTCGGCGCTGACGTGATCGTGGCGCACGAGAAGACCCGCGAGCTCATCGCCGAGCGCGGCGAGCAGGACTGGGCCAGCGAGTACGGCAGGATGCCGCGCCTGTTCAAGGAGCCCGCCTCGATCCCCGGCCTGACCTGGCCCACCGCCACGTTCAGCGACCGTTTCACCATCGAGCTGGGCGGCGACAGGGGTGAGCTGGTCCTGCAGTACTGCGGGCGCGGCCATACCGAGGGCGACCTGGTGATGTGGTTGCCGAAGCACCGGATCATGTTCGCCGGCGACCTCGTGGAGTCGCAGGCCGCCCTGTACACCGGCGACGCCTTCCACCGCGACTGGGCGTCGGGCACGCTCGACCGGGTGGCGGCGTTCGGGGCGGAGACGCTGGTCGGCGGCAGGGGCGCGGTCGCGACGGGCAAGGACGGGGTCGAGGCGGCCATCGCCCAGACCCGCGAGTTCCTGGACGTGATGATCAGGGAGGTGGGCGGCAGCCGTACGCTCAAGGAGGCCTTCGAGCGCACCCACGCGGCGCTCGCGCCCCGCTACGGACGCTGGCCGATCTTCGAGCACTGCCTGCCGTTCGACGTCTCGCGGCTGTGGGACGAGCTGCACGGGATCGAGCGCCCGGTCATCTGGACCGCAGAGAGGGACAGGGACGTATGGGCGGCCCTGCAGTCATAGTGGTCGGCGCGGGCCCGGTCGGCCAGACGGCGGCGCTGCTGCTGGCCCGCTGGGGGCTGCGGGTGCTGGTCCTGGACCGCAGGCCGGCGCGTGACCTGGAGGGCTCGCGTTCGATCTGCCAGCAGCGCGACGTGCTCGACCTCTGGTCGTGGCTGGGCGTGCCGCAGGTGGCCGAGGAGGGCCTGACCTGGACCACCGCGCGCACCTACTACCGCGACCGCGAGCTGTTCTCGTGGAGCTTCGGCGCGCAGGGCCCGCTGCCGCCGTTCGTCAACATCTCGCAGGCCCGCACCGAGGAACTGCTCGACGCGGCCATCGCCGCCGAGCCGCTGATCGAGGTGCGCTGGGACCACGAGGTGACCGGCCTGGAGCAGGACGGCGAGGAGGTGACGGTCCGCTGCGGCGATCGGGTGACGCGCGCGCCCTATGTGCTGGCCTGCGCGGGCGCCCGCGCCCATGGGGTACGGCAGGCGCTCGGCGTCACCTTCGACGGGCACTCCTTCGACGACCAGTTCCTCATCTGCGACATCCGGGCCGATCTGCCGGGCTGGGAGCAGGAGCGCCGCTTCTACTTCGATCCGGAGTGGAACCCCGGCCGCCAGGTCCTCATCCACCCGTGTCCCGGCTCGACGTATCGGATCGACTGGCAGGTCCCGCCCGGCTACCTCGCAACATCAGATGATATTTCGCGAAAAATCAGGCAAATCATCGGTGACCGGCCGTATGAGCTCGTCTGGCAGTCGGTCTACCGCTTCCACTCCCGGATCGCCTCCCGGATGCGCGTGGGACGGGTCCTGCTGGCCGGGGACTGCGCCCACCTCGTGGCCCCGTTCGGCGCCCGCGGGCTCAACTCCGGCGTGCCCGACGCCGAGAACGCCGCCTGGAAGCTGGCCGCAGTCCTGCGCGGCTGGGCGCCGGAGGAACTGCTGGAGACCTATCACGACGAACGGCACGCCGCCGCCCGGGAGAACCTGGAGGTCACCACGGCCACCATGCGCTTCCTGGTGCCCACGGACGAGGCCGGGCGGGCGCACCGGCGCGACGTGCTGGAGCGGGGCGCGATCGAGGAGGTCGACTCCGGGCGCTTCGCCGAGCCGTACTGGTACGTCGACTCCCCGCTCACCACGCCGGGCCGCCCCTTCGCCGGGCGTCCGCCCAGGGGACAGAGCCCGGCTCCGGCGCCCGGGGTGATCCTTCCCGACTGCCCCATGCCTGGCGGACGGCTGCGCGAGATGTGCAGGAGCGGTTTCCTGCTACTCCTGGGTGAAATGTGTGATTCGAGTTTGTTTGCCCAGATCCCGGGGAAGGTGACTACGGCGCCGCTCGCCGTTCGCGAGCTCGCGGAGATCGATGGGACCGGAGCCCTGGCCGAGACTCTCGGTGCGGCGCCGGATGAGGTATGGCTCGTCAGGCCCGACGCCCACATCGCCGCGATGATCCCCCATGCGGGGACCGAAGAGGTGGCGGCCGCCGTGAGCCGTGCCTTGCGGCTTGCGTACAGTGAGTCGTAGGAGGGAATCCTTGGTGACCAGCCGTAGCTCGTTCCTGATCGTGGCGAACCGCCTGCCGGTGGACCGCACGGTAGGGCCTGACGGAACGGCATCGTGGCGTCGAAGCCCTGGAGGACTGGTCACCGCCATCGCCCCGGTCATGCAGCGCCGCAAAGGCGCCTGGCTCGGCTGGCACGGCGCCGCCGACGAACTCCTGGAGCCGTTCGAGAACGACGGCATGGACCTCATCCCCGTCCCGCTGACCTCGGAAGAGGTCGAGCTCTACTACGAGGGCTTCTCCAACTCGACGCTCTGGCCGCTCTACCACGACGTGGTCGCACCGCCGGTGTTCGAACGCGAGATGTGGGAGTCCTACCGCACCGTCAACGAGCGCTTCGCGCAGGCCGCCGCCGAGGTCGCCGAGCAGGGCGCGGTCGTGTGGGTGCAGGACTACCAGCTGCAGCTGGTGCCCGCGATGCTCCGCAAGATGCGGCCGGACCTGCGCATCGGGTTCTTCCTGCACATCCCGTTCCCGCCCGTCGAGCTGTTCTGGCGGCTGCCGTGGCGGCGCGAGCTGGTCGAAGGGCTGCTCGGGGCGGACCTGGTCGGCTTCCAGCTCCCCGGCGGGGCGGCCAACTTCCGGATGCTGTGCAGGCGGCTGCTCGGCCTGCCGTACAAGAGCAACGAGATCTTCCTGGAGGACCGGGTCGTCACCACCCAGGCGTTCCCGATCTCCGTCGACTTCTCCGAGCTGGACACGCTCGTGCGCGAGCCGCACATCATGCACCGGGCCAAGGAGATCCGGGTCGAGCTCGGCGATCCCGAGCACGTGCTGCTCGGCGTCGACCGGCTCGACTACACCAAGGGCATCGGCCAGCGGCTCGAAGCCTTCGGGGAACTGCTGCGCGATGAGAGCCTGGCCCCGGGCGAGGCGGTGTTCGTGCAGATCGCGACGCCCAGCAGGGAGCGGGTCGAGGAGTACCGGCGGCTGCGCGACGACATCGAGCTGCAGGTCGGCCGGATCAACGGCGAGCACTCGGTGCTGGGGGCCCAGCCGGTCCAGTACTTCCACCAGTCCTATGACCGGGAGGAACTCGCGGCGCTCTATCTGGCCGCCGACATCATGGTCGTGACGCCGCTGCGCGACGGGATGAACCTCGTGGCCAAGGAGTACGTCTCCTGCCACCACGATCTGCAGGGCGCGCTGGTGCTGAGCGAGTTCGCCGGGGCCGCCTCCGAGCTGCGCTCGGCGTACCTGGTCAATCCGTACGACGTGGAGGGACTCAAACGGGAGATGATGGCCGCCATGAACGCCTCGCCGCACGAGCTGGCCCGGCGGATGCGCACGATGCGGCGCCGGGTGGCCACCTACGACGTCGACCGCTGGGCCAGCGAGTTTCTCACGGCTTTGGAGTCTTGAGCGCCTTCCAGGCGTCGTAGCGCTTCTTCGCGGTCTTGTTGACCACGATCTGCGCCACCGACATGCCGACGCCCATCACGACCGCGTAGCCGATGGCCTCACCCATGCTGACCTCGGGGGACTCCGAGTCGATCGGGGGCTCCTTGCCCGTCGCCTTGACCCAGACGATCCCGAGCAGCTTCCTGGCCGCCCAGGCCGTCACCAGACCCACCAGACCGCCGATCACCCGCCACGCGACATCCGGCTTGTCGTCCGCCATCCTGATCACTCCTTCGCCTATGTAACGAACACTAGTCTCTAGCTTCTGCGAGCCGTGCGAAGCCGTACCATAAGGAGGCATGACTCAACAGCGACTACGCCATGCCGCCATGCCGGAGAAACCGACTCTCGACGGCCTGGAGCAGGTATGGGTAGCCCGCTGGGAGGACGAAGGCGTCTACCGCTTCGACCGTACCCGTGAGCGGCCGGAGATCTTCTCGATCGACACCCCGCCGCCCACCGTCTCCGGCTCGCTGCACGTCGGACACGTCTTCTCCTACACCCACACCGACATCATGGCCCGCTACAAGCGGATGGCGGGCTACGAGGTCTTCTACCCGATCGGCTGGGACGACAACGGCCTGCCCACCGAACGCCGGGTGCAGAACGTCTACGGCGTGCGCGGCGACGCCTCCCTGCCCTACGACCCGGAGTTCGCTCCACCGGACAAGCCGGGCAAGCGGGAGATCCCCATCTCGCGGCGCAACTTCGTCGAGCTGTGCCACAAGCTGACCGCCATCGACGAGCAGGCCTTCGAGGAGGTCTGGCGGCGCGTCGGCCTGTCGGTCGACTGGTCGCTGCTCTACACCACGATCGGCGACGACTCCCGCGCGGTGTCGCAGCGCGCCTTCCTGCGCAACCTCGCGCGCGGCGAGGCCTACCTCGCCGAGGCGCCGACGCTCTGGGACGTCACCTTCCGCACCGCCGTCGCCCAGGCGGAGCTGGAGGATCGCGAGTGGCCCGGCGCCTTCCACCGGATCTCCTTCTACGGCGACCAGGGGCCGGTCTTCATCGAGACCACCCGGCCCGAGCTCATCCCCGCCTGCGTGGCGCTGGTGGCCCACCCCGACGACGAGCGCTACAAGCCGCTGTTCGGCACGAGCGTGCTCACGCCGCTGTTCGGCGTCGAGGTGCCGATCGTGGCCCACCGCCTGGCCGAGATGGACAAGGGCTCCGGCATCGCGATGATCTGCACCTTCGGCGACGTCACCGACGTCACCTGGTGGCGCGAGCTGGGGCTGGCCACGCGGTCGGTCATCGGCTGGGACGGGCGCCTGCTGCCCGAGCCGCCGGAGGGCGTGGACGGCGAGCCGTACAAGGAACTGGCCGGCAAGACCGTCCACAGCGCCCGCGAGCGGATCGTGGAGATGCTGCGCGAGTCCGGCGACCTCGACGGCGAGCCCAAGCCCGTCCAGCGCACGGTGAAGTTCTACGAGCGCGGCGACAAGCCGCTGGAGATCGTCACCACCCGCCAGTGGTACATCCGCAACGGCGGGCGCGACCAGGCGCTGCGCGAGCGGCTGCTGGAGCGCGGGCGGGAGCTGAAGTGGCATCCGCCGCACATGCGGGTGCGCTACGACAACTGGGTCGAAGGGCTCAACGGCGACTGGCTCATCTCCAGGCAGCGCTTCTTCGGCGTGCCGTTCCCCGTCTGGTACAAGCTCGACGGCTCCGGCAACCGGCTGCACGACGAGCCGATCCTGGCGCCGGAGGAGATGCTGCCGGTCGACCCGTCCTCGGACGTGCCGCCCGGCTACACCGAGGACCAGCGCGGCGTGCCCGGCGGCTTCGCCGGCGACACCGACGTCATGGACACCTGGGCCACGTCCTCGCTGACGCCGCAGCTCGCCGGCCGCTGGGAGACCGACGACGACCTGTTCCGCCGGGTCTTCCCCATGGACCTGCGCTCGCAGTCGCACGAGATCATCCGCACCTGGCTGTTCGCCACGGTGACCCGCTCGCACCTGGAGTTCGGCGGCCTGCCGTGGAGCGACGCGGCGGTGTCGGGGTGGATCCTCGACCCCGACCGCAAGAAGATGTCCAAGTCCAAGGGGAACGTCGTCACCCCGATGGCGCTGCTGGAGCAGTACGGCTCCGACGCCGTGCGCTACTGGGCCGCCAACGGCCGCTATGGCGTGGACACCGCCTTCGACCCCGGCCAGCTCAAGGTCGGCCGCAGGCTGGCCATCAAGATCCTCAACGCCTCGAAGTTCGTGCTCGGCTTCGGCGAGGTCGGCGGCGAGGTGACCGAGGCGCTGGACCTGTCCATGCTGGCCGCGCTGGACGAGGCCGTCGGCGAGGCGGGCCGGGCCTTCGAGTCCTACGACCACACCAGGGCCCTTGAGGTCGCCGAGCGGTTCTTCTGGTCGTTCTGCGACGACTATCTGGAGCTGGTCAAGGCGCGGGCGTACGAGGGGGACGCCTCGGCGATCGTGGCGCTGCGGCGGGCGCTGGAGACGCAGTTGCGGCTGTTCGCGCCGTTCCTGCCGTTCGTCACCGAAGAGGTCTGGTCGTGGTGGCGCGAGGGCTCGGTCCACCGGGCCGCGTGGCCGCAGGCCGCCCCCGGCGCCGGCGACCCCGCCGTGCTGACCGTGGCCTCGGAGATCCTGCGCCGGGTGCGCAAGGCCAAGTCCGAGGCCAAGCAGTCGATGCGGGCCGAGGTGTCCAGGCTGACCGTCACCGGCCCCGAGGTGGCGCTGGTACGGCTGGCCCAGGACGACCTCTGCGGCGCCGGCAACGTCGAGGAGTTCGTCCTGGAACCGGGAGAGTCGCTCACCGTCGAGGTGGAGCTCGGCTAGTAGTCGCACACCCCCGCCGGGAAGACCGCGTCCAGCCGCGCGCGCTCGGCGGGGGCCGGGTTCCACGTGCCGTACAGGCCGCGGGCGATCGCCTTGGCGACCGGCTGCAGCCGGCACTTGAAGACCCCGCCCTCGATCGGGCCGCCCGCGACGATCCGGCTCGTCGAGTACAGCGGGAACGCCTTCGTGCAGGCGCCCGGCTCGCGGCGGTCGAGGATGCCGTTCCACACGCCGCGGCCGGCCGCGATCTGCGTGCCGTCGGTGGCGAAGCAGCGGTCCACCGCCAGCGGCGGCTTGTTGCCGGACACCCCGCGCCACGGGCGCTCGCGGATGTTGGCCATCCACGCGTCGATGACCTCCAGCGCCTGCGGCGTCTGGTCGAAGCGCGGCCCGTCAGGCCGGGCGTCGGTGAACCAGATCACCTGGTTGCCGGCGTCGCCGTCATGGTCGAGCATCCGCCGCCGCGAGGCGAACGACTGGTGGCTGTTGTGCATGTCGAGCTGGTCCTCCAGGTAGTGGCGCCAGTCGATGACCGGGATGTCGATGTCGCCCCTGAAGACCAGGCCGCTGCGCTCGACGTTGCGGATCGCGACCGGGTCGCCGGTCCTGCGGCCGGGGCCGATGTTGCGGGCGCTCCACGGGTCCCAGTCGGCCGGGCAGGCGGCCGGGACGAACGGGCAGCCCTCCTGGACCATGTCGCGCGACTCCTTCCACGAGCCCGCCTTCTCGTTGACGTCCAGGAACTCCTCCGGCGTGATGACGCCGTCGCGCAGGGCTTTCAGGCCGTACTGCACGCCGACGTTGTCCCAGGGGGAGCGGGCGTAGCCGTCGGGGCCGACGCCGTAGACGTTCTTGAGGTCTTCCCAGTGGGTCCAGTGGACGGTGTCCTTGACGCCCGGCGGGTCCATCTTGGCCCACTCGGGGTCGTTGTCGTCGGTCCACTTCGGGTTCATGGCCAGCGGGGTCAGGCCGCGCCAGCCGATCACGCACTCGCTGGCGCCCGGCTGCCTCGTGTACGGGTTGGCGACGGTGTCGCTGGCGTTCAGGCCGATCAGGGCGGTCCTGGAGTTCCAGTTCGCCCAGCGCGGGGTGGCGTCCATGTAGCGTTCGAGCAGCTCGCAGTCGCCGATGTGGATGGTCTGGGTGACCATGTCGGGATAGGAGTACTGGGGGATGGCGGCGTCGATGATCCGGTCGCCGTGGTTCTGGGCGTAGACGTACTGCTGGATGGCGCCGCCCGAGCCGCCCACGCCCACGGTGTAGAGCGGCCTGCCGTACAGCTCGATGAAGCGTTCCTTGACCATCAGGGCGGTCTCGCCGCCGACGATCAGGTTGTAGTGGGTCGAGGTACGCGTGCCGGAGGAGTGCAGGATCGCGTAACCCAGGCCCAGGCCGTGCGGGTCGAGGGCGCTGCCGCCGAGCGTGCCCTGGTCGCGGCCGATCGCGACGCCGCCGTCGAAGCGGTACATGGCCCGCTGGTTCCAGCCGCCCTCCACGACCGCGATCGAGTAGAGGAAGCGGTTGACGACGCCGCGCTCGCGCTTGACCACGAAGTCGACGGTGCGCCCGTCGAGCAGCTTCGTCGTGGACATGTCGGCCGGGCGTTCGGCGGGCATCGGCTTCCACTGGCCGCCGGTCGAGCGGTAGATCCGGTCGGTGACCGACGGGGCGAAGCAGTCCTTGCTCCAGCCGCCCTCGACCCGGTAACCCTGCCGGTCCTGGTTGTCGGCCACGGGCGGGCCGAGGCCCGTGCGCTCGGTCTTGCAGACGAACGGGTACTGCTGTGGGCCCGAGAAGATCGGTCCCGAGATCGGGTGGTTGCGCAGCCGCAGCACGTCCCGGTACGGCCGCGCCGTCGCGGTGACCAGGTTCTCGCCCGAGCGCAGGCCGGTCACCAGGCCGGTCGCCGTCCTGCCGCCCGGGTCGGGGGCGAAGGCCGAGGTCACGTCCTCGCCGTTGCGCAGCACTTTCAGCCGCGGGGCGAGTCTTACCCTCAGCAGGGCGTCGCCGCCGCTCACCTGGTCGGCGCGGCTGGAGAGCACCTCCAGCGCGAGGCCGCCGCCCGCGTGGGCGGGCAGGGCGGTGAGACCGGACAGCGCCATGAGGAGCGCCACTAAGATCGGGACAGCCTTCATGCGTCGAACGTGACATGGGCCGCTGACCTTGCCCAGGCCCGAATATCTGCGCGCATCTGTCGGTGGGACGTGCCAGTCTTGAACACGTGTTCTCCGACCGACTGACGAAACTCGTGCCGCCCGTCCTGGCCCGCATGGCGGCGTGGAGTGCCTGCCTGATCCTCGTCGGCGTGGTCGTCTACGTCTTCGCGCAGGTCATCGCCAGGCTGAGCTTCGTGGCGCTGCCGGTGGCGATCGCGCTGCTGCTGGCCGCCCTGCTCTATCCGTTGACGCGCTTCTTCCGCGGGGTCGGGCTGCGCCCGATCTACGCCACCTGGCTGACGATGCTGGTGGCGCTGGCCATCCTGGGCGGCACCGGCTGGCTGGTGGGCACGCGGGCCAGCGAGGAGTTCCCGCAGCTCGCCAAGCAGATCACCGCGACGATCAACAACGTGCGCGACTGGATGCTGGTGGGGCCGCTGCATCTCAGCGAGGCCGAGCTCAGCAAGTGGACCGGGCAGATCACGAGCTGGATCACCCAGCAGCAGGCGGCGCTGACCAGCACCGCTCTGGCCGCCGGTCAGGTCTTCGTGGAGATCCTGGCCTCGATCGTGCTGCTGCTGTTCGTCACGTTCTTCCTGCTCAAGGATGGCGACCGGATCTGGGGCTGGTTCCTGAAGGGCTTCGGCAGCATGGCGCCGCGGGTCGACAGGGCCGGCACCGCCGCATGGGTCACGATCTCCCACTACGTCCAGGGCACGGTCGCGGTCGCCGCGGTGCACGGCGTGATCATGGGCATCGTGCTGGCCGGGCTGGGGGTGCCGCTCTGGGCGGCGCTGGCCGTACTGATCTTCCTGGCCAGCTTCATCCCGATCGTCGGCATCTTCTTCGCCGGCACCGTGGCCACGCTTGTCACGCTCGGTTCGGTCGAGCCGTGGAAGGCGCTGGTCTTCCTCATCGTGCTCATCGTCGAGCAGCAGCTGGAAAACCACGTGCTGCAGCCTCTGATCGTCGGGCGGGCGCTCAACTTCCACCCGCTGGCGATCATCCTGGTGCTGGCGATCGGCGGCATCATGGGCGGCATCGCGGGCGCGGTCGTGGCGGTCCCGGTGGCCGCCGTCATCTACCGGGCGCTGCCCGAGCTGCGCCACGATCCGCCGCAGGAACTCCCGCCCGCCGACCCGTCCACGCCGCGGGCGCCCGCGAAGCCCACTCCCGGCAAGCCCGGCGCCTCCACACCGGAAGCGCCCACGGAGCCTGGCGCCCCCGCGCCGGAAGCGTCCGCCGAGCCCGGTGCGGCCGCCGAGGACGTGGCGGTCTCCGGCAAGGAGTAACCTCGTCACCCGTGACACGTTCCTCCCTGACCACGCCTCCCGAGGGCGCGGACCAGCCGAAGGCGCACCTCAACGCGCCCCCGCCGGGTTCGGCGCTCGGCTCCCACTACAGCCGGTGCTTCGGCTGCGGCGCCGACCACCCGACCGGACTCCACCTCGCCGCCCGCACGCCCGACGGGGCCACGGTCGAGGCGGAGTTCACCGTCGGCACGGCCCACCAGGGAGCGCCGGGGCTGGCGCACGGCGGCGTGCTCGCCGCGGCGATGGACGAAGTCATCGGAATGTCCATCTGGCTGTTCCACAAGCCGTATGTCACGGCCCGCCTGGAGACCGACTACCTCCTCCCGGTTCCCGTGGGCACGACACTCCACCTGCGTGCCTGGTGCACCGGTGTGGCGGGGCGGAAGGCGTACCTTGAGGCTGAGGGGCGCGTGGGCGCCCCCGACGGCCCGGTCGCCGTCCGCGCCGCGGCGCTGTTCGTCGAGGTGAACATGGAGCACTTCGCGCGGCACGGCGACGCCGAGGCCATGGCGGCCGAACATCACGAGTACGAGGTGAACCCGTGAGCGGGAGCGAGTCCGGCGCAGTGGACGGGAGGCGCGCGAGCCTCGCGCGCCCGACGGACACGGAGGTCCTGATCCAGCGGCTCGACCGCGAGCTGCCGCCGCCGTCCTATGCCCATCCGGGCGACGCCGGCGCCGACCTCTACGCCGCCGAGGACGTCGAACTGCTGCCCGGCGAGCGCGCGATGGTCGGCACCGGACTGGCGATCGCGCTGCCCGACGGCTACGCCGCGTTCGTGCACCCGCGCTCCGGCCTGGCCGCCAAGCACGGCGTGACCCTCGTCAACGCCCCCGGCACCGTCGATGCCGGATACCGTGGCGAGATCAAGGTGACGCTGATCAACACCGACACCAAGAACGCCTTCCGCCTGCGCCGCGGCGACCGGGTCGCCCAGCTGGTCATCCAGCGTGTGGAGCGCGCCGCCTTCGCCGAGGTCGAGCGCCTGCCCGGATCGGCACGCGGCAACGGCGGCTTTGGTTCTACCGGACGTTAAGGAGTGAGGAACGTGTTCCGACGCAAGCGTCGCGAGCAGGAGCCGGTCGCCGAGGAATCGGCGGCACGCGAGCCCGGCCGCGAGTCGGGTCCCTGGGACGCCGACGAGACGCACCCGGAGTCAGACCGGATCGACCTGGGTGGCCTGCGGGTCCCGCACCACCCGGCCTTCGACATCCGCCTGGCCGCCATGGGCGACCAGCACGTCAGCGTGATCGCCCTTTACGAGGAGAGCACGCTGCAGGTCCAGGCGATGGCCGCGCCCAAGTCCTCCGGCCTGTGGGACGAGGTACGCACCAAGATCACCAGCACCGCGAGCGGCCTGTCCGTGAGCGAGGGCCCGCTGGGTGCCGAGCTGAGGGGCGAGGTCGAGTCCGACGGCGAACGCCGCCAGATCCGCTACCTCGGCGTCGACGGCCCGCGCTGGCTGCTGCTGGCCATCATCAGCGGCCGGGCCGCCCTCGACGAGAAGGTCGCGGAGGAGTTCCTCGACTTCATCAGGGACATCGTCGTGGTGCGCGGCAGCGACCCGATGGCCAGGGAAGAGGCGATCCCGCTGCGCCGTCCCAACGAGAACACCCCGGAACAGGACGCGCCCGACCCCGGGCTCAACCCGTTCCAGCGAGGACCTGAAATCAGTGAGATTCGCTGACGCCTCTCATCACATAAGCTGAGTCATCATGACGAGTACGGCAGAGCCCCACAAACGCGGGGGATTGCGCGGCTTCTTCAGCCGGCTTGCCTCCCCGCAGTCCGAGATCGAAGCTCAGGAACTGCGGGAGGACGCCGACCAGGCCGGCGCCACTCCCATCGTCAGGTGCGGCGGCCGACGCCGCTTCTGCGTAGCCGGTACGCTACGTACCGTGACGCTGCGTCCCCGAGGTGGGGCGCCCGCGCTGGAGGCCGAGCTCTACGACGGGTCCGACGTGATCGACCTCGTCTGGCTCGGCCGCCGAAGGATCGCGGGCATCGAACCCGGTCGCATCGTCAAGGCCGAGGGCCTGGTCAGCATGCAGGACGGGCGCAAGGTGATGTTCAATCCACGATACGAACTGCGTCCAGGGAGCTGATCAGGTGAGCGCCGAGGCCGAGGAAGTCGCCCACGACACCGTCGAGTCGGCGGTGCGCGCCCAGCTCAGCAAGGCACTGGGCGGCGTGCGTGGCATGATCGAGGCCGCGGTGCCCACGATCGCCTTCACCGTCACGTGGATCACCACGGAGCAGCTGAAAACCTCGCTCATCGTCAGCATCGCGCTGGCGGTGCTGCTGCTCCTGGCGCGCCTCGTGCAGCGCTCCACGCCGCAGTTCGTGATCAACAGCCTCATCGGCATCGCCATCGGCGCCTTCTTCGCCAGCCGCTCGGGTGACGCGAAGGCGTACTTTCTCCCCGGAATCCTCTGGAACGCCGGCTACTCGGTGGCGATGCTCATCTCGATCGTGACCCGCTGGCCGGTCGTGGGCTTCCTCATCGGCTCGGTCACGGGCGACCCGACGGCCTGGCACAAGGACCCGGGGATCGTGCGGCTGTGCACGCGGCTGACGTGGTTGCTGATGGTGCCGTGCGTGGTGCGGGTGGCGGTGCAGTTGCCCGTCTACCTGTACGGAGGCGACGAGGCGGTGGCGGCGCTGGGCATCACCAAGATCCTGATGGGCTGGCCCCTCCAGGTCGCCGCCCTGGCCGCCATGCTCTGGCTCCTGGGCCGCGGCCGCACGCCCATCAAGCCGTCGATTGCCTGATCTTCTTTTTCTGGTTGCTGTGTGCGGCTAGGGGTGTGTGGCGGTTCTTTCCGGCCCTTTTTCCGTTACGGCCGGCCCCAGCCACCCCCACCCGCCGCACAGGGCCGGGCCCCGTCCAGGGGAACGGCCGTCCAGCGTGCGTGGCCGGCCGCCGCTACGACCGCCCCGCCGGCCACCCGACGCTGCTCCGGAAACCCCGGGCACACGTGTTTGTCAGCGGTAGCCGGGTTCGGGGCGGGCGTTATGGTGGCCCGCCCCGCACGCTGGACGGCCGTGTCCCTGGACAGAGGCCGGCCACGTGCGGCGGGTGGGGGTGGCTGCGGCTTGCCGTAACGGATGGTGGGGCTTGAAGGGAAAGTCAGTGAGAGGACAGCAGGTGCGCTAGATCTTGCTCGACTTCTTGGTTGGCGACGAAGAGGAGCTCGTCGCCGGCTTCGAGCGGGTCGTCGGCGGTGGGGACGAGGACGCGGCCCTCGCGGAGGATGGCGACCAGGGCCGAGTCCGTGGGCCAGGGGACCGAGCCGGCGCGCTGGCCCACCACCGGGGCGTCGTCGGCCAGTGTGAGCTCCACCAGGTTCGCCTGCCCCTGGCGGAACGTCATCAACCTCACCAGATCGCCCACGCTCACCGCCTCTTCCACCAGCGCGGACAGCAGGCGCGGCGTGGAGACGGCGACGTCCACGCCCCAGGACTCGTTGAACAGCCACTCGTTCGACGGGTGGTTGATGCGGGCCACGACGCGCGGCACGCCGTACTCCGTCTTGGCCAGCAGTGAGACCACGAGGTTGACCTTGTCGTCTCCGGAGGAGGCGACGACGACGTGGCAGTTGTTGAGCCCGGCCTCGTCGAGGGAGGAGATCTCGCAGGCGTCGGCGAGCAGCCATTCGGCGCGCGGCACCGTGTCGATCTTGATGGCCTTGGGGTCGATGTCGATGAGCAGGACCTCGTGGCCGTTCTCCAGGAGTTCGGCGGCGATGGAGCGGCCGACGGCTCCGGCGCCGGCGATGGCGACGCGCATCAGTGGTCCTGTTCCGGCGCCGCGGCGAGCACCTTGTTGATCCGGTCCATGTCGTTTTCTGCGGCGATGACGTGCAGGATGTCGCCTTCCTGGACCATGGTCTCGCGCTTGACGACCAGGGCCTCGCCCATGCGGTTGACGAACGCGATCCGGGCCCCGGCCCGCTCTTCGAGGTCGACGACGCGGGTGCCGACCCAGGCGGCGTTCACCGTGACCTCGGCCAGGATGACGGTGCCGGTGGGGTCGCGCCAGAGGGGTTCCGCGCCCTCGGGCAGGACGCGGCGCAGGATCTGGTCGGCGGTCCAGCGCACGGTGGCGACCGTGGGGATGCCGAGCCGCTGGTAGATCTCGGCCCGGCGGGAGTCGTAGATGCGGGCGACGACGTTGTCGACGCCGAACGTCTCGCGGGCGACGCGGGCGGAGATGATGTTGGAGTTGTCGCCGCTGGAGACCGCCACGTAGGCGGCGGCCGACTCGATGCCGGCCTCGATGAGGACGTCGCGGTCGAAGCCGACGCCGGTGACGCGGCGGCCGCGGAATCCGGCGCGCAGGCGGCGGAACGCCTGCGGGTCCCGGTCGATGATCGCGACCGAGTGGCCGTTGTCCTCAAGGATGTGGGCGATGGTCGATCCCACCCGGCCACAACCCATGATCACTATATGCATACTCTCCGCCGTCCGCGGGTTGGCAGGTCTCGTGTATCAGTATGGCCTGATAAGGGAGCGCCGTAACTGCCGGGCGGGAGGAGAGGGCTAGCATCGGTTTACGTGGCGAAGGTAACGGATCTCCTGAAACGCGTCCTGGTCGGCAGGGCGCTGCGCAGCGGTCAGCTGCATGAACAGCTGCTTCCCAAACGCATCGCACTCCCCGTGTTCGCGAGTGACGCCCTGTCCTCGGTGGCCTACGCGCCACAGGAGATTCTGGTCATCCTTTCGCTGGCGGGTGTGTCGTTCTACCACTTCAGCCCATGGGTAGCCATCGCCGTCATCATCGTGATGCTCACGGTGGTCGCCTCGTACCGGCAGAACGTCCACGCCTACCCCAGCGGCGGCGGCGACTACGAGGTCGCCACCACCAACCTCGGCAAGAACGCCGGCCTGACCGTGGCCAGCGCGCTCATGGTGGACTACGTGCTGACGGTGGCCGTCTCGGTCGCCAACGGCGTCGACTACGTGGGCGCGACGGTGCCGTTCGTGGCCGAGCACAAGCCCACGGTCGCCATCGCCATCGTCATTCTGCTCACGGTCGTCAACCTGCGCGGCATCAGGGAGTCGGGCGCCGCCTTCGCCATCCCGACCTACGCGTTCATGGCCGCGGTCATCGGCATGATCGTCTGGGGCGGCATCCGGCTGCTGGTCCTCGACGACGACCTCAAGGCCCCCACCGCCGACTACGGGATCGTGGCCGAGCAGACGAACCTGACCTCCTTCGCCGCCGCCTTCCTGATCCTGCGCGCCTTCTCCTCCGGCTGCGCCGCCCTCACGGGCGTCGAGGCCATCAGCAACGGCGTGCCCGCCTTCCGCAAGCCCAAGAGCAGGAACGCCGCCACCACGCTGCTCATGATGGGCCTGGTCGCGATCACGATGTTCGGCGGCATCATCGCGCTCGGCCTGGTCTCCGGCGTGAAGGTCTCCGAGCACCCGGCGCTGGACATCCTCATCGACGGCAAGTCGGCCGGCGAGAGCTACTACCAGCAGCCGATCATCTCCCAGGTGGCCGACGCCGTCTTCGGCAGCGGCTCGGTGCTGTTCGTGGTGATCTCGGCGGTGACCGCGCTGATCCTCTTCCTGGCGGCCAACACCGCCTTCAACGGCTTCCCGGTGCTCGGCTCGATCCTGGCCCAGGACCGCTACCTGCCGCGCCAGCTGCACACCCGCGGCGACCGGCTGGCCTTCTCCAACGGCATCGTCATCCTGGCGCTGGGCGCCTGCCTGCTGCTGTGGGGGTTCCAGGCCGACGTGAGCCGCCTGCTCAACCTCTACATCGTCGGCGTCTTCGTCTCGTTCACGCTCAGCCAGACCGGCATGGTCATCCACTGGACGCGCCACCTGAAGACCGAGACCGATCCCCGCGTACGCCACCAGATGCACCGCTCGCGGACGATCAACTTCTTCGGCGGCATCATGACCGGCCTGGTGCTGATCGTGGTGCTGCTGACGAAGTTCCTGGTCGGCGCGTGGATCGTGTGCATCGCGATGCCGATCCTGTTCCTGATGATGAAGGCGATCCGCCGCCACTACGACAACGTCGCCGCCGAGCTGGAGATCACCGAGGAGTACGAGCCGTCGATGCTCCCGGCCCGCAACCACGCGATCGTGCTCGTCTCCAAGGTGCACAAGCCGACCATGCGCGCCCTCGCCTACGCCCGCGCCACCCGCCCGTCCACGCTGGAGGCCATCACCGTCGGCGTCGAGGGCGACGAGGCCCGCCGCCTGCAGGAGGAGTGGGAACGGCGAGGCATCCCCGTCCCGCTGAAGATGCTCGACTCGCCCTACCGGGAGATCACGCAGCCCATCCTCGACTACGTCAAGACGCTGCGCCGCCGCTCGCCCCGCGACGTCATCACCGTCTTCATCCCCGAGTACGTCGTCGGCCACTGGTGGGAGCACCTGCTCCACAACCAGAGCGCGCTGCGGCTCAAGGCGCGCCTGCTGTTCAAGCCGGGCGTGATGGTGACCAGCGTCCCGTGGCAGCTGCACTCCTCCGACCGGCTCAAGGGCCGTCCCGAGCCGTTCGCGCCGGGTTCCGTGCGCCGTCCCTGGCACCAGGTCATCAAGGACGAGCAGCTCACGGGGAAGAACGAGCGCTGACCAGCGCGTGGAGGCGGGCGGTGTCGGCGGCGCTCCAGCCGTCCGGCGCGGCGATGGCCGCCCAGCCTTCCACCACGTTCGCGCCGTAGACGTGGCCGTGCCCGGCCGGGACGTTCAGCGCGACCGACATGTCCCCCAGCACCTGCCAGAACGTCACCAGCGGGAACCAGTTCATCTGCGGATTGACGTCCGGCCCGCGCGGCGCGGTCAGCCACTCCGGCTTGGCGTAGATGAGGTCGGTCGACCACCACACGACCGGGTCGGAGGCGTTCTGCAGATACACCACGCGCGGCCGCTCCCACGGCCCCGGCGGCCAGGACAGGTCATCCGGATACTGCCCGAAGCGCACCGTCCTGCCCTGCTCGTACACCGGCCGCCACACCGGGCTGTCCGGCTCACGCCCCGCGGTCACCGCCCGCCAGATCGGGTTGGCGTCCGGCGGCCCCACGAACAACGCCCCGTCGGCCCTGCTCACCAGGTCCGGCAGGTCGCGGAAGGCGCCTTCGAGCTCGAAGCTGCCCAGGCTCTCCCCTGACAGGACCAGCAGCGGCCGTTCGCCCGGCGGCAGCCGTTCCCACCGCGCGCGCACCGCGTCGAACAGCGCCGCGCCCGCCCGCGCCGCCTTGCCGCGGTCCACCAGGAACGACACCCAGCTCGGCAGGTAGGAGTACTGCAGGGCGACCATCGCGCTGTCGCCGTTGTACATGTACTCCAGGCTGTCGGCGATCTGCTCGTCCACCCACCCCGTGCCCGTCGTCCCCAGCACCGCGAGCACCGGGCGCGCGAACGCGCCCGTCCTTTCCAGCTCCCGTACGGCCAGCGCCGCCTGGGCCGCCGGTGTGGGAGCCGCCTGCAGGCCCACGTAGACCCGGATCGGCTCGGCGGGCCGCTTCCCGGAGAAGGCGCGCAACCGGGGCGTCGCGATCGCGCTCCCGGTGAAGTTGCGGCCCTCGCGCCCCAGGGCGTCCCAGCCCACCAGCGAACCCGCGCCGCCGGACACCTTCACCGAACCCGGTCGCCGCACCCCGGGATCGGTGGTGCCGTTGGCGACCGACGAGGCGTCGTTGACCGCGTTGACGAACCCCGAGAACAGCACGTCGTTGGCCAGCACCCCGACGACGGCGGTCACGATGACGATTCCGGTGGCCTGGGCGATGGGCACCGGGACGAAGCGGTCCAGCCAGGTGATCAGTTTGCGGCCGCCGAGCCGTACCGACCGGGCCAGGAGCAGGAAGAGCGCGAACAGCGCGACGCTCAGCGCCAGGATCGCCGGCGGGAACCAGGTGATCTGCCTGGTCATCCCCATGAGCGCGCGCAGGTCGCCCTGCCAGCCGAGGCTGTACCACAGCGTCACGCCCGCCAGCGTGGCGCACACCGCGATCAGCACCCGCCAGGCCAGCACCCGCCCCCGCTCGGGCAGCCCGTAGCCGATCAGCGCCCGTCCCGCCGCGCCCGCGCTCGCGCCCACGGCGTAGCCGATGATGCCGGTGACCCCGCCCATCGCGCCCTGCATGACCCACGGCCTGGGCAGCAGCGTCGGGGTGAGCGAGGCGCAGAAGAACAGCGTGGCGGCCAGCGTGCCCCCGAACCCGAGCCGCCGTCGTACCACCCGCCCCTCGTGCATGGTTACATAGCGTAGTTAAGGTGGTGCTCGGTGGAGTCGGCCGGGTGAGGGCCTAGGCTGTACTGCTGTGGAACAGGCAACTCTCGAGCTGACGGTAGGCCCGGTCGCGCATGGCGGCTGGTGCGTGGCACGCCATGAGGGGCGGGTGGTGTTCGTACGCCACGCACTGCCCGGAGAGCGAGTCCGTGCCCGGGTCACCGAGGAGACGACCCGGTTCCTGCGCGCCGACGCCGTCGAGATCCTCCAGGCCTCGCCCGACCGGGTCGTGCCGCCGTGCCCGTACGCCGGTCCCGGCCGGTGCGGTGGGTGCGACTGGCAGCATGTCACGCTGGAGGCGCAGCGGGCCATGAAGGCCGACGTGGTCGCCGAGCAACTGCGCCGCCTGGCCGGGATCGAGCGCGAGATCGTGGTGGAGGAGGTTCCTGGGGCCAAGGACGGGCTCGGGTGGCGTACCCGCGTCCAGTTCGCCGCCACGCCCGGCGGCGAGCTCGGCTTCCGCCACCACCGCTCCCACGACATCGAGGTCGTCGACGCCTGCCTCATCGCCCACCCCGAGGTGGAGGCGGTGGGCGCCGAGGCGCACAACTGGAAGGGCGCCGCCGGGGTGGAGGTCATCGCGTCGTCGAGCGGCGAACGCAACGTCGTCATCGCGCCCCGCCCGCGCCGCACCGTCGCCGTCCCCGACCTGGAGGCACCCGCCTCCATCCTCGTCAACCAGGGCAAGGGCCGCAGCGACGCCCGTCACGGCTCCGGCAACCTCCACGAGCGGGCGGACGACCGCGAGTTCCGGGTGACGGGCAGCGGCTTCTGGCAGGTGCACCCCGGCGCCGCGGAGACCCTCCTGGACGCCGTCCTCACCTACGGCCAGCCCGAACCCGGCGAATGGGCGCTGGACCTGTACTGCGGCGTGGGCCTGTTCGCCGCCGCGCTGGCCGAGCGGGTGGGCGACGAGGGCGCCGTCTTCGGCCTCGAATCGGAGGCCGCCGCCGTCCGCGACGCCCGCGCCAACCTGCGCGACCTCCCCCAGGCCAGGGTGGAGAGAGGCCGGGTGGAGGAAGCCCTGGACCGCTTCCAGATCGAACGCGCCGACCTGGTGGTCGTCGACCCGCCCCGCTCGGGCCTGGGCCGCGAGGTCGTGGACCGCATCGCCTCGCTGGAGGCGGCCAGGATCGTCTACGTCTCCTGCGACCCGGCGACCCTGGCCCGCGACCTGGCCTGGCTGGACGAACGCGGCTACCCCCTCACCGACCTGCGCGCCTTCGACGCCTTCCCGATGACCCACCACGTGGAGTGCGTGGCCCTGCTGGTCAAGGCCTAGAAAGAGGCTTTGACCAGCAGGTACGCAACAACACTCAACCCCGGCGTCGACCCGGGCCGTGGGGGTTCCTGTGGGCCGGCGACCATCACGGACTAGCTGGATACAGGAACAGCTCTGCCCATCACCTGGGCAGAGCGACTGCAGACGCCCAGGCGGCCGGGAGCCCCACTCTGGCCGTCTCGGGGGCGGGGCCATAGGTCGGGGCGGACCCCTTGACGATTGTTCACCATTGATTGATTAGCGTTGCGGACCCGAATCCAATCAATCGTCCAACGGTAGACCTTGGGAGTCAGCAACTGTCAGGGGGGCGGCAAAGGCTGCCCTCGTTCCACAAGGGAGTGTGCATGCGCAAGATCATGCTCGTCGCGGCTGCGGCCGTGATCGCGGTGAGTGCAACCGGCGCCCTGCCCGCGCAGGCGTCGGCCAAGGCAGCCCTCGATTGCCCGAGTGGAAGTTTCTGCCTCTACGACGGCAACGGTGTCAGGTTCTATTCCGTGCCTCTGATCTGCGCGTTCGTCAACATCGGAGCCCAGGGTCTAGGCGACCGTGCCCGCGCGGCCAGGAACAACACCACGGTCCCGGTCAATCTCGCGAACTGGAACGGGAGCGCCTGGGTGCACATCACCCAGGTGCCTAGGAACGGCGGCGAGAGCTTCCTCCCGGCGCCCCCGACCACGGACGGCGTTCATTACATCTGCTAGTCAGCAAGGCATTCGAGACCACACGCGCCGCGCGTAGGTCCCGGCAAGAGCCCGTCCCCTCCGTGCGGCACCGGGGACGGGCTTCCTACGGCGCATCGCCGCCCTGACCGGCGATCGACACGACTACGTCGAAGGATCCAGGCCAGAAGGGGCGCTGACGACGCATGAGTGACGCACGATCATGAAGCGGCAGGAGATCGACCGGAGCAGGCTCAAGGTCACGAGCCGCCGGCAGATCGCCCAGCTACGGGCTCAGCGAGCCCACCAGCGGCAATGGCGCAAAGCTCAGAACCTTGTCCGGCTGGGCAGGAAGATTCACTTATTCGTGCTGACGGCGCTGCTGGCCGCCATGGTGATCGCGCTGGTGCTCGGGCTGGGAGGGGTGTTCGAGAACCCGCCGTAGCCGGAATCCGTCGGAGCCGGGTGGCTCGATCGGTGCGCGGCGCCATGTGATGATCAGCGATCGCAGCCCGGCCGCGGCGGTCATGCCCGCGGCCAAGAAGCCGGCGACGGGCCAGGGCATGGGCCGTTCTCCGGTGATCCACGCCGCCGTCACATAGAGGGAGAAGAACGCCGCCCCGGAGGCGACAGGCGTCACGAGGGGGTGGTGTGTGAGCTGCCGATGCCACCAGGCGAACGCCCTGGCCGGAGGCCGCAGGGCCGTCGCGATCGCCACGAGGACCTTCTCGATCGCCGTCATGCCAGGGCTACAGCCAGCCCATGCGCTGGGCGGTGCGGATGGCCTCCAGGCGGTTCTGGGCGTTGAGTTTGGTCATGGCGCTGGACAGGTAGTTGCGGACGGTGCCTTCTGTCAGGTGGAGTTCGGTGGCGATGCGGGAGATGGGGGCGCCGTCGCCGGCCAGGCGCAGGGCGTCGCGTTCGCGTTCGGTCAGCGGGCTGTCGCCGGCGGCCATCGCGGCGGCGGCCAGTTCGGCGTCGAGGTAGCGGCCGCCGGCCATCACCTTGCGGATGGCCATCGCCAGCTCTTCGGCGGAGGCGTCCTTGCCCAGGAATCCGCTGACTCCGGCGGCCATCGCGCGGCGCAGGTAGCCGGGGCGGCCCAGGCTGGTCAGGATGACGATCTTGCACTGGTCGCTGATCTGCTCGGCGGCGGTCAGGCCGTCCATGCCGGGCATCTCGATGTCGAGGACGGCCACGTCGGGGTTGTGGGCCCGGACCGCGGGGACCACCTCGTCGCCGCGGCCGACCTGGGCGACGACCTCGATGCCGTCCTCAAGGTCGAGCAGGGCGGCGAGGGCGCCGCGGATCAGGTGCTCGTCGTCGGCGAGCAGTACGCGCGTGGTCATACCGCGGCCCGCAGCAGGTAGACGCCGTCGGCGGCGCCGGCGCTCAGCGTGCCGCCCGCCGCGCTCAACCGCTGGGACAGGCCGCGCAGCCCGCCGGGCTCGCCGGCGTCCGCCGAGATCCCGTCGTTGGACATCTCCAGCACCCCATTCTTGATCGTGATCGTGCACCGCTGGGCGGTGCTGTGCTTGAGGATGTTGGTGGCACCCTCGCGTACCACCGCGGCCAGCAGCGTGCGGGCCTCGGCGGGCAGGTCGCCGGTGTCGTCGGTGTCGATCGCGCAGTGCACGTCCGCCGCCTCCAGCACGGCGCGCACGCTCGCGAGCACCTCGCCGAGGTCGAGCGCCCGATAGTTCTGTACGGCGGTGCGAACCTCCCGCAACGACCGCCTGGCCAGGTCCCGTACCTCGAACATCTCCGCCGCCGCCCGCTCGGGGTCGGCGCCCAGCGTGCTCTCGGCCCGCCCGGCCCCGGCGGCGATGTCGGCGAGGCTCTGCCCGAGCAGGTCGTTGAGGTCGCGGGCGAAGCGCAGCCGTTCCTCCGACACGGCCAGCGCCGCCTTGGCCTCCTGGCCTTCGTGGGCCTCCTGGGCGATCCGCCAGATCCGGACGTTGGCCAGCGTGCCGCCGGTCACGATCACCAGCAGGACCAGCAGGATGCCCAGGGCCGGGAGACCGCCGAGAACGGCCACGAACACGCCGGTCAGGGCGGCGACGACGGCGGCCGTGGTCCAGAAGACGCGTCTGCTCAGGAACGGCGACGCGATCGCCAGCCACACCGGCACCAGCCAGAACATGGTGAAGGCGGTGAACACGAGCGCGATGACGGCGGTGACCGCCAGAAGCAGGGTCGGCCGCCGCCCGCCGCGGGTCGCGATGCGCAGGGGCCGGGTGGACAGGGCGTAGAAGACCACGAGCACGACGAGGAAGGCGATGATCGCGGGCTTGGGCGCCCAGTTCTCCTCCAAGGCGAGGCCGAGCTGGGCGAGGCTGAGGAAGGCGGTCAGGTTGATGAAGTCGCAGGAGTACAGGACCAGCCACCGGATCCTGTCGAGCTTGCTGGCCCGGATCATGCCGGCACCGCCGCGCGCAGGAGGAACTCGTCCGAGCCCGTGGCCGAGGCGGAGAACGTGCCGCCGGCGGCGGTCAGCCGTTCCGACAGGCCGCGCAGGCCGCTGCCGGTCATGCGCTGGGGTCCCTTCACGCCGTTGTTGCGGATCTCCAGCACGCCCCGGTCGATGGTGATGGAGCAGCGCGTGGCCGTACTGTGCTTGAGGATGTTGGTGGCGCCCTCGCGTACCGCCCACGCGAGCAGCGAGCGGGCGGCGGGCGACAGGTCGTCGGTGCCGGCCTCGATCGTGCAGCGGGCGCCGGCGGCCTCCAGGGCGGCGCGTACGGTGGCCAGTTCGCGAGACAGGTCGAGCGAGCGGTAGCCCTCGACGGCGGCCTGGACCTCGGCGAGCGCACCCCCGGCCAGCTCGCGGACCTGGGCCATCTCGCCCGCGGCGCGGCCGGTGTCCTTGGCCGACAGCTTCGCCGCAAGTTCGCTCTTGAGGCTGATCACCGACAGGCTGTGGCCGAGCAGGTCGTGCAGGTCGCGGGCGAAGCGCAGCCGTTCCTCGGCGACGGCCAGGCGGGACTTGGCGGTCTGGCTCTCGTGCGCCTCCCTGATCGTGCGCCCGAGCCACACCCACAGCCACATGGCCAGCGGGGTCAGCACCAGGGTGACCGCCTCGCCCAGCACGGCCAAGGGCACGGAGATCTGGGCGACGAGGATGGTTACGGGGATGGTGATGGCGGCCAGGGCCGTACCGACGGCGACGCTCACCCGCCACGGGAAGTGGATCGCCACGCCGGCCAGCCACAGACCGGCGACGATCTCCCAGGTGCTGACACCGAGCCCCGGCGGGATGAGCGCGACCGCGGCCAGCATGGCCACCCCCGAGACGACCAGCAGGACGGTGGGCCTGGGCTTGTCGTCGTAGGCGGCGCGCAGGATGAACGGGAAGAGGGCGAACTGCGTCAGCAGGAGCGCGATGACCAGCAGCGCGTGTCCAGCGGAGATCGTGCGGTTGCCGACGAGGCCGAGCAGCATGAAGACGAAGGCGACCGCGATGAACGCGATCATGCCGTCCATCCAGTAGAGCAGCACTTTCCTGGCCAGCTCCGGCCGGGCCGCCATCAAACGCTCCTCCTCCGGCAAATACCCCCTGACCGGAGAATCTTACTGTTCACGCACGGGTGCGCCAGAGGATTCGGGACACGGCCTGCGGTGGGGCGGCTCCGCGCAGCGACAGCCAGGCCAGCTCGTAGCGGGCGGCGAACGTCGTCAGCTTGCGCGCGTCGATCTCGCCGAGGTCGCCGGGGCCGCGCAGGACCGAGGTGAGCGCGAGGCTTCGCCACGCCTGGGCGGGGTCGGTGATCCCCAGCGTCCGCGTGACCTGCCCATGAGCCGCCCGTACGGCTTCCGCCACCCGCCGCATCCGGCCCTCGGGCGCGTCACGGGGCTCGATGGCGGCCAGCAGGTTCACCGTGGAGATCCGGGCACCGGCGTCGTGGGTGAGCTTGAGCAGTGCCGCGTCGCGTTCTGACAGCCCGCCGGGCCCCAGCGGGAAGGTGAAGGTGAGATGCAGCGGCCGCTCCTGCTGCAGCGCGCGCAGCGCTCTGGCCCGGCGCAGCACCACGTCGGCGTTGGCGCTGTCGCGGATCTCGAAGTCGGCGAAGCGGGCGTCGAACGCGCTCACCACCCGGCGGTAGGCGGCGGTCAGCGAGGTGGTGCCGTCGCAGGCGTCGGCCAGTTCCCTGCCCGCGGGGCCGCCGAAGGACAGGCCGGCGTCGGCGCCGCCGGCGCGCAGCTTGCCGATGCGGTTGGCGACCGGGTTGCTGCCGGGGTCGAGCTTGCCGCCCCATTTGGGCACGCAGCCGTCGCCGCCGGAGACCACGTGGCCGAGCGCGTACCAGCGCACGCCGGTGCGGCGGCTGTGGTCGGGCAGGTCGAACTCGGGCGTGCGGGCGGTGTCGACGAACGCCAGGAACGCGCTGGGCCCCTCGGCGGCTAAAGGCCGCGGGGTGGCGGTGACCGTCGGCGGCGGGGGCTTGACGGGGGCGGCCACCGGGGTCTCGGGGGTGGCCTGGGCCGGGAGCAGCCATACGGCCACGCCGGTGGCGGCGGCCAGAGCCAGGGCCGCCGCCATCACGATGGAGCGCGGGGGAGTGCCCGGCTCTCTGTTGCGCCGGCTGTTCGGCATAAGCGACCCTTCGTGGCTGGGCGGCTACCGAAAGTGAAACTAGCAAGGCTACACGCGGGCGCGGGGCCGTTCTCCGGATTTAATGGGCCTATGAAGTTGAGGATCTTCACCGAACCGCAGGAAGGCGCCTCCTACGACGAGCTGCTGGCCGTCGCGCGGGCCACCGAGCGGCTGGGGTTCGACGCGTTCTTCCGTTCCGACCACTATCAGCGCATCGGCCAGGGTGATCCGGGCAGCGGCTCCACCGACGCCTGGATCACCCTGGCGGGGCTGGCCAGGGAGACCTCCCGCATCCGGCTCGGCACCCTGGTCTCGCCCGCGACCTTCCGCCTGCCTGGCCCGCTGGCGATCAGCGTCGCCCAGGTCGACCAGATGAGCGGCGGCCGGGTCGAGCTCGGCTTCGGCACCGGCTGGTACGAGAACGAGCACACCTCCTACGGCATCCCGTTCCCGCCGGTCGGGGAGCGTTTCGACCGGTTCGAGGAGCAGCTGCGCATCGTCACCGGCCTGTGGAGCGCCGAGGGCCCCTACTCCTTCGACGGCGCCCACTACCAGCTCAAGGACTCGCCCGCGCTGCCCAAGCCGGCGCAGCGCCCGCACCCGCCGATCATCATCGGCGGCTTCGGCGCCAAGCGCACGCCCCGCCTCGCGGCGAAGTACGCCGACGAGTTCAACGTGCCCTTCCGCACCGTGGACGAGAGCGGCACCCACTTCGACACGGTACGGCAGGCCGCCGACGCGGCCGGTCGCACGGTGCGCATGTCGGTGGCCCAGACCGTCTGCGTGGCCGCCGACCAGGCCGGGCTGGAGCGCCGGGCCGGGGCGATCGGCACCGACCTGGCCCAACTGCGGGCCAACGGCCTGGCGGGGACGCCGGCCGAGGTGCTGGGCAAGCTGGAGCAGTTCTCCAAGGTGGGCGCCGAGCGCGTGTACCTGCAGGTCATGGACCTGACCGACCTCGACCACCTGGAGCTGATCGCCGCCGAGATCCTGCCCCACGTGTGAAGCAGCCGCGGGCGGGCGGCGATTTTGATTGGCGCCGCCCGTACCGGATAAGTCAGACTTCCGGAGTGCTACTGACGATCTCGACCACCGCCGAGCCGGCCACTGACCTGGGCTTCCTGCTGCACAAGCACCCCGACCGGGTGCAGGAGTTCCGTCAATCGACGGGAACGGCGACGGTCTTCTATCCAGAAGCGGACGAGCGACGATGCACCGTGGCCCTGCTGCTGGAAGTGGACCCGGTGGCGCTGGTCAGGTCGAGCGGCAAGAGCTCGCCCGACTTCAGCCTGTCGCAGTACGTCAACGACCGGCCGTACGCCGCCTCGTCGCTGATGGCGGTGGCGCTGGCGGACGTGTTCAGGACGGCGCGGGCCGGGCGGTGCAAGGCACGGCCCGAGCTGCCGGGGACGCCGCTGCCGCTGGAGATCGCGCTGGTCTGCAGGGGTGGGGCGGATCTGGCCCGCGGGGTGTTCGAGCCGCTCGGGTGGGCGGTGGAGGCGCAGGCCGTACCGCTGGACGAGGGGTTTCCCGAGTGGGGCGACTCGCGGTACGTGCGGTTGACGCTGCGCGGGACGCTGCGGCTGGCCGACGCGCTCAACCAGCTGTACGTGCTGCTGCCGGTGCTCGACGACGCCAAGCACTACTGGGTCGCGCCCGACGAGGTGGACAAGCTGCTGCGGGCCGGTGAGGGATGGCTGCGCGAGCACCCGCTGCGCGGCGTGATCGCCCGCCGGTACCTGGGGCGGCGCTGGACGCTGGCCCGCTCGGCGCTGGCCCGGCTGGCCGAGCTCGGCGACGAGACCGAGGAGCAACTGGAGCCCGCGGTGTCGGAGGAGGCCGCGCCGGACGAGACCGCAGCGGACGAGGCGGTGGCGGCCGAGACCGAAGAGGCCCTGGCCGAGACGCCGGAGACACAGGAGACGCGGGCGGAGTCCGGCGAGCCGGGGAAGGCGAAGGCGCGGCCGCTCAACGTGCTGCGCCGTGAGGCGGTCCTGGCGGCCCTGGAGGAGCTGGGCGCCACCAGCGTGATCGACCTCGGCTGCGGCCAGGGCGAGCTGGTCGGCGCGCTGCTGGCCAGGCCGCGGTTCGCCCGTGTCGCCGGCACGGACGTCTCGCCGCTGGCGCTGGCCATCGCGGCCCGCAAGCTGCGCCTGGAGCGCATGTCCGACAGCAAGCGGGCCAGGCTCACTCTGTTCCAGGGTGCGCTGACCTACACCGACAAGCGCTTCGCGGGCTACGACGCCGCGGTGCTCATGGAGGTCGTCGAGCACGTCGACCCGCCCAGGCTCGCCGCGCTCGAGCGGGTGGTGTTCGGCGCGGCCAAGCCGCAGCACGTGCTCGTGACCACGCCGAACGTCGAGTACAACGTGCGCTACGAGTTCCTGGACGGGCTGCGCCACCGCGACCACCGCTTCGAGTGGACGCGGGCGGAGTTCGCCGCCTGGTGCGCGAGCGTGTGCGAGCGGTTCGGCTACACCGTCGGCATCAGGCCGGTCGGCGAGGAGGACCCCGAGCTGGGGCCCTCGACTCAGATGGGGGTTTTCACTCGTGGTTAGCGTTCCCGAGCTGTCTCTCGTGGTGCTGGTGGGGGTCTCGGGCAGCGGGAAGTCGACGTTCGCCGCCAAGCACTTCAAGCGGACGCAGATCATCTCCTCCGACTTCTGCCGCGGCCTGGTCTCCGACGACGAGAACGACCAGAGCTCCACCCCCGCCGCCTTCGACCTGCTCCACCACATCGTGGGCGTACGGCTCAGCCGCGGCCTGTTCACCGTGGTCGACGCCACCAACGTGCAGTACCAGGCCCGCAAGAGCCTCATCGAGCTGGCCAGGCGGCATGACGTGCTGGCCGACGCCGTCGTCCTCGACGTACCCGAGGAGGTGGCGATCGCGCGCAACGAGACGCGGCCCGACCGCGACTTCGGCCCCGGCGTCGTCATCCGGCAGCGCAAGGACCTGCGCCGCTCCCTCGGCAAGATCAACAAGGACGGCTTCAGGAAGGTCCACGTGCTGCGCGGCCTCGACGAGATCGAGAACGCGCAGGTCACCTACGAGAAGGCGTGGAGCGACCTGCGGCACCTGCGCGGGCCGTTCGACATCATCGGCGACGTGCACGGCTGCCGCGCGGAGCTGGAGCGGCTGCTGGCCGAGCTCGGCTGGCAGGGTACGCACCACCCGGAGGGCCGCACCGCGGTCTTCGTCGGCGACCTGGTCGACCGCGGCCCCGACACGCCCGGCGTGCTGCGCATCGTCATGGACATGGTCGAGGCGGGCACCGCCATCTGCGTCGCGGGCAACCACGAGCAGAAGCTCGTCCGCGCGATGAACGGCCGCAAGGTCCGCGTCGCGCACGGCCTGCAGGAGTCGCTCGACCAGCTCGCCGCGAGCGACCCGGCCTTCGTCGAGCGGGCGCGGACGTTCATGGACGGCCTGCTCAGCCACTACGTCCTCGACGACGGCAAGCTCGTCGTGGCGCACGCCGGCCTCAAGGAGGCCTACCACATGCGCGCCTCCGGGCGCGTGCGCGCGTTCGCGCTCTACGGCGACACCACGGGCGAGACCGACGAGTACGGCCTGCCCGTGCGCTACCCGTGGGCCGAGGAGTACCGGGGCCGGGCCATGGTCGTCTACGGCCACACCCCGACCGTCAAGCCGGAGTGGGTCAACAACACGATCTGCCTCGACACCGGCGCCGTGTTCGGCGGCGAGCTGACCGCGCTGCGCTACCCCTCGCGCGAGCTCGTCTCCGTGCCCGCCGAGCAGGTCTGGTACGCCCCGGTCAAGCCGCTCGGCGGCTACACCCGCGACCCGGGCCAGCTCGACATCAACGACGTCCAGGGCACCCGTTACGTCGAGACGCGCTTCGGCCCGCGGGTCAAGGTGTTCGACACCAACGCCGCAGCGGCGCTGGAGGTCATGAGCCGCTTCGCGGTGGACCCGCGCTGGCTGGTCTACCTGCCGCCGACCATGGCGCCGCCGGAGACCTCCCAGCTCGACGGTTACCTGGAGCACCCGGCGCAGGCGTTCGAGGAGTTCGCCGCCGCCGGGGTCACCGAGGTGGTGTGCGAGGAGAAGCACATGGGCTCGCGGGCGGTGGCCGTACTGGCGAGGACGCCCGAGGCCGCGGCGGCGCGCTTCGGCGTGACTGACGGCAGCGCGGGGGAGATCTTCACGCGCACCGGGCGGCGCTTCTTCGACGACACCGCGCCGCTGGTGGAGCGGCTGCGCGCGGCCGTGGCGCCGCTGTGGGACGAGCTCGGCGCCGACTGGGTGGTGCTCGACTGCGAGCTGCTGCCGTGGTCGGCGAAGGCGGGCGAGCTGATCAGGTCGCAGTACGCCTCCGTCGGCGCGGCGGCGCGCACGGCGCTGCCCATGGCCACCTCGGTCCTGGAGGCGGCGGCCGGGCGCGGCCTGGATGTGAGCGGTCTGCTGGACCGCACCCGGCGCCGCCAGGACAACGCCGCCCGCTTCCGCGAGGCTTATGCGCGCTACTGCTGGCCCGTGGACGGCCTGGAGGGGGTACGGCTGGCGCCGTTCCAGATCCTGGCCTGCGGGGACGGGCAGAGCGGCCGCAACACCGCGCTGGAGCCGCACGCGTGGCACCTGTCCGCGCTGGGCCGCCTGGACTCCGAGCTGATCACGCCGACCAGGCACGTGTTCGTGTCGCTCGACTCGGACGACTCGCGGGCTGCGGCGACGGCCTGGTGGGAGTCGCTGACGGCGGCCGGGGGCGAGGGCATGGTGGTCAAGCCCGCCGCGTACACGCCAGGACGGGTGCAGCCCGGCGTCAAGGTGCGCGGGCGGGAGTACCTGCGCATCATCTACGGCCCCGACTACACCGAGGCGCTGGAGGTGCTGCGCCGGCGCTTCCTCGGCAAGAAGAGGTCGCTGGCCCTGCGCGAGCACGCGCTGGGGCTTGAGGCGCTGTCGCGGCTGGCCGAGGGCGAGGCGATGTGGCGCGTGCACGAGCCCGTCTTCGCCGTGCTGGCGATGGAGACCGAGCCCGTGGACCCGCGCCTCTGACAACTTCCGGTCGCCGGGTCGCAACTTCCGCGGGTGCCGGGGGCCGTGGCGCCGATCGTACGGTGGCGGTCCCAACGGCGTTCGGAAGGAAGTCGTCATGAGATCGTCCCTGCTCGCGGGGCTCTGCCTGCTCCTCGTCTCGGGGGCCGCGCACGCCGCGGCCCCCGAGACCACCACCGTGGTCGGACTGGACTCCGGCCGGATCCGCGGCCAGACCGAAGCCGCGGTCACCACCTTCAGCGGCATCCGGTACGCGCGTGCCCCCGTCGGCCCGCTGCGCTGGAAGGAACCCGTCAGGCCCGAGCCGTGGACGGGCGTGGCCGACGCCACCAAGCCGGGCGAGCAGTGCACCCAGGCGGAGGCGGGCAAGCGGGTCGGCGCGGAGGACTGCCTGTTCGTCAACGTCACCGTCCCGGCCAAGCGCACGGGCAAGCGGCTGCCGGTGATGGTGTGGCTCCACGGGGGCGGCTTCACCACCGGCTCCGGCGCCGCCTACGACGCCCGCCGCCTGGCCGCCAAGGGCGGCGTCATGGTGGTGACGGTCAACTACCGGCTCGGCGCGTTCGGTTACCTCGGCCTGCCCGGCCTGTCCGGCTCCGGCACCTTCGGCCTGGCCGACCAGCTGGAGGCGCTGCGCTGGACCAAGCGCAACGCCGCGGCCTTCGGCGGCGACGCGGGCAACGTGACGGTGTTCGGGGAGTCGGCCGGCGGGATGAGCACCTGCGCCCTGCTCACCTCCCCGGCCATGCGCGGGCTGGCCGACCGGGCGATCATCCAGTCCGGCTCCTGCATGCTGGAGTGGGTCAGCGGCACCTACCTGCCGATCCCCGGCATGCCGTCCTTCACGCCCTATGTCCCGCTGAAGGCCAACCACGCCACGGGCCTTGAGGCGGCGAAGAAACTGGGCTGCCCGGCGGGCCGCGAACTGGAGTGCCTGCGGGCCAAGCCCGCCGATGCGCTGATGCCGGTCAACGAGAGCTTCTCCAGCAGTCTCGCGTACGGCACGCCGCTGCTGCCCCGCGAACCCGCAGGGGCGCTGCGTCAGGGCAGGTTCCTGAAGATCCCGGTGCTGTCCGGCGGCACCAGGGACGAGGGCAACGGCTTCGTATCCGGCGCCGCCCAGGCCGGATTCCCTGTGACGGCGGAGAACTACCCGCGGCTCATGAAGGGCGCCTTCGGCACGCACGCCGAGGCCGCGATGAGGAAGTACCCGCTGTCGGCCTACCGGAGCCCGGCCCTGGCCTGGGCCACCGTGGCCAGTGACCGGGCCTGGGCCTGCCCGACGCTCTGGGCGGACCGGGAGATGGCCGAGCACACCCGGGTCTACGCCTACGAGTTCGCCGACGAGAAGGCGCCCAACATCGGGCGGGTGCCGGCCGGCTTCCCGCCGGGCGCGCAGCATGCCAGTGAGCTGCCGTACCTGTTCGACCTGGGCGGGCAGCCCTGGGACGACCTCACCGCCGGGCAGTGGCGCCTGGCCGACCAGATGATCGACGCCTGGACCTCCTTCGCCCGCACCGGCCGGCCGAGCGGCTGGCCCGCCTTCACCGGCGCGCGCGCCGTCAGCCTCAAACCGGCCGAGCAGGGCGGCGTCGGACCCGTCGACCTGGACCGGGCGCACCAGTGCGGGTTCTGGAGCGGGACATTGTTCTGGAGAGAGACACTGGGGTGATGACAGACTCGGCAGGCATGATCAGGGTGCTGCTCGTCGACGACGACCCGATGGTACGCGGCCACCTGCGGACCATCCTCGGCTCCAGCCCAGAGATCGAGGTCGTGGGGGAGGCGCGCGACGGGGCGGAGGCGGTCGAGGAGGTCCTGCGGGGGCGGCCCGACGTGGTGCTCATGGACCTGCGGATGCCCGGCGTCGACGGCGTCACGGCCACCGGGGAGATCGCCGCGCTGGCCGACCCGCCCACCGTGATCGCGCTGACCACCTTCGACTCCGACACCCACGTGCGCGCCGCGCTGGCCGCCGGGGCGAGCGGATACCTGGTCAAGACCACGCCTGCCGAGGACCTGCTCAACCTCATCAGAGTCGCCGCCGGCGGGCACGTGGTCATGTCGCCGATCGCCGCGCGCCGCCTGGTGACACAGTCCGCGCGCGGCGAGAGCGCTCGCGCCAGGGTCGAGGAACTGGCCGAGCGCGACCGCGAGGTGCTCGTCTGCCTGGGCGAAGGGCTCACGAACCCGGAGATCGCGCAACGGCTGTTCCTGTCGGAGACGACCGTGAAGAGCTACGTCTCGCGGCTGCTGACCAAGCTCGGCCTCACCCACCGCACCCAGGCCGCGCTGCTGGCCCACCGGGCGGGGCTGCTGCCGGGTGACCCGCCGTGACCAGGCCCGACCTCACCGCGGGCGACCGCCGTACCGTGGTTCTGGCCTCGTGGGGCGCGGCCGTCGTGTGCGCGATCACGCAGGTCTTCCTGTTCGCGGGCGGCGGTCAGGTCGCGGAGCTGGTCGTGAACCTCGTGGTCGACGTCTGTCTTCTCGGCGTGGTACGGCTCCCGCGTACCGTCGGCGCGCTCACCCTGGCCGCCATGGCGGCGCTGGCCCTGAGCGCGGGAACCACGCAGGCGTCCGCTCCGCTGGCGGCGCCGCTCGTGGTGTCGTTCCTGGTGTACCTGCTGCCGTGGCGCCAGGCGTTCGCCTTCGCCGCCGCGCTGGCCCTGCTGGCGATCCCGATCTGGGCGCCGGCCTGGACCGCGCTGTACTTCGCCCTGTCGGCCACGGCGCTGCCCGCCGTCGTGGCGCTCTGGCTGAAGACCCGCTACGAGCTGATCGGCTCGCTGCGGCGGCGGGCCGAACTGGCCGACGCCGAACGCCGCCTGCTGGCCGAACGCGCCGAGGTCGCCGAGCGGCGGCGGCTGGCCGCCGAGATGCACGACATCGTCACCCACCACGTCACCGAGATCGTGCTGAACGCCGAGGCGCTGCGCGTCACCGCCCGCGAGGAGTCCGCCCGCACCGCGGCCGACCAGATCCGCCGGGCCGGGGCGCGCACGCTCAACGAACTGCGCGAGCTGATGCAGGTGGTCGCCGGTGACGAACTGCCGGGCAAAAGCGTGGGCGGCCGGCCGCCCGACCACGACACCGGGGGCGACCTGGCGGAGCTGGCCTCGGGCGAGGGGGTCACGCTCGCGGTCTCGGGTGACGCGTCGGCGGTGCCCGCGGTGGTGGCACGGGCGGCGTACCGGGTGGTTCAGGAGTCGCTGACCAACGCCCGCAAGCACGCGCCCGGCGGCGCGGTGACGGTCTCGCTCGCCTACTTCGCCGACCGGGTGGAGGTCGAGGTCCGCAACCAGGCGCCCCTGTCCTCCCCCGCGCCCGAACTGGCCGCGGCCGGTTCCGGGATGGGGCTGACCGGGCTGCGCCGCAGGGTGTCGCTGCTGGGCGGGGAGTTCGCGGCCGAGGGCGACGGTCAGGGCGGATTCGTGGTGACCGCCACGATCCCCACCGACCAGCGTCCGTGAAATGTCGGTGGCGGGTGCCAGACTCCCGCGGCATGAGCGTAGATGTGCGGCTGCGGGCCGTGGAGCAGGCCGACCTTGAGGTGTTCTTCGAGCAGGAGCACGACGAGGAGGCCAGCGCGCGGGCCAACTTTCCCTCCCGCCCGCGCGAGCGGTTCATGAACCACTGGCGGGCCAACATCCTCGGCGACCCCGACGTGCTGGTCAGGACCGTCACCGTGGACGGCGTGACGGCGGGCAACATCGTGTCCTGGACCGAGGAGAGCCGCCGCTTTCTCGGCTACTGGCTGGGCCGCGAACACTGGGGCAAGGGCGTCGGCACCCGGGCGCTGACCCTCTACCTCCAGGAGGAGAAGGCCCGCCCGCTGCACGCCGACCCGCACAAGGCCAACACCGGTTCGGTGCGGTTGCTGGAGAAGCTCGGCTTCCGGCACGCGGGCACGATCGTCCACGACGGCGAGGAACACTTCATGCTCATCCTCGACTGACCCCTGGACTTCGAGACTCCCGAACCCTCCGGGACCTCTGGACCCGGGAGGTTGACCCTCACGGTGGGGTCAGGGGTGGGCGGGGAGGGGTTGGCGGGTGCGCTGGGCGTGGCGGATGGCGGGGCCCAGGGCCAGGCCGGCGGTCAGGAACAAGACGCCCAGGACGAGCCAGCCCGCCGTGCCCCAGCCGATCAGCAGCGTGGTCATGAGCACCGGTCCCAGCATGCGGGCGATCTGCGGGCCCATGCCGAAGAAGCCCTGGTACTGGCCCTGCTTGTCGGCCGGGGCCAGGGCGAAGCCGAGTTCCCAGGCGGCGGCGCCCTGCATCATCTCGCCGAACACCTGGATCAGGGCGGCGCTCACCAGCACCGCCACTGCCGCCCACGGGCCGATGCTGGCGCCGGACACCGCGTATACCAGGCAGGCGGCCAGGAAGACCCAGCCGGATCGGCCACCTACCCTGGCGGCGCTGGGGAGGTCGGTCACCTGGCGGGCCACCCGTACCTGGAAGATCACCACCGAGAGCATGTTGACCACGAGCAGCGCGGCGGCGACGGGTTTGGGGGCGTCGGTGCGTTCGACGATCCAGAGGGGGAGGCCGAGGCTGAGCAGCGGCATGTTCAGGTACATGATCGCGTTGAGGAAGGTGATCAGCGCGTACGGGCGGTCGCGCAGGACGGCCAGGCGTGGCGCGCGGGTCCCGGCCGGAGCGGCGGGGACCGGGGGCACCTCCGGCAGGCGGCGCAGCATGAGTGCGGCCAGCAGGAAGGCGACGGCGTCCAGGGCGAAGACGGCCAGGTAGGCGGGCGCGGTGTCGAAGGAGAGCGCCAGCCCGCCGATTCCGGCGCCCACCGCGAGCCCGGCGTTCAGCGTCGACTGCAGGTGGGCGCGGACGGCGGTGCGCTCCTCCGGGGGCACCAGGCCAGCCAGCAGCGCCTGCCTGGCTGAAGTCAGTCCGCCCTGGCAGCAGGCGTACAGGCAGGCCACGAGGATGAACAGCGGGTAGGCGCGCACCACCAGGAACGCGCTGAGGGCCAGCGCGGTCGCCACCGCGAGCACGACGGCGGTACGCCGCGGTCCCCACCGGTCGGCCACGTGTCCCAGCGGTACCCCGGCCAGCATGCCGCACGCCCACGCCACGGTCAGCGCCACGCCGACCTGCGCGGCCGAGAGCCCGACGACCCGGGTGAAGAACAGCGCGGAGGTGGCGTAGAAGGCGCCGTCGCCGAGGGAGTTGGTGAGCTGTGCCAGCGCGAGGGTCCGGGCAGGCCCGGCGGGCGGGACGATCCGTGACATGCAGGTACGTTAATCGCCAGACTTAGCCCGGCATAAGCGCCGCTTTTCCTCTTTCTTATTGGGCCAAATCCCCGAGGGGTCCGCGCCACCAAAATGCCGCAGCTCCCTCTCTTTGCCTAAGTGGAGCCGTTTATTGATCAATCTCCGGGTACGTCCGGAAACATGGCCACACCGCAGTCGCAGCAGGAGAACCTGGGGCACGTCGTCTTCATCACGGCCGCGGCCGCCATCGGCGGCTTCCTGTTCGGCTACGACAGCTCCGTCATCAACGGCGCCGTCACCGGCATCCAGAAGCACTTCCAGGTCGGCTCGGTCGAGACCGGCTTCGTGGTGGCGATCGCGCTGCTCGGCTCCGCCATCGGCGCGTGGGTCGGCGGCGGGCTGGCCGACCGGTGGGGCAGGACCCGCACCATGCAGGTCGCCGCGGCGCTGTTCGCGATCAGCTCCATCGGCCAGATGCTGCCGTTCGCGATCTGGGACCTGGCGTTCTGGCGGGTGCTGGCCGGCGTGGCGATCGGCATGGCCTCGGTGCTCGGGCCGACGTACATCGCGGAGGTGGCGCCGCCCGCCTACCGGGGGCGGCTCGGGTCGTTCCAGCAACTGGCGATCGTGCTCGGCATCGCGGTGTCGCAGCTGGTCAACTACGTGCTGGCGCGGGTGGCCGGCGGCGACGTGAACAACCCGCTGTGGGGCCTGCAGGCGTGGCAGTGGATGCTGGGCGCGTGTGTGGTGCCGGCGCTGCTGTACCTGTTGTTCGCCTCCACCATCCCCGAGTCGCCGCGCTACCTGATCGCGGCCGGACGTTCGACGGTGGCGCGGAAGGTGCTGGCCGAGGTCGAGGGCCCGGACATCGACCTGGACGCCCGCGTGGCCGAGATCCAGCACTCGCTGAAGACCGAGGCCCGCCCGACGATGAAGGACCTGCGCGGCCGGGCGCTCGGCCTGTTGCCGATCGTCTGGATCGGCATCATCCTGTCGGTGTTCCAGCAGTTCGTCGGCATCAACGTGATCTTCTACTACTCGTCGGTGCTCTGGCAGTCGGTCGGCATCGACCAGAGCAACTCGCTGCTGATCAGCTTCTCCAGCTCGGTCATCAACATCATCGGCACGTTCATCGCCATCTCGCTGGTCGACCGGATCGGCCGCCGGCCGCTGCTGCTGATCGGCTCGGCGGGCATGGCGATCTCGCTGGGCACGGCGGCGTGGGCGTTCAGCGCGGCCCAGACGGTCGGCGGCGCGGTCACGCTGCCGAACCCGCAGGGCACGATCGCGCTGGTCGCCGCCAACGTGTTCGTGCTGTTCTTCGCCCTGTCCTGGGGCGTGGTGGTCTGGGTGCTGCTGGGGGAGATGTTCCCGAACCGGATCCGCGCCGCCGCCCTCGGCGTCGCCGCCGCGGCCCAGTGGATCGCGAACTGGCTGATCACGGTCTCGTTCCCGGCGCTGTCGGAGTGGAACCTGCCGTTCACCTACGCGATGTACGCCGCGTTCGCCGTCCTGTCCTTCCTCTTCGTCACCAAGTGGGTCAAGGAGACCAAGGGCCGCAAGCTCGAAGACATGGGCTAATCTCGCCGCTGTGATCGACGACGTGCTCGGCCCCCATCTCGACGTGCTCTTCTGCGGCATCAACCCCGGGCTCATGTCGGAGGCCACCGGGCATCACTTCGCCCGGCCGGGCAACCGGTTCTGGCCCGCGCTGCACCTGTCGGGGTTCACGCCGCGCCTGCTGGCGCCGGCCGAGCAGCACCTGCTGCCTTCCTACGGGCTGGGGATCACCAACATCGTGCCCAGAGCGAGCGCGAAGGCCGCAGAGCTGTCGCGGGCCGAGCTCGCGCAGGGGGGTGTACGGCTGGCGGCGCTGCTGAGCGAGCACCGGCCCAGAACTCTGGCCGTGCTCGGGGTGTCGGCCTTTCGCACGGCCTTCGCCGTACCCAAGGCGACGATGGGGGCGCAGGAGCGGAAGATCGCGGACACGCCCGTGTGGGTGCTGCCCAACCCGAGCGGGCTGAACGCGCACTGGACCCTCGACGCGATCGCGGCCGAGCTGCGCAGGCTGAGGGAGTCGCTGGCGCCGGGCGGGGAGCCCGGCGCGTCAGCGTAGGGACCGGCGGATGGCCGCGCGGCGGATGGAACTGAAGATCATCGCGCCGATCGCGAAGAGCAGCACGAACTTCAGTGCCCCGAAGCCGCCCACGATCATGGCGACGATCCCGAACACCACCAGGAACGGCACCATCGGCCCCGGTCCGTGATGGTGGTGGGTGCGGCCCTGGTGCCGCATCTTGTGGCGCATGTCATGCCACTGCCGGTGCGCGTCGTGCATCTGGTGACGCGCCTCGCGCAGTTGGTCACGGTGGGCGCGCATCATGTCGTGGTAGGCGTGCCGGTCGTCCCAGGCTCCCTCCTTGACCGGAGCGGGTGGCGCGTAGCCGTACTCCGAGGAGGGGAGGTCCGCGGTGATCGCGGTCAGGTCGCGTGCGGTGCGGGCGGCCAGCGTGCGGTCGAGTCGCTCGTCGAGCTCCTCATGGTTCAGGCGGCCCTGCGCGAAGTGCTCGCGCAGGGAAGCCATCGTCCGCTCACGCTCGGCATCGCCGATCCGGAGGTCGTGCGCGTCCACTCAGGTCACTCCTCGCCAGGGTCGCCGTCTGCCAGGATCTGGTAGAGCTTGCGGCGCGTCTCCGTGAGCACCTTGCGGGCCTCGCGGATCTGCGCCTCACTGCCAGTCTGCAATACCTGCATCATGGCGAAGGCGGATTGGCGGGCGATATCCCACAAATCTGCGGTGTTGTCGTCAATGTCGGGGCGCATCTCGTCCCACGGGGCGCGTACCTCGTCGGCGTGCTCCTCGATGTAGGCGCGGCCGGCGTCGGTGAGGCGGAAGGTCTTGCGGCCCTCGCTCTCGTCGGCGACGACCAGGCCCTCGTCCGTGAGCTGCTGGAGCGCCGGGTAGACGGCGCCGGGGCTGGGCTTCCAGCCGCCCTCGCTGCGCTCGGCGATCTCCTGGATGATCTGGTAGCCGTTGCGGGGCTCCTCGGCCAGAAGGGCGAGGATGGCGGAACGGACGTCGCCGCGCTTGGCCTTGCGGGGCCGGCCGCCCCAGCCGCCCCAGCCGCCGCGGCCCCCGCTGAAGGGACCGCCCTGGCCCCAGGGGCCGCCGGGACCGAAGCCGAACGGGCCGGGACCGCCGCGCCTGCCGCGGCCTCGGTGCTCGTGCGGACCGCCGCCCCGATGACGGTGGTGGTGCTCGGCGCCCTGCTCGAAGGCCTCGGAGATGTTCCTGATCGCCTCACGGGCGGCGCGCTTGATCTCGTGTGCGTCGGGCCAAGGGCCACCTGACGCTTGTGCGGAAGACATGTCGTGCTCCTATCGTCGAATGCTGTCGATGCTTCAAAGATATATCGACAACCGGTCGATGACAAGCCTACGTCGTCCGCTGCCGTTCCGCGTGCGCGCGCACCTTCGCCCGGTTTCCGCACACCCGCATCGAGCACCATTTCCGGGTACGGCTGCGCGTCCCGTCCCAGAAAACCCAGGCGCAGGCGTGGTTCGGGCACCTCTTCAGCCGCTGCCATTCGCCGGTCGCGGCGGTGTTCGCCCAGGCGGCGGCGATGGCCGCCAGCGGTCCCTCCGCTCGCAGCGGCGCCTCGGCGCGAAGGCTCACCGTCACCGGCAGGTAGTCGAGTACCTCCTCGGCCTTGGCGATGGCCCGCTCGTCCGGCTCCTCGCCGTTGTTGGCGAGCAGCCGTTCCCTGAGTCCCGCCCGCAGCAGCCTGGCCTGCTGGAAGGCGCGCTCGTCCACGCTGCCGGGCAGGCCGTGGGCGGCCAGCCAGCTCCGCAGCCCGCCTGGCTCGGACAGCAGATCGGTGCCCTCTTCGACGTCGATCGTGTTCGCGAACGCCTCGATGAGAAGGGTCGCGGAAGACGGTTCCATCATGCCTTCCATCTAATCACCTAGACGGTTAAGATCTAACCTTCTAATGCGATAGGTGGTTGGAATGAGAAACGAAGGCGCCCTGGTCGGGTTCACCGCGGTCACGAACCTGGCCGACGGCATCGGCCGGATCGCCCTGCCGATGGCCGCGGTGGGGCTGACCTCCTCACCGGCGCTGATCACCGGTGTGGGCGTGACGCTGACCCTGCCGTGGCTGCTGGTCTCGCTGCACGCGGGCGTCCTCGCCGACCGCGGCGACCGGCGGCGGCTGGCCGTCGTGGCCAACCTGGTCCGCCTCGGCGCCGTCGGGGTCCTGCTCGCCGCCGCGCTGGCCGGCTGGCTGTCCATTCCCCTCCTGTACGCCACCGGTCTCACGCTGGGCGTCGCCGAGGTGGTCGCCAGCGCGGCGATCGGCGCCCTGGTCCCCGCGGCCGTACCGGCAAGGCGGCTCACCCGCGCCAACGCCTGGATCGCCGGGGCCGAGACGCTGATGAACGAGTTCGCCGGTCCCGCGGTCGGCGGCCTGCTGGTCGGGATCGGCCTGTCGGTGGCGCTCGGCTCGGCGGGAGCCGGCTTCGCGCTGGGCGCCGTCCTGCTCGCGCTGCTCGTGGGCCGCTTCCGCGCCGCGGCGGCGCCCGCGTCCGGCCGGACGTCGGTCCGCGGCGAGATCGGCGAGGGGCTCGCCTTCCTGTGGAACCACCGGCTCCTGCGCACGCTCAACCTGGCCGTCACCGTGCTCGGCGCGAGCTGGGCGGCCTGGCTGGCGCTGCTGCCGATCTACGCGATCCAGGAGCTCCGGCTGGACGCGGCCGGATACGGCCTGCTCATCAGCGCCATCGGCCTCGGCGGCCTGGCCGGGGCCCTGACGGTCGCGCTGATCAACCGGTTGCTGGGCGTGCGCTGGGCCCTGTTCGCCGACCTGGCCGGGACGTTCCTCATGCTGCTCGTCCCGGCCGTGCTGCCCGTGGCGTGGGCGGTGGGCGTCACCGCCTTCGTGGGCGGCATGGGCGGCACGCTGTGGACGGTCAACTCCCGCACGATCGCGCAGCGCGTCGTGCCGGACCGGCTGCTCGGCCGCTACACCGCGGCCGGGCGCATGCTGGGTTACGGGGCGATGCCGGTCGCCTCCCTCGTGGCCGGGCTCGTCGCCCAGTTCGCCGGGGTCCGGGTGGCCTTCGCGGTGTTCGCCGCGTTCGCTCTGGTGATCGTGGTGCCCTTCTTCCGGGAGGTCACCTCGGCCGCACTGGCCGAGAGTGAGACAGATCACGAAAAAGTTGCGGAATCCGGGAACAGCATGGGAAAGACGGCCGTTATCTAGAGCAGACGAGGTCGTTCCGCGTCGGCAGGGCTGGGGGGTGCTGTCGCCGCTGGAAACGACCTCGTCTGCGTTTTCCGTAAGTTTCAGTGGGTTTTCAGTAGATGTCGACGGTCATGAACTTCCACGGGTCGGGCCTGCGGCTCTCACCCGGGGTCCAGGATCCCGTCCTCTGCAAGGTCACCGGCGTGTTGTCGGCCGAGCCCGCCGCGCCGATCAGCCATGACGGGTCCTTGCGGGAGGCATAGCCCCCGCCGGACAGGTTCCAGCGCATCGAGGCCGAGTACTGGCCGATCGCCGCCGAGCAGTTCGCCACCTGCACCGGCCGGCCCTGGTCCACCGTGCCGCCCTCGACGTCGGCGCACAGGCCGGGGTCGGCCAGGTTGTGCAGCTGCCCGGAGACCGTGTTGAACCCCCAGAACTGGTCGGCCCTGCCGTCGCAGGAGTAGAGCAGCAGGTTCGCGCCACTCGCCGGCTTGGTTCCCGGCACGTCCAGGCACTTGCCCGACAGTTTCAGCTGCTGGTAGACGACCGCGGTCTTGGCCTCCCAGGTGAACACCTGGCGCTGGTCGCCGCCGTCGCACGGAGCCAGGACCATTCCGTCGCCGAGGGCGCGGGCCGTACCCGGGAAGGTGGCGCACAGCGACGGCGCTCCGGCCGCGTGCAGGCGCGCGCCGTCGAAGGTCCAGCGCTGCGCCGGGCTCGCGTTGCAGTTCCACACCTGTACGGCGGTGCCGGCCACCAGGTTGCCGCCGTTGATGTCGGCGCACCGGTCCTGCGAGAGCTGGGAGTGGACGGCCTGGGTGGACGGGTCGTACCAGAACGCCTGGTTCCTGGTGGCCTCGCACGGCCAGTTGAGCAGCTTGCGGCCGTTGCGCGAGGAATTGCCCTCCACGTCCACGCAGGTACCGGTCGCCGCATGCCTGAGCTGCTTGAACTCCGGCAGTCCCGCGTACAGCCGCGGGCTCAGCGAGCCGGCCGGGTTCATGCAGGTGGCCGCGTTGGTGCCGGCGTTGAAGAACTGGGTCAGGCAGGCGCCGAACGCCGCGTGCCCGGAGGTGTTCGGGTGGAACGACTGGCGGACCGCGTTCGGGTTGAAGAAGTCGCCGTTGACCGCGTGCAGGCCGGTCACCCAGGTGGTGTCCTGGCAGGGCTCGGTGCCGTGGAAGAGGCGGCTGGCGTCCAGGTAGCGCGCGCCGGCCTGCTGGGCGGCGGCGCGGATGCCCTGCTCGAAGATCGGGACCGCCTTGTTGCGGGCGAAGGCCAGGTCGGACAGGTAGCCGAGGCAGCCGCCGTTGTACCAGCCGGGGAAGTTCGGGTTGTCCTCGACGTCGGGGCTGGCCGGGCCCGGGTAGGACATGGCGACGAGCTGGTAGTCGCCGGGGGCGTACCCGGCCTCGGCCATGATCTGCTTGACGTCGGTCAGCGCCTTGGCCACGCGCGGGACGATGAAGTCGACGCGCTGCTGCCAGGTCGGGTCCTGGTTCGGCCAGCAGTTGCCCTGGAAGAGGATCCGGCGCGTGACGCAGTCGGTCATCGTGGGGCCGAACTCGGGCCCGCCGCCGTCGTTGGCGCCGGCCACCACGGTGATCATCTTGATCCGGGTGTTGCGGGCCTTGATCGACAGGTTCTCGCCCTGGTTGAGCTCCTCGTACTGGTGGGTGCCGCCGATGGTGATGTCGTTGGTCGCGCCGCCGGAGCAGGACAGGTTGTAGGTGACGTCGGCGGGGATCTGCGTGACGTGCACCGCCGCCTTGGTGGAGCGGTGGCACCAGTTGTCGGGGCCGTCGGTGCCGGGCTCGTAGAGGGAGCGGTCTACGGCGCCCTCACCGGAGATCTCGCTGTCGCCGAGTGCGGCGAGGGAGGTCTTGCGCTGGGGCAGCGGGCGGATGGCGTCGTCGCCGTAGAGCTTGATCGCCTCGGCCTTGCGGATGGTCTCCAGGTGGGGCGGGAGGGGGTTGGCGGTGCTTGCCTGGGCATGGGCCGGTGTGACGAGCACGGTCAGTGCCGCCAGCAGGGCCAGGGGTAAGCGCATTGGGGGGTACCTCCGGCAGTCGTGAGTGATACTCACAAGTAACCCCAAGATTTCGGAAATGTGAACAGGGCTCATGTGAATTGGTCGATGCTCAGTGCTTCGAGCCGGAGTGGGTGGGGCGGGGCGGTTTCGCCGGTTCTGGCGGACTTTCTGGAGCGCCAGTGGCCTTGGGGATACCTCCGCCAGGGCGGGATTTTGCATTACAGTAACTCTTTGTGATCTTCGCATGATGGGGCATTCGCACGCGATGACCGGAGCGATCGCGTGGCTGGGACTGGCGCCGGCGTTCGCGGCGCTGCCGTTGCTGAACGAGTCGAGCCGGTTCATCGAGACCGGGATCATGGCCAGCGCGCTGACGCCGTCCGAGCTCATCGCCGGGGCGCTGGTGTGCGCGGGGGCGGCGATGCTGCCCGACCTCGACCATCCGAGCGCGACCATCGCCCAGACGTTCGGGCCGGTGACGTGGGCGTTGTCGAAGGTGGTCGCCTGGATCAGCGGCGGGCACCGGGGGATGACGCACTCGCTGGCGTTCGCGGTGGCGGTGGGGTTCGGGGCGCACTGGCTGGCGAACACGTACCCGATCGGGCGCGACATCATGGTCGTCCTGCTGATCGGCCTGGCCCTGCGAGCCATCGGCATCGGCATTCCCGGCAACAAGACCGGCTCGGCGATGGTGAACATCGGCCTGACCGCGGGGTTGTTCGTCGTGTTCATGTCGCTCGGGGTCGGTTACGCGTGGCTGGGGCTGGCGGTGGGGATCGGGTGCTTCGTCCACGTCGTGGGCGACTGCATGACCGAGAGGGGGTGCCCGGTGCTGTGGCCGCTGGCTGCCCGGTGGGTGCTGCCGTGGAAGATCGGGATCAAGACGGGCAAGAAGTTCGAGCAGAAGATCCTGGCGCCGGTGTTGTCGGTGGCGATCGTCGGGCTGCTGTTCTGGCGGCTCGCGCCCCTGTGAGCGCGGTTTAACTTGATGTCGAGATACTTTAGGGATATCTTGATGTCGAGATATCCGCTGCAACCTGCGGGTTAGGGTTACCTAACGTCTTGTCCGGTCCCCGGGTGCGGCAGGATTTGACTGAGTATTTGGTCCACCGAGGAGGCGATTCACCGTGTCCGCGAACAGCTTCGGCAGCCGTGACACGCTACGCGTCGGCGACGCGTCGTATGAGATTTTCCGGCTGGACGCCGTCGAGGGCTCGGCGCGCCTGCCGTACAGCCTGAAGATCCTGCTGGAGAACCTCCTCCGCACCGAGGACGGCGCCAACATCACCGCCGACCACATCCGCGCCGTGGGCGGATGGGACCCGAAGGCCGCGCCGAGCGTCGAGATCCAGTTCACGCCCGCCCGCGTGATCATGCAGGACTTCACCGGCGTGCCCTGCGTCGTCGACCTGGCCACGATGCGCGAGGCCGTACGCGAGCTCGGCGGCGACGCGACGAAGATCAACCCGCTGGCCCCGGCCGAGATGGTCATCGACCACTCCGTCATCGTCGACTTCTTCGGTCACCCCGACGCCTTCCAGCGCAACGTCGAGCGCGAGTACGAGCGCAACCGCGAGCGCTACCAGTTCCTGCGCTGGGGCCAGACGGCCTTCGACGAGTTCAAGGTCGTCCCGCCCGGCACCGGCATCGTGCACCAGGTCAACATCGAGCACCTGGCCCGCGTGGTGATGACGCGCGACGGCAAGGCCTACCCGGACACCTGCGTGGGCACCGACTCCCACACCACGATGGAGAACGGCATCGGCGTCCTCGGCTGGGGCGTCGGCGGCATCGAGGCCGAGGCCGCGATGCTCGGCCAGCCGATCTCCATGCTGATCCCGCGCGTCGTGGGCTTCAAGCTCAGCGGCAAGCTCCCCGCCGGCGCCACCGCGACCGACCTGGTGCTGACGATCACCGAGATCCTGCGCAAGCACGGCGTGGTCGGCAAGTTCGTCGAGTTCTACGGCGAAGGCGTCTCCTCCGTGCCGCTGGCCGACCGGGCCACGATCGGCAACATGAGCCCCGAGTTCGGCTCCACCTGCGCCATCTTCCCGATCGACGGCCAGACCACCAACTACCTGCGCCTCACCGGCCGCTCCGAGGAGCAGATCGCGCTCGTCGAGGCCTACGCCAAGGCCCAGGGCCTCTGGCTCGACCCGGACGGCGCCGAGCCCGAGTTCTCCGAGTACATCGAGCTCGACCTGGCCACGGTCGTCCCGTCGATCGCCGGGCCGAAGCGCCCGCAGGACCGCATCGCCCTGTCGGCCGCCAAGGACACCTGGCGCCACGACGTCGCCAACTTCGTCGCCGACGACGAGGCGGGCCAGGAGAGCTTCCCGGCCTCCGACCCGCCCGCGCAGAGCGCGAACGGCCGGCCGCACAAGCCGTGCCCGGTGACGCTGGCCGACGGCACCACGTTCGAGATCGACCACGGCATCGTCACCATCGCCGCGATCACCAGCTGCACCAACACCTCCAACCCTTACGTGATGCTGGGCGCCGCGCTGCTGGCCCGCAACGCGGTCGACAAGGGCCTGACCCGCAAGCCGTGGGTCAAGACCTCGCTGGCTCCGGGGTCGCAGGTCGTCACCGGGTACTTCGAGCGGTCGGGGCTGCAGCCGTACCTCGACAAGATCGGTTTCAACCTGGTCGGCTACGGCTGCACCACCTGCATCGGCAACTCGGGCCCGCTGATCCCCGAGATCTCCCAGGCGGTCCAGGACAACGACCTGGCCGTCACCGCGGTGCTGTCCGGCAACCGCAACTTCGAGGGCCGCATCAACCCCGACGTGAAGATGAACTACCTGGCCTCGCCGCCGCTGGTGGTCGCCTACGCGCTCGCGGGCACGATGGACCTCGACCTCGACACCGAGCCGCTCGGCGTCGGCAACGACGGTGAGCCGGTCTTCCTCAAGGACATCTGGCCCTCGCCCGAGGAGGTCGCGGACGTCGTCAACTCCTCGATCGGCCGCGAGATGTTCGAGCGCGACTACGCCGACGTCTTCAAGGGCGACGACACGTGGCGCTCGCTGCCGATCCCCACCGGCAACACCTTCGAGTGGGACCCGGACTCCACCTACGTCCGCAAGGCCCCCTACTTCGAGGGCATGCCGGTCAAGCCGGAGCCGGTCACCGACATCTCCGGCGCCCGCGTGCTGGTCAAGGTGGGCGACTCGGTCACCACCGACCACATCTCGCCCGCCGGCGCGATCAAGGTCGGCACCCCGGCCGCGCAGTACCTCGACGAGCACGGCGTCGCGGTCAAGGACTTCAACTCCTACGGCTCGCGCCGCGGCAACCACGAGGTCATGATCCGCGGCACGTTCGCCAACATCCGCCTGCGCAACCAGATCGCCCCCGGCACCGAGGGCGGCTACACCCGCGACTTCACCCAGGCCGGCGCGCCGGTGTCGTTCATCTACGACGCCTCCGTCAACTACGCCGCAAGCGGCACGCCGCTGGTCGTCCTCGCGGGCAAGGAGTACGGCTCCGGCTCCTCGCGTGACTGGGCGGCCAAGGGCACCGCGCTGCTCGGCGTCCGCGCCGTCATCGCCGAGTCCTACGAGCGCATCCACCGCTCGAACCTGATCGGCATGGGCGTCCTGCCGCTGCAGTACCCGGAGGGCGCCTCGGCCGCGTCCCTGGGGCTCACCGGCGAGGAGACCTTCGAGATCACCGGCGTCGTGGCGCTCAACGACGGCGGCATCCCGCCGACCGTGCACGTGAAGGCCGGCGACGTCGAGTTCGACGCGGTCGTCCGCATCGACACCCCCGGCGAGGCCGACTACTACCGGCACGGCGGCATCATGCAGTACGTGCTCCGCTCGCTGCTGGCCAAGTAGCCCGCACGAGAAGGCCCCCCCCCGCGCGGCGGGGGGGGGGGCAGGGGGTCGGCCCGCCGGCACCACACCCCGGACCGCGCCCCCGCCCCCGGGGCGCCGGAGGCGGGCCCGGCGCCGGGGGAGCCCCCGCTAAGC